>JBBQMC010000001.1:0-72132 GCA_038328565.1 Candidatus Limnocylindria bacterium
TCGGCCAGCGCCTCGCGCTCGACCGGCCCGTCACGAAGGATCCGTGCCGGCGTCGTCGACAGGTCGAGCACGGTCGAGGGCCGGCCGCCGGGCACGGGACCGCCGTCGAGCACGGCGGCAAGCTCGTCCTGCTGGGTGGCAAACGCGATGAGCACCTCATCAGCGCCCAGCGTGTCCGGCTCGTCGGAGCGATTCGCGCTCGTCGCGAGCAGCGGCCCGGCCGAGGCGATGAGCGCCTGCGCCACCGGGTGGTCGGGCACGCGGAAGGCGACCGTCTCGCCGCCGTCGGCCGCCGGAAGGACCACGGAGAGCGGCCCCGGCCACCAGCGCGCGGTGACGGCCCGCGTCCGCTCGTCGCACACGAAACCGGCCTCCGCGACCTGGGCGAGCGATGCGACGAGGACCGGGATGCGGCGGTCGAGCGGCCGCCCCTTCAGTGCGAAGAGCTCGGGCAGGCGATCGGCGCGCGATCGCGCCACGGCGACCCCGTAGACCGTGTCGGTGGGGAACGCGACGAGCGCGCCGTCGCGCAGCAGCTCGGCGGCGCGGGCGATTCCGTCGTCGGTCAGGGGCAGGCGATCGGTCACCGGCGAATCATGCGCTCACGGGGTTCGGCAGCCCGATCCGCACGACCCGCTCGACGCCGGCCATGTCGGCGCGCGTGTCGACGATCGAACCGGGCGGCGCGAGCCCGCGCACCGCGGCCGCCTGGCCAGCGCCAACCTCGAGGAGGACCGTTCCACCGGGCCGCACCGCCGCGGGCGCCGCACGCAGGAGTCGCCGCAGCAGGTCCAGCCCGTCCGGACCGCCATCGAGCGAGCCGGCCGGCTCGTGGGCGAGGGACCCACCGGCAGCGCGAACGTCGTCACTGGCCACGTAGGGAAGGTTGGCGACCACCACGTCCGGCGCGGGGAGCAGCGCGCCGGCGCCCTCCAGCAGGTCGGTGCAGGCCAGCGTGACGAGGCCACCGACGCGGTGCTCGGCGAGGTTCTCGGCCGCGAGCTCGAGCGCGTCGGTCGACAGGTCGCTGGCTGCCAGCCTGATCCGCTCGAGGCGGAGCGCCACCCGGAAGCGCAGCGCCATCGCCACCGCGACCGCCCCGCTGCCGGTCGCCACCTCCCAGACGATGATCGGCGGCCCGTCGGCATCGGCGCCGAGGCGCTCGGCGATCTCGGCGATGGCCGCCTCGGCGAGCAGCTCCGTCTCGGGACGCGGGACGAGGGCACGGCGATCCGTCCGGATGCGGAGCCCGAACCATTCCTTGTAGCCGCGGAGGTAGGCGATCGGCTCGCCGCTCGCACGCCGGTCGACGAGCTCGGCGAGCAGGACGAGCTGGGTGGCAGGGACCGGCTCCTCGCGATGGCTGACCAGCCAGGCGCGATCGCGACCCAGCAGGTGGCCGAGCAGCAGCTCGCCGTCGAGCCGCGGGGTCGGGCTGCCCGCGGCGTGGAGGCGGCGGGCCGCGTCCGCGATCACCGCGCCGACGGTCGTGCCGGCGGCATCCATCGGTCTAGTGGCCGTCGGCTCCGAGCTCGGCCAGGCGCTCCTGCTGGTCGCGCTCGGCGAGTGGTTCGACGATCCGGTCGAGGTCGCCCTCGAGGATGCCGGGCAGGTTGTGGACGGTGAGCCCGACGCGGTGATCGGTCACCCGGTCGTCGGGGAAGTTGTAGGTGCGGATCTTCTCGGCCCGGTCGCCGCTGCCGACCTGCGAGCGGCGCTCCTCGCCACGCTCATCGGCCTGGCGCTGGCGCTCGACGTCGAGCAGCCGCGCGCGAAGCACGGCCAGCGCCTTCGCCTTGTTCTTGTGCTGGCTCTTCTCATCCTGGATGGCGACCATTGTGCCGGTCGGCAGGTGGGTGATGCGGACCGCGGAGTCGGTCGTGTTCACGCTCTGGCCCCCCGGCCCGCTGGAGCGGTACACGTCGATGCGCAGGTCCTTCTCGTCGATGACGAGGTCGACCTCGTCGGCCTCGGGCATGACGCTCACGGTGGCGGTCGAGGTGTGGATCCGGCCTGCCGCCTCGGTGGTCGGAACGCGCTGGACGCGATGCACCCCCGATTCCCATTTCAGGCGCGAGTAGGCGCCGGCGCCGTGGATCTCGGCGATCACTTCTTTGAAGCCACCCGCGTCGCTCTCGGAGGTCGAGAGGATCTCGGTCTTCCAGCGGCGCCGCTCGGCGTAGCGGGCGTACATCCGGAACAGGTCGGCTGCGAACAGTGACGCCTCCTCGCCGCCGGCGCCGGCACGGACCTCGACGATCACGTCGCGATCGTCGTTCGGGTCGCGCGGCACGAGCAACGCGCGCAGCCCCGCCTCGATCTCGGCGGCGCGCGTCTCGAGCGTCGCCAGCTCGTCGCGTGCCATGGCCCGCACCTCCTCGTCGTCGTCGGCGACCATCTGCCGGGTGGCGTCGAGCTGGGCGCGCACCGAGCTCCAGGCACGGTACGCGGCAACGACCGGATCGAGGCGGCTCATCTCACGGCCGAGCTGCTCGAGCCGCGACGGGTCGCTGGCGACCTCCGGCGTCGACATGAGACGGCTGATCTCCTCGTAGCGCGCCTCCGCCTCGCGCAGGCGGTCGATCATCGTCCTGGCGCGGCCGCCGCCTCGCGGTCGGCGGCGAGGCACGACTCGAGGCTGGCGATGCTCACCTCCAGCATCGAGTGGTCCGGCGGGCGAGTGGTGAGCGACTGGAGCCAGAGCCCCGGCGCGTAGATCGCACGCACGAGGCGGTTGCCGTAGTGGCTCGCCCCGAAGCGCACGAGCTCGTAGGCGACCGCGGCGATGATCGGCACCAGGATGATCCGCGACGCGAAGAGGAGCGGCAGCGGCACCCCGGCGCGCGGGACGAGGCTGAAGAAGAAGATGCTGAGCACGACGACGATGAGGATGAACGTGGTCCCGCAGCGTGTGTGGGCAGTGCTGAAGCGGTCGACTTCGTCGGGCGTGAGCGGGCGCTGCGCCTCGTTCGCGCTGATCGCCTTGTGCTCCGCACCGTGGTAGGCGAAGACGCGCCTGATGTCGCTCATGAGACCGATGAGGCCGATGTAGCCGACGAAGATCACGAGCCGGATCAACCCCTCGAGCAGGTTCGCGACGATGCCCGAATCGGTGGCGCGCTCGGCGAACGTCGAGAGGAAGAGCGGCAGCAGGAAGAAGAGGACGACGGCGAAGCCAAGGCTGAAGATCATCGTGACGACCATCGTCCCCTTGCCGATCTCCACGTCCTCGCCCTCGGCCGCAATGGCCGCCGAGCGCATGAGCATCCGCGTGCCGAGCACGAGTGTCTCGTAGAGGACGAACACGCCGCGCGCGAACGGCACCTTCACCCAGCGGCCGCGGGTCAGGGCGTCGGGAAGGGGCTCGGCGTACGTGCGGATCTCGCCGGACGGTGGGCGGACGCTCATCGCCACCGACGTGCGGCCGCGCATCATGACCCCCTCGATGAGGGCCTGGCCGCCATAGAAGAAGTCCGGCATCCGGAACCGGGCTCGGCCCGCGCTCGCCGTGACCGTCTCGATGACGAACGGGCCAGCCGCCATCACGAGCTCGGGGATGAGGAAGAACAGGTGGGGCGCAAGACGCGCCGGCCACCCCGAGGGCGACCGGCGCATCTGACCGCGGTGGGAGCCGACGGGAGGGCTCAGCGCAGGGCGCGCTCCATGCGCCGCTGGAACCGCTCGACCTGCCCGGCAGTGTCGACGATGTTCTGCGTGCCCGTGTAGAACGGATGGCAGTTGCTGCAGACCTCGACCCGGATCGACTCAAGGGTCGAGCCGACGGTGAAGCTGTTGCCACACACGCAGTGGACCTGCGCCTGGTGGTAGGTGGGATGGATCTCGGTCTTCATTGGAATCTCCGGGGTGCTGTGCGCCGTTCCGAGGGGGCCGGTCAGGCCTCCGCGGCGACGACGCTGACGCGCTTCTTGTCGCGCGTCTCATGGGTGAACTTGACGGTCCCGCCGGTGGTGGCGAACAGGGTGTAATCCCTGCCCATCCCGACGTTCTCGCCTGCGTTGAACGTGCTGCCGCGCTGGCGGACGATGATGGTGCCCGCGTTCACGAGCTGCCCATCGCCGCGCTTCACGCCAAGCCGCTTACCGGCGCTGTCGCGCCCGTTCTTGCTGGACGAGCCAGCCTTCTTGTGTGCCATGGGTTACTCCTTGTCCGCGTCCGGCTTGGGTTTGCGGCTGCGCGTGGCGCGCTTCGGCTTGGCCTCGGTCGTGCCCGCATCCTTCGCGGCTGCGGAGGGGCGAGCGCGCGTGGCGCGCTTCGGCTTCTCGTCGGCAGTGGCCTCGACCTTCGCGGCGGCCTTCGCGGCGCGAGGCGCTCGGGAGGCTGCCGCCTTCGGCGTGGTCGCGGGAGCGGCAGATGAACGTGCCTTCGGCGCCGGCGTGGGCGCGGGCTTGGGAGCCGCCTTCGGCGTCGCCTCGGCCTTCGACCGCTTCCCATTGGCGCTGATCTCGTCGATGCGCACACGCACGAGGTCCTGGCGGTGCCCGGTCCGGCGGCGGTACTTCACCTTCTGCTTGAACTTGAAGATGACGATCTTCGGGCCGCGTTCGGCGCGAAGGACGGTGCCCGTCACGCTGGCGCCGTCGACGAGGGGCGTACCGACCATCACGTCGTCGCCGTCGCCGACGAGCAGGACGCGCTCGAAGGTGACCGCGGCACCGGGCTCGATGCCCAGCTTCTCGACGAGCAGCTCGCTGCCCGCCTCGACGCGATACTGCTTTCCGCCGCTGCTGACGACAGCGTACATGGGTGGCTCCGTTTCGATGAATGGAAGGGATGGCGGTTACGCGCTCGGCCGTGGATCGGCGGCGCACAACGACGCGGGCCGACCCGTGGTCGCCCGCGGAACGTGAAGTCTATCGGGCGATCGGCGGAGTGTCAACGAACAGGAGACGCGTCCGGACCGCGACGGCCGTGCGCAGCGGGACGTCCAGCACCCCGATGACGTCCTCCGGCCTTCCCGCCCCGCTGGCATCGAGACGCAGCACCATCCGCAGCGTCGCGCGGCGCGCGCGCTCGTCCACGGCGAGCACCTCGACGTCCTCGATGAGGGGCCGGAGATCGCGCATCCCGGCATCCGCGCGGCGCTCGGTCTCGCCCTTCCGGCGACGACCGGGGAGCGTCCGGGTGGCGAGCAGCCGGACGACCGCTCCCCGCAGCCCAGCGGTTGTCAGCTCGTCGTTGCCAATGGCGGTCACCTCGTACTCCGCGGCGCGCAGCTGGGAGGAGGCGGACGGGAACCCGTGCCACACCTCGCGCGCGTCGATCAGCTCGAGCCCGTCGGGGAGCAGCTCGGCGGCGGCGCGGATGCGCTCGATCGGCACGAGCTCGTCGAAGTGCGCCTCGACGATCTCGCCGCGCAGCTCCAGCCCGATCGGCGGGTTCGCGGCGAGCTTGATCCGTGGCCGTGGGCGCAGCGCATTCGTGTGGCTCAGCGGCAGGCCGGCGTCGGTAAACGCGTGCTCGAAGGCGGCGACGATGTCCGGCTGGCGCAGGCGCAGGGCGGGAGCACGGCGGGCGAAGAGGAGCTGCCATCGCTGACGCGGCTGCTCGGGCGTCGTTCGGGTCGTCATGTGGCGCCGATGCTACCGTTCGCCCGCCCGCACGGAAAGTGCGGCAGCGTGGCCCGCGGACGCTGACCCGTATCATGCCGCGGTGGGGCGCCAGGACGGCGCGAGCACGGGAGGCACGTCATCGCGGAGCTGCTTGGAGCGCTGAAGCGACATCGGCTGGCGCTGTTCGCCCTGGCCATGATCGTCCTGGTCGCGTGGCTGGTGTGGTCGGCGCGGGGCGCGCTGGCCGCGTTCGTCATCGGCCTCGCGCTCGCATTCGTGCTCGACCCGATCGTCACCCTCCTCCAGCGACGGAGCGTCCCGCGCTGGGCCGGCGTGCTCCTCGCCTACGCGCTCGTGGTTGGCATCGCCTGGCTGCTCATCGCGTTCGCGCTGCCGCCGATCGGCCAGCAGGCGCGCGAGCTGATCCAGCGCGCCCCGCAATACGGCGCCTCGCTCAGCGAGTGGGAGGCGTCGGTCGTCGCCTGGTATCAGTCGCTGACCCTGCCCGCCGAGCTGCGCGACATCATCGACGCGTCGGTCGCACGCGCCCAGGAGGCGTTCGGGCAGATCGTGCAGGCCATCGCGGGACCGGTGGTCGAGACCCTCGTGCGCGCCGCGACCTTCATCCTCGGCCTCGTCATCGTTCCGGTCTGGCTCTTCTTCGTCCTGAAGGACCGCGAGCGCTTCCCGGGCGCGGTGCAGGGCGCGCTGCCGCCGGCCTGGCGCCCCGACGCCGGCGCGCTCCTCGCCATCCTGGCCCGCATCGGCGGTCGCTGGGTTCGCGGCCAGCTCCTGCTCGGCGCCTCCATCTTCCTGGCCACCACCATCGGCCTCACGATCGTCACAATCATCGGCTTCGGCGAGCTCGGGAAGTTCACGCTCGTGCTCGCGCTCATCGCCGGCGTGCTCGAGTGGTTCCCGATCATCGGTCCGATCATCGCCGCCGTCCCCGCCATCCTCATCGCCCTGACGATCTCGCCGGCGGCGGTCGTGGCGGTCGTCATCCTCTACACCGCGGTCCAGCAGCTCGAGAACAACCTGCTCGTGCCGAAGGTGATGGGCGACGCGGTGGAGCTCCATCCCGCGGTCATGATATTGGCGCTCGTGCTCGGCGGGGCGCTGTTCGGGCTCGGTGGCGCCATCCTCGCCGCACCGATCGTGGCAATCGGCCGCGACCTGTATCGCTACGGGTTCCTGCGCCTCTCCGGTACGCCGGTCGGGCCGTCGCGCGCCGCCGCCCTCCGCGAGCCGGAAGAGAAGCCGGAGCCGGACGCGCTACCCGAGAAGCCCGAACCCACGGTTTCGGTCGATCGCGGCGCGGGGCCGGGCAGCAGCCCAGTCGCATGACCCGCGGCGGAGCCGAGGCGGTCGGGTTCACGCCAGCTGACCGGTAACCCGGCCAGACCCCGGTTGCGGCCATTGGGTTCACGCTGCGTGTGAACGCGAACCCTCCGGGGACGGTTTCGTCGGATGCGCGGCCACCGGGCGTGAATCGGCGACGTTGTCGACCCGGGCGTGCCGTTAGAACGTCGGCTTGCGCGAATGCATGCGGATGGACTCGAGGATCCCCATCCCGAACAGCAGCGAGATGAGCGACGACCCGCCGTAGGTGACGAAGGGGAGCGGGATGCCCGTCACCGGCATGATGCCGATCACCATCCCGATGTTCACGAGCACCTGGAACAGGATCATGGCAGCCAGGCCCACGGCGACCATCGAGCCGAGCGTGTCCCGCGCCTGCCAGCCGATGAGCAGGATCCGCCACACGAGGAGCGCGAACAGGGCCAGCAGCAGGATGCCGCCCACCAGCCCGAGCTCCTCACCGACCACGCTGTAGATGAAATCGGTGCTCTGTACGGGGAGCAGCCCGGCCTGGTTCTGGCGGCCCGCGGTGAGCCCCTGGCCGAGCAGGCCACCCGAGCCCACCGCGTTGATCGCCTGCACGAGCTGGTAGCAGGCCCCCTGCGCATCGGCGAACGGGTCGAGGAAGCAGAAGAGGCGCTGCCGCTGGTAATCCTGGAGCGCACCGATCGCGATGGGCGCGACGGCCACCACCCCGCCCGCCAGGATCGCCAGCCAACCGATGCTTGCGCCGCTCATGAACAGCATCGCGGCGAGGATCGCCACGAAGACGAGCGCGGTCCCGAGGTCCGGCTGTCGGAAGACGAGGAACGTCGGGATCGCCATGAGCAGCCCGGCACCGACGATCGTCGACAGGCGACCGATGCGCTCGCGGCGCCCCGCGAGGAAGGCGGCGAGCACGACGATCATGAGCACCTTGCTCACTTCGCTGAACTGGAAGTCGAGGCCGGCGACGGTGATCGACATCTGGGCGCCGAAGAGGCTCGTGCCGAGGAGCATCGTGAGCGCGAGGAGGCCGAGCACGGCCAGGTAGATCGGCACGATGAACGGCTCCAGCCAGTGGTAGTCGACGCTCGCCGCGACGAAGAACAGGCTGAGCCCGATCGCGGCCCAGATGGCGGTCTTCACCGGCTGGGCGATCCCGCTGCCCGCCGCCGGGTCGTTGTAGCTCGCGGAGTAGCCCATCACGATCCCGAACCCGACCAGCAGCAGGACGTAGGCGAGAAGCTGCACGTCGAAGCGACGCCATCCCCGCCGGGTCACGGCACCGACGAAGGTCGAGCTGACGGCACCCATCGGTCAGTTCGCCGCCACGAGCGAGAAGTTGCGCGGGTCGAGCCGCAGATCCTGGTCGAGGTGGTAGTACTGCTGGAGGAAGTACTTGACGACCTCGAGCGACACGTTGCCTGGCACGATGGCCGAGTAGGAGAACGTGATCACGGCGAGGTCGGCATCGGTCGCGCCGGGCTTGCTCGGCAGGTAGGCGACGAACCACGAGTGGAACGGCAGGACGCCCTCGCTCGTCGGCGTCCCGAACTCCGCCGTGCCCGTCTTGCCTGACAGGGCGCCTGGCAGGTGGAGGTCACGGATGTTGTAGGCATGCCCCGAGGTGATCACCTCGCGCGCCCCGATCCGCATCGTCCGCAGGTTCGCGTCGCTCGCCCCGACCTTCCCAACCTCGACCGGCGTGTACGGCTTCACCAGCTTGCCCCTGGCGTCCGTCTCGCCGCGCACGATGGCCGGCTCGAGGACGCGACCGCCGTTCGCCATCGTGCAGTACGCGTTGAGAAGCTGGAGCGGCGTGACCGCGATGACGTTCTGGCCGATGCCCGCCTGCGCGAGCTCACCGGTGAAGACGCCCGGCCGCCCCTGGGATTGCGCCCATTTCGTGCTGGCCACGATGCCCGCCGCCTCGTCCGGCAGTCGAATGCCGCTCTTCTTGCCGAAGCCCAGCCGGTCCGCCCACAGCCCGAGCCGGTCGACGCCGAGCTTCACGGCCATCTGGTAGAAGAACGTGTCCGAGCTGATCGCGTAGGCATCGGTGATATCGAGCGGCCCGAAGCCGGCGTGGTTCCAGTCGAACAGGCATTGGCCCTTCGGCGCGTCAGGGATCTGGTAGCAGCCGTAGGTGGGCCAGCGTTGGGTCGGGGTCGTCACGCGCTCCTCGAGCGCCGCAAGGCCGGTGACGAGCTTGAAGGTCGAGCCTGGGGGGTAGATGTCCGAGATCGCGTGATTGCGGAGCGGCTGTCCCGGGGCGGCGAGGTAGGCCCGGTAGTCGGCGGCGCTGATCCCGCCCGCGAACTTGTTGTTGTCGTAGGACGGCAGCGAGACCATGGCCAGGATCTCGCCGGTCTGGGGGTTCATGACGATCGTCACGCCCTGCTTCAGCCCGACGGCGTCCATCCCCCAGCGGAGGGCGTTCGCCGCCACCCGCTGCACGTCGGAGTCGATCGTGAGCTGGAGGTTCTTCCCAGCCACCGGCTGGCGAAGCGTCTCGAGCACGTCCCCGGGACGCCCACCGGCCTTGCGCTCGACGAGCTCGCTGCCGTACGACCCACGCAGCTCCTTCTCGAACGTGCGCTCCACCCCTGCGCGGCCGATCGAGTCGTCGGGGAGATAGCCCTGCGGCTCGAGCGTGTCGAGCTCGTCGGCGGCAACGGCCCCGGTATAGCCGACGAGATGCGCCATCAGCCTGCCGTCGACCTTGCCGTGCTCGTCGAGGTACTCGCGCACCGGCTCAGCCTCGACGACGATGCCGGGCAGCTCGTCGCGCCGCTCGCCGAGAACGAGCGCCGCGTTGCGGTCGATGCCGCGCGCCAGTGGCACGAGGTCGTACGGCGAGCCGGTGAAGGCATCGAGGCGTCGGCGGAGCTCCCGCGGGTCGACGCCGGTTACGCGCGCCACCTCGCCCAGGACGATGCCGGTCCGCTCACCCGGCAGATCAGCCTTGCGGGCCTTCACGGTCCACGACGGAACGTTGATCGCGAGCCGGCGCCCCGCGCGGTCGAAGATCAACCCGCGGGCGGCGGGGATCGGGACCTCCATCGTCACCGACGCGGCTCGGGCGGCATAGGTCGCCCCATCGATGATCTGGAGCTGCACGAGCCTCCCGGCAAGTGCGGTGAAGACCACGATCGCGGCCATGCCGAAGGCGAGGAAGCGCGCCCGGGACCGCGGCCGGTCGAGGCGGCCCTCGTTGAGGTCAGCCATCGGTACGAGTTACCACGCCGGACGCTCCTCGAGCACGCCGAGGCGGTGCGCCGCGAGGCGCACGAACGGCAGCAGGAGACCGGCAATCGCGGCGTTGAGCACCGCGGCGGGCAGGATCAGGTCGAGCGCATCTGCCATGTTGATGGGGTCCCCGACGACCTGGGACACGAGGAGAGCGATGACGTCGGCCACCACGCTCGCGACCAGCGTCGCAACGACCGGATAGACCCACACGAGCCGGCCAAGCAGGATCCCGCCGCCAGAGACCACGGCGCTCACGATGAGCAGGGCCAGCGGCAGGCTGCCGAGCGGGGCCGCGACCAGCACGTTGGCGGTCAGGCCGGCGACGAAGGCCCAGATCAGGCCCTGGGTAAAGCCGAAGACTGCGGTCACGAGCACGACGGCCACGAGGATGAAGTCGGGATAGACACCAGCGACCTGGATCACCGGCGCGAGGCCGGCGTGGATGATGGCGGCGAGGATGGCGAGGAGGATGCTGGTGTAGGTGATGACCCGAGCTCCCGGGACTCGACGCGGATGGGCGGCTCGGCCGAGTATACCTGCCGCCGTGTCGTCACCCGGGCCTGCAGAGTTGTCCACAATGTTCCACGTGAAACATCGCGGTCGACTGTCGCCGGGGACCCGCGATAAGCCGTCGATAAGCGGCCGGATGAGGCTAAAACTGGTAGAATGCAGTTGCCCATCTGAACTCGCTGCGGAGTGCTCGTGGTCAGGGTTACGGCCTGCACAAACCAGAAGGGCGGCGTCGGCAAGACGACGACCGTGGTCAATTTGGCGGCCTATCTGGCCCTCTCCGGATCACCCACCCTCGTAATCGATATCGACCCCCAGGGCAATGCCACCAGCGGCCTGGGTGTGGATCGACGTACGCTCGATCGATCTGTCTACGACCTTCTCATCGAAGGCGTCCCCGTCGACGAGCTTGTCGTGGGAACGGCGATCGACGGTCTCGACCTCCTGCCCTCCACGCCGGGCCTGTCGGGAGCCGAGGTGGAGATGGTCGGGCTGCCGGCCCGCGAGCACCGGTTGGCAGCGAGCCTGGCGGGCCTGAATGGACGCTACGATCGGGTTTTCATCGACTGCCCGCCATCGCTCGGGCTGCTCACCGTGAACGCTCTGACGGCGGCGGACGGCGTGCTGATCCCGATCCAGACCGAGTACTACGCCCTGGAGGGCCTGAGTCAGCTGGTGAACACCATCCGCCTCATTCGTGAGGGCCTCAATCCGCGACTCGAGATCGATGGCGTGCTGCTGACCATGTACGACGGTCGCACCCGCCTATCGGCGCAGGTGGCGGCCGAGGTGCGCCGACACATGAACGGCACCGTCTTCGACACGGTGGTGCCGCGCAGCATCCGCCTGTCGGAGGCACCGAGCCACGGCCTGCCAGTCGCGCTCTACGATCCCGCCTCGCGTGGGGCCGATGCCTATCGCGCCCTGGCCGGGGAGGTCGTCGCCCGTGACTGACGAGCGCGGCCAGCGGGCCTTCGGGCTGGGCAGAGGCCTCGATGCCCTCATTCCGCGTCCTTCGAACGGCGAGCAGGGAGTGCTCGAGCTGTCGCTCGACCGCATTCGTCGCAACCCTCATCAACCGCGCGAGCGGTTCGATGACGAGCGGCTCGGGGAGCTGGCCGCCTCGATCGCCGTCCACGGCGTGCTCCAGCCGATCGTGGTGCGCTCCCTCGCGGACGGGGAGTACGAGCTCGTCGCCGGCGAGCGACGCCTCCGCGCGTCGCGGCTCGCGGGCCTGGCCCAGATTCCGGCCATCGTGCGCGAGGCGGACGGCGGCACGCAGCTCGAGCTCGCGCTCATCGAGAACCTCCAGCGAACCGATCTCAACCCCATCGAGGCGGCGCTCGCCTACCGCGAGCTGACTCAGCGCTTCGGCATGACGCACGAGGCGGTGGCGCGGCAGGTTGGCAAGAGCCGCGTCGCGATCAGCAACGCGCTCCGCCTCCTCGACCTCGGAGCCGACACCCGTCAGGCGATCGCCGAGGGCCGGATCAGCGAGGGGCATGGCCGCGCACTCGCTGCGATCTCGATCCCCGAGCTCCAGCGGGCTGTACTGGCCGTCGTGCTCGAGCAGGGCCTCTCCGTCCGGCAGACGGAGGAGCTCGTGCGCCGCAAGCGTGAGACGGCACCCGTCGCGCGGCAGCGCGTGGAGCTCTCGGCCGATCTCGCCGACCTCGAGGCGCAGCTGCGCGGCATGCTGGCGACGAAGGTCGGCATCACCCGCACCCGCCGTGGCGGACGGCTCGTCATCGATTTCTATTCCGACGAGGAGCTGGATCGCATCCACGCGATCATCACTCGCGGCGCCGCGGTGGCGCCGAGCGCCGCGCTCGCGGTCGGATCCACCGGGGAGGACCAGATCAGGGAGATGGCCACCACCCATGAGCGCTGAGCCAGCGCGGCGCGCCCGCCGCACGAAGGGGGCCGAGTACACGGCCGCCAGCATCCAGGTCCTCGAGGGCCTGCAGGCGGTCCGCAAGCGGCCCGGCATGTACATCGGCTCGACCGATGCGCGCGGCCTGCACCAGCTCGTCTGGGAGGTGGTGGACAACAGCATCGACGAGGCGATGGCGAATGTCGCCACCCGCATTCACGTCACCATCCATGCCGGCGGCCAGCTCGAGGTGGTCGACGACGGACGCGGCATCCCGGTCGACAAGCACGCCACCGGCAAAAGCGCCCTGGAGGTCATCATGACCGTCCTTCACGCCGGCGGAAAGTTCGGTGGCGGCGGCTACAAGGTCTCCGGCGGCCTGCACGGGGTCGGGGTCAGCGTCGTGAACGCGCTCGCCGAGTCGATGCGGGTCGAGGTGCTCCGCGACGGCAAGCGCTGGTTCCAGGAGTACGCGCGCGGTGCCCCGACGACGCCGGTAACGCAGAAGGGCGGCGCCGCTGAGGCGAACCGCGGCCTGATCACGACCTGGGAGCGACGGAGCGGGACCCGGACCTTCTTCAAGCCCGATCCGGAGATCTTCGAGACCCTCGACTTCTCGTGGGAGTCGATCAGCACCCGGCTGCGCGAGTCGGCCTACCTCAACAAGGGTGTCTGGATTCGGCTCGTCGACGAGCGGATCGACCGCGAGAAGAACTTCTACTTCGAGGGCGGGGTGACGAGCTTCGTGCGGCACCTCAACCGCCGCCGCGACACGCTCAACCCGCGACCGATCTTCGTCGAGAAAGTCGTCGAGGGGACGAGCGTCGAGGTCGCGCTCCAGTACAACGACGGATTCGCCGAGAACGTGCTCGCCTTCGCGAACAACATCCACACCGTCGACGGCGGCACCCACGTGGCGGGCTTCCGCAGCGCGCTCACCGGCTCGCTCAACACGTGGGCGCGCAAGTCGGGCACGCTCGCCGAGAAAGAGGCGAATCTCTCCGGCGAGGACGTCCGCGAGGGCCTCACCGCGGTGATCAGCGTGAAGCTCACCGATCCGCAGTTCGAGGGGCAGACGAAGGCGAAGCTCGGCAACGCGGATGTCAAGGGCATCGTGCAGAACGTCGTCACCGAGGGCATCGTCCAGCACCTCGAGGAGAACCCCGCCGATGGCCGGCGGATCATCGAGAAATGCCTCACCTCCGCCCGCGCCCGCGAGGCGGCGCGCAAGGCGCGCGACCTCGTCATCCGCAAGGGCGCGCTCGAGGGAATGGCGCTTCCCGGCAAGCTCGCCGACTGTCAGGAGCGCGACCCGGGCAAGAGCGAGCTCTACATCGTCGAGGGCGACTCCGCCGGCGGATCGGCGAAGCAGGGACGCGATCGGCGCAACCAGGCCGTCCTGCCGATGTTCGGCAAGATGCTCAACGTCGAGAAGGCACGCCTCGACAAGGTCCTGTCGAGCGACAAGATTCGGCCGCTCGTCATCGCGCTCGGTGCCGGCATCGGCGAGACGTTCGACATCAGCAAGCTCCGGTACCACAAGATCTGCCTCCTCTCCGACGCCGACGTCGACGGGGCGCACATCAGCACCCTCCTCCTCACCTTCTTCTACCGGCACATGCCGCAGGTGATCGAGGAAGGCTATCTCTACCTCTGCCAGCCGCCGCTCTTCCGGATCAGCACCGGCAAGGTCACCCGCTACGCGCAGACAGAGAAGGACCGCGATAGCGCCGTCAAGGACCTCTCCCGCGAGGGCCGCACGAAGAACGTGAGCGTGCAGCGCTTCAAGGGCCTCGGCGAGATGAACCCGGAGCAGCTGTGGGAGACGACGATGAACCCCGACACGCGCACCCTGCTCCGCATCGAGGTCCAGGATGCGGCGGAGGCGGACGACGTCTTCTCGACGCTCATGGGCGAGCGGGTCGAGCCGCGTCGCGACTTCATCCGGGGCGAGGCCCGCAAGGTCCGAAACCTGGACATCTGACGAGCACACTGCAGCGAGACGACAGACCGATGCCATCGCGACACACCGCTGACATCCGCCAGGTGGGGGCCAAGACCGGGCGCTCGATCGAGGAGTGGTGCGAGCTGCTCGAGGCGAACGGCGTGGCCGAGCGCCGCGAGGCGGTCAACCTGCTGCGCGACGGCTACGCGGTCAGCCATGCGTTCGCGCTCGCCATCGCGGCCCACTGCCTGCGCAGCACCGGCGACGACGAGTGGGGCGGCGGGTACGGCGGGTACGACGATGAGGACGACACCTGGTGAACTCCGCCTCCCGCATCGGCACCAGCCAGGCGATCGTCGCAAGCGACGGGCGGCGCTATGCCTTTGCCGATCACAACTGCTTCGCCTGCGGCGGCCAGAACCCGATCGGCATGCACCTCGAGATCGTGCTCGGCGACGGGACGGCGAGCACGGAATGGGTCCCAACCGCGGCCTTCGTCGGCTGGGAGGAGAAGGTCCACGGCGGCATCCTCGCCACGCTCCTCGACGAGGTGATGGCCTGGGCGCCGGCGAGCCACGACTCGTGGGCAGTGACCGCCGAGATGAACATTCGCTTCCGCGCGCCGGCGAGCCCCGGCGAGCGGCTCGTCGCCACCGGCCGCGTCACCGATCGTCGGCGCCGGATCTATCACGTGACGGGCGAGGTGCGCGGGGCCGACGGCAGGCTCGTCGCCGGGGCCGAGGGCCGATTCCTCGGCGCGTCGCCATCCGAGAAGCGCGACCTCAAGGAGCGCTACGCCGTGCCGACGGATCTCTCGGCAGCGGGGCCCGCATGACGACATTCACGACATTGACGACAAGCTAGGGACGAGACAGACCGATGGAGATGGAACGCAGCAACGTCCGGCCGGTGTGGATCGAGGACGAGATGCGCACGGCGTACATCGACTACGCCATGAGCGTCATCGTCAGCCGCGCCCTGCCGGACGTGCGCGACGGCCTGAAGCCGGTGCATCGGCGGATCCTCTACACGATGCACGAGATGGGACTGCGCTCCACGTCGTCGTATCGGAAGTGCGCCGGCGTCGTCGGCGAGGCGATGGCGAAGTACCACCCGCACGGCGACCTGGCGCTGTACGACACGCTCGTCCGGATGGCGCAGGACTTCAGCCTCCGTTACCCGCTCGTGGACGGGCAGGGGAACTTCGGCTCCGTCGACGGTGATCCGCCGGCCGCGATGCGCTACACCGAGGCGCGGATGTCCTCGATCACCGACGAGGTGCTCGCCGACATCGAGAAGGAGACGGTCGACTTCGTCGACAACTACGACGGTCGCCTCCGGCAGCCGACCGTGCTCCCCTCCCGCCTGCCGAACCTCCTCGTCAACGGCTCGAGCGGCATCGCGGTCGGCATGGCCACGAACATACCGCCGCACAACCTGGTCGAGGTGTGCGACGCGATCACGCGGCTCATCGACAACCCGGAGATGACCGTCGACGAGCTGTGCGAGATCGTCACCGGCCCCGACTTCCCGACCGGCGGCACGATCTTCCGCTTCGAGGACCAGCGCAACCAGCTCACCGGCGAGAAGGAGCGGGTCGATGCGATCCGCCACATGTACGCCACGGGGCGCGGCCGGATCATCATGCGCGGCCAGGTCGCCTTCGAGGAAACGGCCGCCGGGCGCATGGCGGTCGTGATCACCGAGCTGCCGTACCAGGTCAACAAGACGACGCTCATCGAGAAGATGGCCGACCTCGTCGGGGCGAAGCGAATCACCGACGTGAGCGACATTCGCGACGAAAGCGACAGGGACGGGATGCGGATCGTCGTCGACGTCAAGCGCGACGGCTCGCCCCACACCGTCATGCAGCAGCTCTTCAAGCACACCCAGCTCCAGACGAGCTTCAGCGCCAACATGCTTGCCCTCGTCGACGGGCAGCCGGTCACGCTCGGGCTCAAGCGCATGCTCGAGCACTACATCGGCTTCCGGCGCGAGGTCGTCCGCCGGCGGAGCGAGTTCGACCTTGCGCGGGCACAGGAGCGCGCCCACATCCTCGAGGGCCTGAAGATCGCGCTCGACAACCTCGACCGCGTGATCGCCACGATTCGCGCCTCGGCCGACACCGATGCCGCGCGCACCGCCCTCATGAGCGGCTTCAACCTCTCGGAGGCGCAGGCCAACGCGATCCTCGAGATGCAGCTGCGCCGGCTGGCCGCGCTCGAGCGGAAGAAGATCGAGGATGAATATCGGGCCGTCATCCAGCTCATCGCCGCGCTCGAGGACCTGCTCGCGAATCCGCGCAAGGTGCTCGCCGTCATCCAGGGCGAGCTCGCGGACCTGCGAAAGAAGTACGGCGACGACCGCAAGACACGGATTCACGCCGATGCGAACCGCGAGCTGACCGAAGAGGACCTCGTCGCTCGCGAGGACGTCGTCGTCACCCTCAGCCAGCGCGGCTACATCAAGCGCCAGGCGATCGGCACCTTCCGCAGCCAGCGCCGCGGCGGCCGGGGCAAGCTGGCGATGATCACCCGCGAGGAGGACGCCGTGCGGCACCTCCTGGTCGCCAACACCCACGACTCGATCCTGTTCTTCACCAACCGCGGGCGTGTCTTCATCACGCGCGTCTATGCCCTCCCGGAGGCCAGCCGCCAGGCGAAGGGCCTGCCGATCATCAACCTGCCGGGCGTGCAGGTCGAGTCCGGGGAGTACGTGAGCGCGATCATCGCGCTGCCGCAGTTCGAGCCCGACCACTACCTCGTGATGGCCACCCGGCGCGGCATGATCAAGAAGACGTCGCTCGCCGACTACGGACGCATCCGCGCCAACGGGCTGATCGCCATCCATCTCGTCGACGGCGACGAGCTCCAGTGGGTCGGCCTGTCGGACGGCCACAGCGACATCATCATCGCCACGAAGAATGGCCAGGCGGCCCGCTTCCACGAGACCGAGGTGCGACCGATGGGCCGCGACACGCGCGGCGTGACCGGCATCCGCCTGAAGAAGGACGACGAGGTGGTGGGGATGGAGGTCATCCTCGACACGAACAACGAGCTCCTCGTCGTCACCGAGCAAGGCTACGGGAAGCGGACCGAGGTGCGGGACTTCCCCGTCAAGCATCGGGCCACCGGGGGCGTGATCGCGAACTCGCTCAACGCCGATACCGGCGACGTGGCGGCGATCCGCCTCGTTGGACGCGATGACGAGGAGATGATGCTCATCACCGAGGACGGCACGATCCTGCGGACCGAGGTCTCATCGGTCAATCGCTACCGCCGCGCCAGCCGCGGCGTGACGGTCATGAAGCCGCAGCCGGAAGACCGGATCGTGAGCATCACCGTCTTCGTCGACGATCGCGAGCCTGAGGAGACCGTCGAGGTCGAGTAGCAAGGCCGACGGAGCGTCGACGACGAAGCGACATCCAGGGCCACATCTTGGAGAACGGACGCGGGTTCATCGGGGGGATCGAGGATCTTGGTACCGCAGATCCTGCCTGGACCTCGACGCAGACCTTCGATGAACTCGTGGGCAGCCTCGTGAGCGCGCCTGCGGAATAGTCCGCCGACCTCGTCCACTCGAGGATCGCGGGCACGTCTTCCACGTGCGCGGCCCGCCGCCTCACGTAGAATCGGTGACGCCACCACCGCCAACCGGGAGTCCCTGGTGTACGCCGACGAGTTCAGCATCTACACCGGCAACGCGAACCGCGCGCTGGCGCGGCGCATCTGCGCCTATCTCCACACCCCGATGGGCGACGTGGAGGTCTTCCAGTTCAGCAACGAGAACACGTTCGTGCGCGTGCTCGAGAACGTGCGCGAGCAGGACGTCTTCCTCGTCCAGCCGACCAGCCGACCCGTGAACGACTCGATCATGGAGCTGCTGATCATGATCGATGCCTTCAAGCGCGCCTCGGCGGGCCGCATCACGGCGGTCATCCCGTACTACGCGTACGGCCGCTCCGACAAGAAGGACCAGCCGCGCGTTCCGATCACGGCACGCCTCATCGCCGACATGCTCACGGTCGCCGGCGCGGACCGCGTCCTGACCATGGACCTCCACCAGGGCCAGATCCAGGGCTTCTTCAGCATCCCGGTCGACGAGCTGACGGCGGTGAACCTGCTGGCCGGCTACATCAAGGGCAAGGGCCTGTCCGACATCGTCGTCGTCAGCGAGCTCGGCTTCGCGAAGAAGGCGCGCAACTTCGCCGAGCTGCTCTCGGCGCCGCTGGCGATCGTCGAGAAGCGGCGCATCGGCAACCAGGACAAGACCGAGCTGATGAACATCATCGGCGAGGTGAGCGGCAAGACCGCGGTCATCATCGACGACGAGATCGATACCGCCGGCTCGCTGATGGAGGCGGTCGGCGCGCTCCAGGCGGAGGGCGCGACGGCGATCTACTCCCTCGCCACGCACGGCGTCTTCAGCGGCGCCGCGCTGGAGCGGATCAATGACAGCGCGATCACCGAGGTGGTGGTGACCGACACGATCCCGCTCCAGGCGGGCGTCGACGACGGCAAGGTCACGATCCTGTCGGTGGCACCGCTCTTCGGCGAGGCGATCCGCCGCATCCACCGTGGCGAGAGCGTCGGTGCGCTCTTCTCGTCCGAGGTCGACATGGTCGAAGAGATGACGTTCTGGTCGGAGGATGCCGAGTCGGACGACGCTCCGGGACCGGATGACGGCCCCGAGGCCGATGACGCGCCTGACGGCGAGCGGGAGCCCTTTCGAGTAGGGACGGGCTGAGCGCCGCGCATGGTCGACATCAAGCTCGGCGTCCTGCTCTGGAGCCAGGCGAGCGATTGGGCGTCGTTCGAGCGCGCCGCGCGGCGGGTCGACGACCTCGGCTACGACTCGCTCTGGACCTGGGACCACGTCTACGCCATCTTCGGCGATCCCTACCAGCCGATCTTCGAGGGCTGGACCACGCTCGCGGCGTGGGCGAAGGTCACGCGGCGCGTTCGGCTCGGCCTGCTCGTGGGCGCGAACACGTTCCGAAACCCCGGCCTGGTGGCGAAGCAGGCGGCCACGCTCGACCACCTGAGTGACGGGCGCGCGATCCTCGGCATCGGCGGCGCGTGGTTCGAGCTCGAGCACACGGCGCACGGGATCGAGTTCGGGCGTGGGTTCGGCGAGCGCCTCGACTGGCTCGAGGAGTCGGTCGCGGCCATGCGCGCCGTCCTCGACGGCGCATCGGTCACCTCACAGCCCGGCGGGCGCTACGCCTTCGACGACCTCCGGCACCACCCACTGCCGCTCCAGGCGCGGCTGCCGATCATGATCGGTGGCTCCGGCGAGCGGAAGACGCTGCGCACCGTCGCCCGCCATGCCGACATGTGGAACGCGATGGGCAGCGTCGAGAAGCTGCGCCACAAGGACGAGGTGCTGCGCCGCCACTGCGAGGAGGTCGGCCGCGACAGCGGCGAGATCGAGCGCACGGTGGGCTGCAAGCCCATCATCCGCGATACCCACGAGGCCGCACAGCGTGCGTGGGGGGAGCAGATGGCGCTGAACCGGACGCCGATGGACGACGTTCGCGACGACGACACGTTCTGGGTCGGGGCGCCGGATGAGATCGCGGAGCGCATGGTCGCCTGCCGCGACATCGGCTTCTCGACCTTCCTGGCCGAGATCCCGGCGCCCTACGACCCGGAGACGCTCGAGCGCTGGATCGGCGAGGTCAAGCCGATGGTGGAGCACGCCTGAGCCGAGAGGCCCGAACTCCCAGATCGGTATCCGGCCCCTATACTCGACCTCCCAGATGATGAAGTTCCTCAACAAGCTCGTGGACTCGAACGATCGCGAGGTCCGCAAGCTCGAACCCTTCGTCGAGCGCGCCAACGCGCTCGAGCCCGAGATGACCGCCCTGACCGATGCCGAGCTCGCCGGCAAGACCGATGAGCTCCGCAGCCGGCTGCGCGACGAGCTCGGCGACCTGCTCGTGCCGATCGAGCTGCGCGAGGCCGCCGAGGACGACTCGGAGCTCACCGCCGACAACCCGGCGCTCCTCGCCGAGCGGCGCAAGGAGCAGCGCAAGCGCGAGCGGCGCGAGATCGACGCCGCCCTCGACGCCTACATCCCGGAGGCCTTCGCCGCGGTGCGCGAGGCGATGCGCCGCGCCCTGGCCAAGCGCCATTACGACGTGCAGCTGATGGGCGGGATCGTGCTCCATCGCGGGGCGATCGCCGAGATGAAAACCGGCGAGGGGAAGACGTTCGTCGCCCCGCTCGCCGCCTTCCTCAATGCCCTCGTCGGCCGCGGCGTTCACGTCGTGACCGTCAACGACTACCTCGCCAAGCGCGATGCGCAGTGGATCGGGCAGGTCTTCCACAGGCTGGGGATGAGCGTCGGCTCGATCCAGCACGACGCGGCCTACCTCTTCGATCCCGACTTCCCGGCCACCGACGAGCGGCTGCGCGACCTGCGGCCGGTGCCCCGTCGCGAGGCGTACGCCGCCGACGTGACGTACGGCACGAACAACGAGTTCGGCTTCGACTACCTCCGCGACAACCTCGTCGTCGACCTCGAGCAGCGCGCCCAGCGCGGCCACTTCTTCGCCGTCGTCGACGAGGTCGACAACATCCTCATCGACGAGGCGCGGACGCCGCTCATCATCTCCGGCCAGGCGGAGGAATCGGCGGAGAAGTACGTCCAGTTCGCGCGGCTCGTCCCGCGCCTCACCGCCGAGGAGGACTACGTCGTCGACGAAAAATTCCGGCAGGTGGCGATCACCGAGGCCGGGACGGACAAGATGGAGAAGTGGCTGGGCGTCGACAACATGTTCGACGACGACTTCTCGCTGGCGCGCCATCTCGAGCAGGCGCTGAAGGCGCATGCGCTCTACCAGCGCGACCGTGACTATGTCGTCAAGGACGGCGAGGTGATCATCGTCGACGAGTTCACCGGCCGCCTCATGCCGGGTCGGCGCTGGAGCGAGGGGCTCCACCAGGCCGTCGAGGCGCAGGAGAGCATGAAGATCCAGAACGAGCAGCGCACGCTCGCGACGGTCACCTTCCAGAACTACTTCCGCATGTACGACAAGCTGTCCGGCATGACCGGCACCGCCGAGACGGAGGCGGAGGAGCTCGCGAAGATCTACGACCTCGAGGTCGTCGTCATCCCGACGAACAAGCCGATGGTGCGCGCCGACTACGCCGACCTCGTCTACTCCACCCAGAAGGGCAAGTGGAACGCGGTCATCGAGGAGATCGTCGAGGAGCACGAGAAGGGACGCCCGATCCTCGTTGGTACGGTGAGCGTCGAGATCAGCGAGATGCTCGGCGAGCTGCTGAAGCGGCGGGGCATCAAGCACAACGTCCTCAATGCGAAGTTCCACGAGCGCGAGGCGGAGATCGTGGCGCAGGCCGGGCGCGCCGGCGCGGTCACGATCGCGACGAACATGGCCGGCCGCGGGACGGACATCCTGCTCGGCGGCAACCCGGAGATGCTCGCCGCCGACCTCCTGCACAAGCAGGGGACCACCGTCCTCGAGGCGACGCCCGCGCAGCTCGCCGCTGCCCAGGCGGAGGCGGACCGGATCTGCGCCGAGGACCGCGAGAAGGTGATCGGGGCGGGCGGCCTTCACATCGTGGGCACCGAGCGCCATGAGGCGAGACGGATCGACAACCAGCTGCGCGGCCGCGCCGGCCGCCAGGGCGACCCGGGAAGCAGCCGCTTCTACCTCTCGCTCGAGGACGACCTCATGCGGCGCTTCGCCAGCGACCGGGTGAAATCGATCATGCAGCGCCTCGGCTTCGACGACGAGACGGCGCTCGAATCCGGCATGGTGAGCCGGACGATCGAGGGCGCCCAGACCCGGGTCGAGGGCTACAACTTCGACACCCGCAAGCACGTCGTCGAGTACGACGACGTCATCAACCGCCAGCGCGAGACGATCTACCACGAGCGCGAACGGATCCTGCGCAGCGACGACCTGTCGGCCACGATCCAGGACATGCTCGCCGACGAGGTCGCGGCGCTGGTCGCGACCCACACCGCGGACGAGTACGCGACAGAGTGGAACCGCGAGGGCCTCCAGCAGCAGCTGCTGACGATGGTCCCGACCCTGGACCCGGCATTGCTCGCCGTGATCGAGGAGCTCAACGACACCGAGCGCATCGCCGGCCAGCTCACCGAGGCGGTCGCGGATGCCTACGACGCGAAGCGCGCCGAGCTCGGGCCGGAAGGGGCGGCAATCCTCGAGCGGCTCGTCCTGCTGCGCGTCATCGACTCGCTGTGGGTCGAGCACCTCACCGCGGTCGACGACATGCGGCGCGGCATCGGGCTGCGCGCGTACAGCCAGCGTGACCCGCTGAACGAGTTCAAGGTCGAGGCGTACCGGATGTTCGACGAGCTGAAGTCGACGATCCGGCATGACGTCACCCACACGATCTTCCGCGTGACGGTGACGCGGGAGGCGCAGCCCCAGCAGCCGATGCCGCGCAACATCACCGAGGGCCGCGCCGCCCTCCCCGGGACGGGGGACGAGCCGGCGCAGACCTCGACCAGCTCGGGGACCTCGGGCAACGGCAGCGCGCCAGCGAGCGCCGGCCCGAAGGTCGGCCGCAACGACCCCTGCTGGTGCGGATCGGGCAAGAAGTACAAGCGCTGCCACGGGGCCTGATCGGTCCCGGACGGGCCTCCATGCGCCCTTGCTTGGACTAAGTACAGCTTTCCAGGAGATTGGGGGTTGGCGAGATCGGCGAGGAGCGCTAGCATGGTCCGATCACGCGAAGCGCGGCCACGATGAGCACCGCTTCCCATAGAGCGAGGAGGGTTGAGTGAAGCAGCTGACGGCCCCCAGCCGAACACCGGCGGAGATTCCCGCCTCGAATGCAGCCTCACTCCCACTCGTCACCCGATTTCGCGACCCCGAGCAACCCTACGAGGACCTCATCGTCTGCGAGCGCGACTGCGTGCGGTGCAGCTACGCGGCGACCCTCGACTGCGACGGCAACTGCGGCTCGTGCCCGCGCCAGAGCTACTGCCCCTGCGTGAACCCGGCGAAGCTGCGCGCCAAGACGCTGCGGCTCGGGGAGCTCGAGCTGCCGATGGTGAACGTTGGACGCGGTTAAGGACGAGGCGGAGCGGCTCGCGCGCCTGATCGCCGACACGTCGGTGCGCCTTTGACCTCGTCGCGAAGGAGCGCGAGCTCGAGGCGCTGACGCGCGAGAGCTCGGACCCCGCCCTCTGGGACGACCCTGCGGCCGCGCAGGTCATCATGCGGCGCGCCGAGGAGCTGCGAACCGAGATCGCCACCTGGCGTGACCTCGCCGCGCGCGCCGACGCGCTGGCCGAGATGGCGGAGCTCGCCGCCGTGGACGCGGAGGACACCGCCGCGATGCTGCCGGACCTCGAGCGCGACCTCGTTGCGCTCCAGGCCGACTGGAAGCGGATGGAGGGCCAGCTCCTCCTCTCCGAGCCGTTCGACGAGCGCGCCGCCATCGTGGCCGTGCATGCCGGCGCCGGCGGGACCGAGTCGCAGGACTGGGCGGAGATGCTGCTGCGCATGTACCTGCGCTGGGCGGAGCGCAGCCGCTACAAGACCGAGATCCTCGAGGCGACCGAGGGCGAGGAGGCGGGCCTGAAGTCGGTCACGTTCCAGATCGGCGGGCGCTGGGCGTACGGGCGCATGAAATCGGAGCGTGGCGTCCATCGGCTGGTGCGCATCAGCCCGTTCGACTCCCAGAACCGTCGCCACACGAGCTTCGCGCTCGTCGAGGTGATGCCCGAGGTCCCGGAAGACGCCGCGATCGAGATCGACGAGAAGGACCTGCGCATCGACACCTATCGGTCCAGCGGTGCCGGAGGCCAGCACGTCAACAAGACCGATTCGGCCGTCCGGATCACCCACCTGCCGACGAAGATCGTGGTGGCGGTGCAGAACGAGCGGAGCCAGCACCAGAACCGCGAGAAGGCCATGGCGGTGCTCCGCGCGAAGCTCATCGAGCGCCAGGAGGAGGAGCGCGAGGCGGAGATGCTGCGGCTGCGCGGGCAGCACGTGGAGGCCGGTTGGGGGAACCAGATCCGCAGCTACGTCCTCCAGCCGTACACGATGGTGAAGGACCTGCGCACCGGGGTCGAGACCGCGAACCCGACGGCCGTGCTCGACGGCGATCTCGACGCCTTCATCGACGGCTACCTGCGCTCGCGCATCGGCGAGGAGCACGCCGAGCCTGCCTCCTGACCGATGCCGGCGCCACCGGGCGCCGATGCTAGGATGAGCCGGCACGACCGATGACTTCCCTCCTGCGCCGCTCGGCGCGTCCCGCTGCGACCGGCCCGGTCATCAGCATGGTCGACGCCGGCCTCACCTACCCGAACGGCAAGGTGGCGCTCGCTGACGTCAACGTCACGATCCCCGCCGGCGACTTCGTCTTCCTCGTCGGGCCGTCGGGGGCCGGCAAGAGCACGTTCATCCGGCTCCTGATCCGCGAGCTCGCGGCGAGCCATGGCCGCGTCCAGGTCGCCGGACGCGATCTCGGTCGCATGCGACGCGGGCAGGTACCCAAGCTGCGGCGCCGGATCGGCATCGTGTTCCAGGACTTCCGGCTGCTGCCGAACAAGACGGTCGCGGAGAACGTCGGCTTCGCGCTCGAGGTGACCGGCACGCCGCCATCGGCCATTCGGCAGCGGGTGCCGCAGCTCCTCAGCCTGGTGGGGCTGCAGGACCACGCGAACCATCTCCCCACCCAGCTCTCTGGCGGAGAGCAGCAGCGGACCGCCATCGCGCGTGCCCTCGTGCACGACCCGGCGATCCTCATCGCCGACGAGCCCACCGGCAACCTCGACCCCGTGACGAGCTGGGAGATCATCCAGCTCCTGATCCAGATCAACGAGCTCGGCACGACGGTGCTCATGGCGACCCACAACCAGGAGATCGTCAACGCCATGCGCCGGCGCGTGCTGGCGCTGGAGGGCGGCTCGCTCGTGCGCGACGAGTCCGGCGCCGCCTATGAGCGCGAGTACTGACCGATGCGTCACCTGGCCGGCTTCCTGCGCTTCTGCGGCTTCTCGGTGGTGCGCGCCTGGCAGGGCTTCTGGCGCAACGCGATGATGAGCCTCGCGGCGACCGCCACCGTCATCCTCATGCTCGTCCTGCTCTCCGGGCTGTTCATCGTCCTGACCGGGCTCAACTCGGGGATCGACTTCATCGAGCGCAAGGTCGGCGTGACCGCCGAGCTCGTCGACAACCTGCCGGTCGCGGACCGCGACGCGCTCGTCACGATGGCGCGCGACCTGCCCGGCGTGACGGCGGTCGACTACATCTCCCCCGAGGCCGCGATGGCACGCCTGAAGGCCGCATTCGAGGAGCGCGGTCAGACGCTCGACCTCGCCGGCTCGAACGTCCAGCTCCAGGCGACGCTCGAGATCACGCTGCGCGACCCGACGCAGGCAGGGCCGGTGAGCCTTGCCCTCGCCGACGCGCAGGGCGTGCGGAAGGTGATCACGAAGCAGGAGGAGATCGACACCCTGCTCGGCGTCATCAACGCCATCCGCACGGTCGGCCTGGTGGCGATCGGCCTCATCGGCCTGACGGTGCTGTTCATGATCGTGAACACGATCCGGATCGCGGTCTACAGCCGCGCGGGCGAGATCGAGATCATGCGGCTCGTCGGGGCGTCGGACTCGTTCATCCGCTGGCCGTTCATCCTCGAAGGCATCCTGTGCGGCCTCATCGGCGCGGTCGTGGCCGTGATCCTCGTCAGCATCGTGTGGGACCCGATCCAGCCGATCCTGGTCAGCGTGTTCCAGATGCCGACCACGGTGAGCGCCCGGAACCTCGCCTCGTTGTCGGCGCTCCTCTTCGCGGTCGGGGTGGGGATCGGGGCGGTCGGCTCGTGGATCAGCGTGCGGTCGTACCTCGCGGCCGCGGCCTGATCTGCGGGCGCCCGCATTGCGGAAGCCACATGGAGCCGTAACCGGGCGCGAATGGATCCGGTGCTACACTCCGGCGACTCCCCATGACTGATCGTGCCCCGGGCGCCACGCCGCTGCCGCCCGATCCTGATCCCACCGCCCCTCGCCCCGAGCCGGAATCGCGCCTGCCCGCGTCTGGCGCGCCGCCACGCCCGATGCCGTCCGCCGCGGCGTGGCTCGTCAGCCTGGTGCTCGCCGCCGTCGTGGGCGCGCTCCTCTTCAGCGCCGGCTACCTGGTGCGTGGCGGTTCGGCCGGTGGCACCGGATCGTGCAACGCGCCGAGCCAGGCCTTCGCGGCCCTCTGCGAGGCGTACGACAAGCTGAAGACCGAGTACGTCGACACGCTCGACGACGCGAAGCTCGCCGCGGGCGCCATCCAGGGCATGTTCCAGTACGGCGTCGCCGACCCCTTCAGCGGCTACATGCCGCCCGAGCAGTACCAGCAGGCGCTCGGCGACCTGTCCGGCAAGTTCACCGGCATCGGGGCGGAGATGGCGATGAAGAACCTCGCCGAGCCGGCCAACCTCGCGGCCTGCACAGAGCTGTCCGACAACTGCGTCTTGGTGGTGGTGGCGCCGATCGCCGGCTCGCCGGCAGAGGCCGCCGGGCTGCGAGCGGGCGACCTCGTGATCGCCGTCGACGGCGCGACCGTCAACGGCACCCAGATGCAGGACCAGATCACGAAGGTGCGCGGTCCGGCCGGCTCGAAGGTGACGCTCACTGTCAAGCGCGACGCGCAGACATTCGACCTCGCCATCACGCGCGCCGAGATCACGACCCGCGAGGTCACGACGAAGTTGATCGACGACCACATCGGCTACATCGCGCTTCACGGCTTCAGCTCCTCGGCGGCGGACCAGTTCCACGACGGGCTGACGAAGGTGCTTGCCGACGGCGCCGACAAGATCGTCTTCGACCTTCGCGACAACCCCGGCGGCTACATCGAGGCGGCGCGGAAGATCGCGAGCGAGTTCGTGGCGTCCGGCCTCATCTTCAGCCAGGAGTCGTCCGGCGACCAGGTGACACGCTGGGAGGCGACCGGGGGCGGCGCCGCGACGAGCGCCGGCATCCCCGTCGTCGTGCTCACGAACGAGGGGAGCGCCTCCGCCTCCGAGATCGTGGCCGCGGCGTTGAAGGAGACGGGGCGCGCGACGATCATCGGCCAGCACACCTTCGGCAAGAACACGGTGCAGGTCTGGGTGCCGCTCGAGAACAACGGCGGCGTGCGGATCACGATCAGCCGCTGGTTCTCGCCGAAGCACAACAGCGTCCATCCCGATGGCGTGCAGCCGGATATCGCCGTCGACGTGCCGGCAGGGACGCCGCCGGAGCAGGACCTCTATCTCGAGCGGGCGGTCCAGTTCCTCGCCACCGCCGGTGTCGGGCAGCCCCACCCATCCGCGTCGCCGGCGGCCGTCGTGCCGTCGAGCCGCGCCACCTCGTACGACGCGTCCGGGCTGAACCTCATCCACGTCTGAGACAGGTCCTTGTGCGGCGCCGCGGGCGCGTGCTAGCATCGCGCCAACGAAAGGAGGTGGTGTGCAGGTGAGTAGTTCCACGCACGCCACCACCGAGGCGGTGCGATAGCCCACTTCGCGTGGTAGCGACGGAACAGAGCCGGCCGAAACGGCCGGCTCTTTCCATGCCCGCCTCCCAGCCACCGCGGAGACCAGACCGATGCCCGACGAGACGATCGCCGTCAACCGGCGCGCGCGACACGAGTACGCCATCGAGGAGACGCTCGAGGCGGGCATCGTGCTGACCGGGACCGAGATCAAGTCGATCCGTGCCCACCGCGTCAACCTGGCCGAGGCCTATGCGCGCATCGAGCGTGGCGAGGCCTGGCTTGTGGGCGCCCACATCGCGACGTACGCGCAGGGCAACCGCTGGAACCACGAGCCGACGCGGACGCGAAAGCTGCTGCTCCATCGGGACCAGATCACCGAGCTCATCGGGTTGACGAACCAGAAGGGCCTCACCCTGGTTCCGCTGCGCCTCTACATCCGCAGCGGCAACGCGAAGCTCGAGATCGGGGTCGCGCGCGGCAAGAAGGCGCACGACAAGCGACGCACCATCGCCGAGCGCGATATGCGCCGCGAGCTCCAGCGCGAGGTCAAGAACGCGCGCATCAAGCTCTGAGCCGGCAGGCGCGCCGGCGTTGCTGCACGTACGCACCACCAGATAGAACGGCTGTTCCCTTCGCCAGAGGGCTGTGGTAGAATCCGCGGCGTATCGGTCCGTGGGGATGTCAGGTTTCGACAGGGCTCAGGGACCGGGAATCGCAAGCCGAGGCGCCCTCGGGCCTCGTAAAAAGAGGGCACCAAAAGTAACTGGCAACAAGCCCAGCTACGCCTTCGCTGCTTAGGCAGTGAACATCGACGCCGTCTCCCCTCCCCGGACGGCGAAGATGTCATCAGGGGAGGTGCGGCGTTGCCGACTCCGGTGAGTGACGTCAAAGCGGCTCGCAAGGCCTACCGGATAGCCAGTGAGGCACCCCGCCGGTTGGGGGCCCGCGACGCGAAATGCAAGTAAGCCGGAAACGCTTGTAGGAAGTTCCCGGCGACTAGGTTCTGGACGGGGAGTTCGATTCTCCCCCATCTCCACCATTCATCATCGACGGCGGTCACGAGCACGTGGCCGCCGTTCGGGTGTCTAGGCATCGGTTCCTTCGGGTGCTACCCTCGCCCGCAGCGCGGCCCGACCGGTCTCATCGATCCCGTCGTTCACGAGGGGCCGCCGAAGGAGGCGTATGAACTTCAGCAGTCTCTCGTCCAACGAAAAGCTCGCGGTCTACGGCTCGATCGCCGTCATCGTCGGGGCCATCGTCGGCGGCACCGTATCAGCACTCGGGTGGCTCGCCCTGCTCGCCGCCCTCGCGATGCTGGCGGTCGTCTTCATGCCACAGTTCTCGCCGACGACGAAGCTGCCCGGATCCAAGGGCTCGCTCATGCTCGTCTGCGGTGGCGTCGCCGCCATCGTGGTCGTCCTCGGCCTCCTATCGATCCTTGGGCTGCTCAGCTACTACTTCCAGCTGCTCCCGCTCAACGCCATCTTCTTCCTCATCGCCGTGGTCGGCGCGATCGTGATGGGTTGGGCAGGCTGGCAGGAGTTCCAGGCCGAGGGCGGCAAGTTCCAGCTCGGAGCGAGCACCGCCGCGCCGGCAGCACCGGCGAATCCACAGGCCCCGAGCGCGCCGGCAGCTCCGAGCGCGCCGGCAGCTCCCAGCGCGCCGGCAGCTCCCGGCGCGCCGGCATCATCCGAACCGATGCCTCCCGCCGCGCCTCCTGCGGCACCGTCGGATCCCGACGACTCGATGCCCTCCTAGACAAGCACCCACAGCGGCTCACCTGCCGCGCAGCAACCTGTAGCGTGTGACGAGCAGGTCGACCGAATCGACCTGCTCGTTCTCGTTGCCGCGGATGGCCGTCGTCGCGGCCGTCAGCCGGCGCACGACCACGTCCTCCGCGAGGCCATCGTCGATCGCGTCGACGGCGTCGGCGAGCAGTCGGTCGATCAGCACGGCACCGATGGCGGCGGACCCGCTGCTGCCGGCGAGCCAGCGGACCGCCGAGGCGAGGTCCTCCTGGGTCGCCTCGAGCTCTGGAGGCGGGTCGGAGAGCGACTCCTCGAACCACGCGATCACGGCGGCCAGCAGCTCGACCGCGTCGAAGGGGCGGCCGACGAGCAGGGTTCCGTCCGGGGCGAGATAGGCAACGACGTACCCGTCGGCCTCGCGCGCGAGGCCGACGCAGGCGCGCTCGCCCGCATGGGGCAACCTGCCCACCGCGGCCATGGCCACGCGCCGCCCCTCCACCACCCCTGACGACCCGCCCTCCGGCGTTCGGATCAGCGCGGTTCGAGCTGGTTGGCGGGCAGGATCACGATCCGCCGGTTGGGCTCCACGCCCACGCTCTGCGTTCGGATCCGCGGATTCTCGACCAGCGCCATGTGGACGATCCGGCGCTCGACGGCGGGCATCGCCTCGAGCTGGATGATCTTCCCGGTCTGGAGGACGCGCTTCGCGGCCCGCTCGGCGACGTCGCGAAGCTGGTCCTCGCGCCGGCCGCGGTAGTTCTCGACGTCTACCATGATCCGGTGGTGCTGCGCCTCGCCACGCGCCACCATCAGGTTGACGATGTGCTGGAGGCTGGCGAGCTTCTCGCCGCGCCGCCCGATCAGCACTCCGAGCCCATCGCCGGTGACGTTGAGCTTCGAGGCCTCGTTGCCCATCGCGATCTCGACGCCGCCGTTGATGCCCATGAGGCGCAGCAGCTCGGTGAGCACTGTCTTCCCGTCCTCGAGGACGGTCCGCTCCTCGTCCGACAGCTCGGCGAGCGGCTTGGCGGGCACGAACGGGGCGGGCTCACGCGCCGGTCGGTCGCGATCACGATCACGGTCGCGCTCACGCGGCGCAGCGGCCGGACGTTCCCGGCCGTTCCTGCCTCGCCCACCGCGGCGGCCACGGCGCCGATCGTCGTCGCGCTCCCCGCCGACCTCGTAGGCGGCGAGTTCCGTCGCCTGGTCATCCGCGTCCGCCACGCCGGCCGCGGCCGGTTCCGACGGCTCCTGCGGCTCGTCGTCGGGGGTCTCGGCCGCCTCCGGCTCGGGGGCAACCTCGGGCTCCTGGGTGACGCGCGACGCACGACCGCGACCTCGGCCGCGCGGCGCCGCGGCCGGTGCATCGGCCTCCGCGTCGGTATCGGCAGCGGGCGCCGGGCTCGCCGGCTCCGGTGCGGACGCCGCAGACGGGCGGACGCTCGGCGCTGCCGCCACGGCGTACTTCGGGGCGGCCAGGATGCGGGCCTCCTCGCCGCCGACCCCCAGGATGCCGCGGCTGCCCTGGGAGAGGATCTCGATGTCGAGGTCGGACAGGTCGGACGCGAATTCCTTCATCGCCGTCCTGATCGCTTCCTCGACGTTCTTGCCACTGAACTCTCTGAACGTCATCGCTTTCGGCCTCGTCGTTTGCCGCCCTTGCGAACCGGGTGCTGCCCGGCCTGCGGAGGGCGAGGGGTGGAGGGTCGAGGCGTGGCGGCCGAGCGGTCGCCATCGGTTCCCTGGTCGCGCGTCGCGTCCGAATCTTCGTCGCGCCGGCGCGGCCGGGGGGTTGGCTCAACGGTCGCGGGCGCCCAGGCGGGCTGCCAGCCGAAGAGCGGGAAGAGGTTGCCCCAACCCATGATGAGGTACTGCTGCACGACCAGGAAGGCCGTGTAGACCAGGTAGTAGAGGATCAGACCGCTGGGGAAGATGCCGCCCCAGAAGACGGTCAGGAACGGGAACAGGTACGTCATGGTGCTCGTCGCGGCGGCCGTCGGATCGTCCGGGTTGGCGCGTGGCGACGTCATCCGCACCTGGATGAACTGGAGGATCGCGGTGAGCACCGCGATGAGTGACAGCCCGAAGCCGAGCCCCGGGATGATGATCGCGAACACGTGGTCCGGCCGAGCGAGGTCGAGACCGCCCAGCCAGGCGACCTTCGTATTCACCGCCTGGAGCAGATGCAGGGGCTCGATGAGCTGGCAGTTGAGCGGCAGGAAGTGGCTGAACTCGGGGACCTGGAACTGCTGGAGCGTGCAGCTGCCGCTGACCGGCGCGTTGAACTGGGTCGTCGAGCTGGCCACGGGCACGATGCCCGGCAGCGCCGCCTTGAGCTGGGTGAACGTGTCGGTCGCGACCTGCTGGGTGGTGAGGGTCACGACGTTGGAGGCGCGAATGAGCGCCTGGTACAGGGCGAGCAGGAACGGCAGCTGGATGAGGAGCGGCAGGCAGCCGCCGAACTGGTTGACGCCGTGCTCGCGGTAGAGCGCCATAGTCTCCTCGGCGATCTTCTGCCGGTTGCCCTTGTGCTTCCGCTGCAGCTCCCGCACGAGGGGCTGCATCCGCTGCATCTCCTTCTGCGAGCGGATCTGGGCGTTGAACAGCGGGGCGACGAGGAAGCGGATGACGATGGTGAAGACGATGATCGCGAGCGCGAAGTCGCTGAACAGGACCCTGTAGAGCGCGATCAGGAGGTTGAACAGCGGGAGGAAGAAGACATCCCAGGGCGGGGTGAAGTGCTCGATCCCGAGGAAGCCTGCGGCAAGGATGGGGGTCACGTTCGCGATCAGCCTCGGTTACTGCACGGGGTCGTAACCGCCCGGGTGGAGCGGGTTGCAGCGGGCGATGCGACGCATGCCCATGGCGGAGCCACGCAGCAGCCCGTAGCGCTCGATCGCCTCGTACGCGTAGTGCGAGCAACTCGGCGAGTAGCGACAGGTCGGCGGCATCCAGAAGGTGAGCTTCTGGTAGGCGATGATCAGTCCCAGCCCGATCTTCCTCATCTTCTCAAGTCCGAGCGCTCGAGGAGCGTCGCGAAGGCCGCGCGCAGCTCGGCATAGCCAACCGCGGCCGCCTCCGGCCGCGCGATCAGGAGGAGGTCCCAGCCTCCACCGATGAAGTCCAGCCGCTCCCGCGCGATCTCGCGCAGGCGCCGGCGTACCCGGTTCCGTACCACTGCTCCTCCGAGCGACCGGGGAGTGCTGAAGCCGATCCGCGCATCCGCGCGGTCGGTCCGCAGCCAGCGGAGGACGATCAGGCGATGCGACCGGGCCGTTCCGCTCCGCATCACGGCGTCGAAGTCGGCGCGCCGGCGGAGGGTGGCCAGCTTCGGCACGAGCCGAAGGGCGTCGGTCGCGCGCGTCAGACGGTCAGCCGCTTGCGTCCCTTCGCACGGCGACGCGCAAGCACCCTGCGACCACCCTTCGTTGCCATGCGCGCCATGAAGCCATGCTCCCGCTTGCGGGCACGGCGCTTGGGCTGGTAGGTCGCCTTTCCCATGGGTCCGTGATCGTCCTCGTTGCGAGCTGGTCGGCCGGAGAGCGCGCGGCGCTCGAACTGCGAGTCGCGGCCGGCCGTGCCAGCCGCGGGCAGCGCCCACCGATGCCGTGTTGCGGTTCCTCGCGGATTGTACGGAGCGCACTCGCAGGGGTCAAACGTGGCGCATGATCGACGCGGCAGCGACGCCGGCACAGCGGGCGCCCGATTCCCTTGCCCCCGCCGAAACCGGGCTGCTACACTACCGCGACCCCGCGGACCGGAGGTCCTTCCGACACCGTTCCGGCCGCTCCCGCGGAGTGGTTATTCGACCCATTTCGAGGCCCGCGTTGCGGGCGTGGAGACGGCTGTTGATGGATGCGAAGCAGGTCTGGCGCGCCGTGTTGGGCGAGTTGCAGGTCAGCCTCTCGCCGGCGAACTTCGAGACCTGGCTGAAGGACACGCAGCTCGTCGAGATCGACGACAACCGCTTCCGGATCGCCGCGCCGAACGGCTTCGCACGCGATTGGCTCGACAATCGCTATCGCACCCTCATCAGCCAGACCCTGGCGCGCGTCGTCGGGGGATCGGTCCAGGTGGAGTTCGTCGTCGCCGACGCTCCCGGCCCGCTGCCCGACCAGGCGTCAGAGGAGACCCTCCAGCTTCCACCCCTCTCGGCCGGCGGCAACGCCCTCAACCTCAACGGGCGCTACATCTTCTCCAATTTCATCGTCGGCTCGGCCAACCGGCTCGCCCACGCCGCCGCGCTCAGCGTGGCCGAGCGACCGGGCCACGCCTACAACCCGCTCTTTCTCTACGGCGGGGTGGGCCTCGGCAAGACGCACCTCATGCACGCCATCGGCAACTCGGTGTCCGCCAAGTTCCCGCGCAAGCGCGTCCTCTACGCGTCGAGCGAGAAGTTCACGAACGACTTCATCAACTCGATCCGCGAGCAGAAGATGGAGGACTTCCGGAACCGATATCGGCGCATCGATGTCCTCCTCATCGACGACATCCAGTTCATCGCCGAGCGCGAGCGGACCCAGGAGGAGTTCTTCCACACCTTCAACGCGATCCACGAGGCGGGGAAGCAGATCGTGCTCTCCTCCGATCGTCCGCCGAAGGCGATCACGACCCTCGAGGAGCGGCTCCGCAGCAGGTTCGAGTGGGGCCTCATCGCCGACCTCACTCCGCCGGACCTCGAGACGCGCATCGCGATCCTGCGCAGCAAGGCGGAGGACCAGCTCGACCTCATCCCGCCGGACGTCATCGAGTTCATCGCGCGCAAGGTCGTGAGCAACGTGCGCGAGCTCGAGGGCGCCCTCAACCGGGTGATCGCCTACGCCAGCATGTCGGGCATGCCGATCAGCATCGAGCTCGCGTCGGCGGTCCTGTCGAACGTCATGTACAACCCGAAGAAGCGGTCGATCACGCCGCAGCGCATCGTGCGCGCCGTGGCCGACTACTACGGGGTGAACCTCGACCTCCTGCGCAGCAGCAAGCGGGATCGCGCGATCGTCGTGCCGCGCCAGATCGCGATGTACCTCATGCGCGAGGAGACCGATATCAGCCTCCTCCGCATCGGTGCCGAGCTCGGCGGTCGCGACCATTCCACCGTGCTCCACGCCTACGACAAGATCGCCCGCGAGCTCGGCGAGAACGACGAGATGCGGCGGGAGATCAACGCGGTGCGGGAGATGATCTACGCCGAATGACGCCTCGCCGCCGGCTCGCGAGAAAGGCGCCCGGTGGTACTTCCGGCTCCGTCGAGGTGGATAACTCCGGCCTTCTCGTGGATATCTGCGCCTCCATGTGGAGAAATGCGCGCCGCAACCGTTCCGCGGTTGGGAGCGCGTCCACAGCAGGCCGTCAGTTTCCCACCCTACCACGCCGCTCCGGGCACCACCTCGTCAACACGCGAAGCGCTCTGTTTCAGGCACGAATCGGGAGGATCTCCACGCCGTCCACACGCCTACTGGGACGGCGACGGATAGGAAGTATTCTTGAAGAAGAACCATTCGTAACCGTATCGCGCAGCCGGTGGATGTGGATCCATGCTGCCGCCCTGAGCTGGAGGCATCGGTAGATCGGCATGAACGTCTCGGTGATGCAGGAGAACCTGGTGCGCGGCCTCGGGATCGTCAGCCGGGCGGTGAGCAGCCGGGCGACGCTGCCCGTGCTGGCGAACGTCCTCCTTCGCACCCAGGACGGCGGCCTGAAGCTGACGGCCACGAACCTCGAGATCGGGATCAACTGCTGGGTGGCCGGCAAGGTGAGCGAGGAGGGCGAGATCACCGTCCCGGCCAAGCTCCTCACCGACCTCGTGGGCAGCTTCCCGAACCAGCGCATCGACCTCGTGCTCTCGCCGAAGGACACGACCCTCAAGGTCACCTGTGCCGGGAGCCGAAGCTCGATCAAGGGCATCGAGGCCGACGAGTTTCCCGTGGTGGCTGCGATCGGTGACGCGCCCGCCACGCGCGTCGACGCGCGGGCCCTCCGCGAGGCGTTGGGCGAAGTGGTCTTCGCGGCCGCCACGGACGAGAGCCGGCCAATCCTCACCGGCGTCCTGACCCGCCTCGCTGGCAGTCGGATGACGCTCGCAGCCGCCGACAACTACCGGATCGCGGTCCGCCACCTCGAGCTCGCAGCGCCGGTGAATGGGGAGGTGCTCATCGTCGTTCCGGGCCGCTCGTACGGGGAGCTGATGCGGATCCTGCCCGACTCCGAGGCGCCAGTGGAGATCACCGTCACGCCGAACAAGAGCCAGGTCCTCTTCCATGCGGAGGGGATCGATCTCGTCAGCCGGCTGATCGAGGGCCAGTTCCCGAACTACGAGCCCGTCATCCCGACCGCCCACACGTCGCGCGCGGTCATCGATCGCGAGGCCTTCCTGGCGGGCGCGCGGCGGGCGAGCATTTTCGCGCGCGACAGCGCGAACATCGTGAAAATCGCCGTCGGCAGCGAGGAGGAGGACGCGTCGGCGGTCTCGATCTCGGCCCATGCCGCCGACATCGGCGACGCGGCAGACTCGCTCGATGCGACGGTCGAGGGCTCGCCCACGACGATCGCGTTCAACGCCCGTTACCTGATCGACGTGCTCAGCAACCTCGGTGCGGAAGAGGCGGCGCTCGAGCTGTCCGGACCCCTCGCGCCGGGCGTCATCCGCGGGATCGGCAAGGACGACTACGTGCACGTCATCATGCCGGTCCGCACCGCGTCCTGACGTCGCGCCGGCCGCACCGATGAGGGCCTGACCGATGCGCCTGGCCCGCCTGACGCTCGAGCACTTCCGCAGCTACGCGAGCGCCGAGCTGCACCTCGAACCCGGCCTGACGATCGTCGCCGGCCCGAACGGGGCGGGCAAGACGAATCTCCTCGAGGCGATCGTGGTGGCGATCACGGGGCGCTCGCCGCGCGCCGCGGTCGAGACCGAGCTGGTGGAGCACGGCGCCCCCTACGCCCGCATCCGGCTCGACCTCGTCGACCCTGCCGGCGGCGATGGTGCGCGCGTCGAATCGGTCCTCCCGGGGGCGGAGCCGCCGGTCGGGCTTCGCAAGCGGATGAGCGTGAACGGCCTCGCCCGGCGCTCGTCATCGGTGGGGGAGGTCGTGCGCGCCGTCCTCTTCCGGCCTGAGGAGATGCTCCTCCTCGTCGGGTCGCCGGGCGAGCGGCGGCGGTTTCTCGATGCGATCCTCGCCCAGCGGGACCGCCGCGTGGCCCGCGACCTCGTGGAGCTCGCGCGCGTCCTCGCCCAGCGCAACGCCCTCCTGCGCGCCATCCGCCGCGAGGAGACCGGGGTCGACGGGATGGCGTTCTGGGACGAGCAGCTCGTCACGATCGGCGCGCGGGTGACCGCGGCGCGGCTCGCGCTCGTCGTCGAGCTCGATACGCGGATCGGGCCGCTTCACGATGCCGTCGCGCCCAACGACGAGCGCAGCGATGCCGTCGCGCTCGCCTACGCGGACTCGCTCAAGGATGCCTGGGACGGCCGCGAGGCCGGCGTCGCGGATGCCGGCACGCTGGAGGCCGCGTACCGCCGCCGCCTGGTGGACGTGCGGCAGAAGGAGCTGTGGAACGGCGTCTCGCTCATTGGGCCGCAGCGCGACGATCTCGTCGTGCGCCTCGGCGAGCGGACCGTCGCGGCTCATGCCAGCCGGGGCCAGCAGCGGACGATCATCCTCGCCCTCAAGCTCGCCGAGACGGACCTGCTCGGCGTCGACGGGCCGAGGCCGATCGTCCTGCTCGATGACCTCTTCAGCGAGTTGGACCCGGAGCGCTCGGAGCGGGCGCTGGCCCTCCTCGCCGACCGCGGCCAGGTGCTCGTCACCACCGCGGACCCGGAGGCGATCCCGCCCGCGCGTCGGGCGCGCGTGCCGGTCTGGCACGTCGGCGACGGTCGCCTCTCGCTCGCCCCGCGGGTCGCGTAGGCCATGTCCCGCGAGGAGTCCGGCGCCGCCCTCCAGCGCGCGCTGCTGGCGTGCATCGGTCCCGGCGCCGCCGCAGAGATGGCCCAGGCCCAGGCGCGCCTGGCATGGGACGAGGTGGTCGAGGAGGCCGGGCTGGCACGGGGCGGGATGCGGAGCCGCGTCACGAAGGTGGCGAACGGGATCGCCCAGGTCGAGGCATCGGAGCCGATCCTTGCCGCAGAGCTCCGGATGCGCGGCGAGGCCCTCGCGTGGGCCGTGAATCGCCGCATGGCGGGCCGCCCGGGGGCGACCATCGAGTTGCGCGGGGTGGCCGTTTCGGTGGGTCGCTGGGAGTGATCCCCGGTTCCTATACTCAGTATGGGTCGAACTTCACCGCGCTTCGTTAGGTCTCGTCCATGTCCTCGCGCCTTGCCACTCGCATCGGTCTGCCCGCAGCCGAGGAACGCGCTGCCGGGGCGCTCGACGTCGCGCGCTTCCACGAGCCGACGGTCGGGGCTCGGGCGCGGACGAAGGGATCGCTCTTCCTGCTGGCCCAGGTGACCGGCAGCGATCCGTCGCTCGGCCGGGCCGCGCGCGAGGCCCTCGACGAGATCGAGCGGGACTATTACTACGACCTGTCGGTCGGCGCCCTCGGCGCGCTCGCGAAGGCGATCGAGGCGGCGAACCGGCGGCTCTACCACCATCGCCGCAAGCTCGGGATCGGGAAGCGCGGCGGGGTCGGCGTGGTGGCGGTCGCGGTGCGCGGGCGTGAGCTCCACGTCGCGAAGCTCGGCCCGGCGAGCGCGGTCGTCGTCCGCGGCGGCCGGATGTACGAGCTGCCGCCACCCCCGGCCGTGGCCGACGAGGATCCGCGCGTCCGGCGGCGCCGGGTTGCCGGCACCCTCGGCGAGGCGCTCCAGGTCGAGCCGTACACGTGGCAGGGCGAGCTCGCCGCCGGCGACCGGATCGCGCTGGTGAGCCGCAACCTCGCCCACGTGGTGGGCGTCGATGAGCTCAAGCGCTCGCTCGACGTGATGCGCCCCGCCGCTGCCGCCGAGCACCTTCAGCAGCTGTTCGCGATCCGCGGCGGCAGCGGCTCGGACGGGTTGCTCGTCATCGAGATCGACGAGGTGGCGGCGACGGCGACGACCCGCCAGCTCGAGCCGGTGCGGCCGGCGGAGCCGCTCGCCGGGCTTCCGGACGAGAGCCCGGTCCCGCTCGCCGACGCGATCGGGCGCCTGCTCCACCGTGCGGGCGCGGGGATCGACGCGCTCCAGGCGGCCTCGGGGCGCGGCCTGCTGCGGCTCATCAATGTCATCCTCGCCTTCGTCCCGCACCGGCGGCCCGGCTACCCGCGCACCGTGTCGCGGACCGATGAACGCGAATCGGGGCGCCGCCGCCGGCTGGGGCTGGCCTGGATGGTCGTGGTTGCCGGTATCGCCGCCGCCGGGGTGATGGTCGGATCACTGCCGTCGGCGACGCCCACCGACGCGATCCCGCGCGCCCAGGTGGCCCGCCGGGCGATCACCGACGCCCAGCAGCTCGTGGCCCAGGTCGAGGACGAGGTCGAGGGTCGCGACCTCGTCGCGCGTGCCCCGGAACAGGCGAAGACGCTCCTCGACGAGGCGTTCGGGGCGGTGGAGCGCGCCGCTGGCGCCGGCGTCGCGACCACCGAGCTGGAACCGCTCCGCGCACGCGTGGATCGCGGCCTCGACGCGCTCTACCACGTCGCCCGGATCCAGGACATTGCCATCGTGGCCGACCTCGCCAGCACGCTCGAGGCGGTTCACGCCACGCGGATGGTCGCCTCCTCCGATGGCGCGCTCTGGCTCGCCGACGAGGGCCGCGGTCGCGTGATCCGCGTCGACCCCGCGGACGGATCGGCGACCGTCGTCTATCGCGCGGGCCAGGAGCTTGCCGGCGGCGTCGCCGCCGCTCCCTGGCTCATCGCCACGGCCGCCACGGACGTGGTGGTCGTCGACCGCTCACGGCAGGTGTGGCGAATCGACCTCACCGAGCTGCTGCCGCACCGCATGCCGCTCAAGGGGATCGAGGCCATCTCGGCCGACAGCCAGCTCCTGGCGGCACTCCAGCATCGGCCGCCGCTCGAGATCTTCAACCTCTATCTCGTCGACGCGGCGAATGGCGTCATCGACAAGTGGTCCCCGCCGGCTGTCATCCCGGTGACGTTCCCCAGCGCCCCGCAGCCCTTCCTCAGCGCCGAGCCCGACATCCCGCCCCAGCGGGCGCGCGACCTGCTCGTCGACGCGAACCTGTGGCTGCTCCAGCGCAATACGGTGACGCGGGTGAACTTCGGCACGCCGCTGCCGCAGACCGACTTCTCGCTCGACCCGCCGCCGGACGCCCAGGTCCGCGACGCGGTCGACTATCGCCTCTTCGACGCAGCGACAATCGGTGAGCGGGAGCTGTTCTTCGTCTACGACGCGGCGAACGCGCGGATCGTCGGTTTCCAGCGCGCGGATGGGGCGTTCGTCGGGCAGTGGATGGCGCCGCGGGCCGGCGCGCAGAAGGACCTGCTCGCCGACGTCGTCGGCCTGCATGTGGCGTCGGTGGCCGACGGCCCGCCGGTCGCCTACCTCGCCACCCTGGACCGGGTGGTGCGCGTCGTGCTCGAGTAGCCGGCGCTATCATCGGGCCATGGGCGAACTGCCGTACGGACGCGTGCGCCTCATCGAGATGGTCGTGGAGAGCGTCCGCGTCCACATGCTCTCGAGCCAGCACGTCGTCATCCTGAAGGACAACGAGCGGGACCGATACCTGCCCATCTGGATCGGTCCGGCCGAGGCCAACGCGATCGCGATGCGCCTCCAGGGGCTGTCCGCCGAGCGCCCGCTGACCCACGACCTGCTCGTGAGCGTGGTCGCCACCCTGCACTCGACGATCAGCCGTATCGTCGTCACCCACGTCAACGAGGGGACGTTCCACGCCCGCCTCTACCTCGAGAACGCGGATGGCGAGGAGGCGGAGGTGGACTCGCGAACGAGCGACGCGATCGCAGTCGCGGTCCGCACCGGCTCACCGATCTACGTTGACGAGCGGGTCCTCGACGAGGCCGGCGTCGAGCCGGACCATCTCGAGGAGGGCGAGACCGGTCCCGAGGACGAGAAGCTGGCGGTGTTCCGCGAGTTCATCAACTCGCTCGACGTCGACACGGACGCCGGCGACACCGGGCCACCGGACGAGCAGTAGTTCCTGGCTGCGGCGCGCGTTCCGTCGGGGGTTCGGTCGCCTAGGTGCGGGAGCGCCTCGGCCCAAGCACCTCGCGGCGATGCAGCCAGAGGGCGATCCGCAGCTTCCCGATATCGCGGAACGTGCGGAGGATCTTCCGGAACGAGGCGCCCGTGTTCGTGCCCGCCGTCCGTGGGTAGTGGTTGACGCCGACCTGTGCGATCCGCTCGCCGCGCGCGCGGAGCTTGATCAGGAGCTCGGCCGACAGGAACGGGGAGTCGGCGTCGAGGCGCAGGCCGTCGAAGACCTCCCGTCGGAACAGCTTCATGGCGCAGTCGATGTCGCGCGCCCGCAGGCCGAAGAGGACGGACACGATGGCGTTGTACGTCTTGGCGATGAAGATCCGGTGCGCCGGATCGCGGCGCCTGATCCGGTAGCCGATCACCACGTCGACCGGCTTCTGGCGTGGGTCGTCGAGGCGGGAGATGAGACGCCCCATCTCGGTGAGGTCGAACTGGAGGTCGCCGTCGGAGAACGAGATGAGGCGTCCGCGCGAGTTCGCGAAGCCCGTCCGCAGCGCGCCGCCGTAGCCGCGGTTCTCCTGATGGACGACGCGGACCTCGGGATGCGCAGCGGCGAGCGCGTCCGCGAGCTCGGAGGTGCGATCGGTCGAGCCGTCGTCGACGATGACGATCTCCATCGAGTCGACGAGCGGACCGATGTCGGCGAGCGCTCGTTCGACGGTGCGCTCCACGTTCTCCTCCTCGTTGAAGGCGGGGAAGAAGAAGCTGAGCTGGGGCGGATCGGTCTCGTGGGGCTCGCGCGTTGGCTCCGGGTTCAGGGCAGCACCTCGACGATGTCCGTGTAGCCGCCGTACGTCTCGACCGGCCGCGTCCGGAAGACCGCCAGCAGGCGTGCCGCCTCCCAGTCCGGCGGCACGAGGTAGACGGGGCGCCGGCCGAGGTAGGCGCGAATGGCGGCGTCGATCGTACTCCAGCCATCGTCGAGGATGTTCCGCTCGTCGATGATCATGATGTCAGGGCGATCGCCGAGCACCCAGCGGTGGTACCACAGCGGCGTGCTGTAGCTCCACCAGCTGATGATCACCGCGTCCGGCGGCAGGGCTCGATACACGCTCGCGACCCACAGGTCCGCCTCGTGGTTGGCGGACTGGTCGCGCACGTCATAGCGGGTCACGAGCGCAACGACCGGCAGCAGCGCGCCGAGGAGGAGCACGGTCGTGCCCGCGATCCGCGCCGCCGCCCGGCGGCCGGCAACGTCGAGCGTCCGCCGCGTCGCCTCTGCGATGGCGCGGCTTCCCGCCGCCGCGAGGCTGCCGACCGCCACGCCCACGAAGACGCAGGCCACGAGCGTGCTGAGCAGGTAGTAGCGGTCGATGTCCCCGTCCTGGAAGTTCATCGAGTAGAACACGTTCGAGACCATGAGCAGCACGAGGAATGCGAACGCCCCCAGGCGCTTGACGGCGAGGCTCGCGGCGCCCATCGCCACGACCAGCCAGCCCGGGCCGACGAGCTGTGCAGCGAGCACGCTCTCCGCCTTCGCCCACTTGAAGTCGATGTACTGGAGCGGGCTGCTCAGCTGGTCGAAGAGACCGTGGAACTGCTCGGCGAAGACGAGGTAGCGGAACCCCTCCCACGTTGTCGGGCGCGCGTAGAAGAGCGGCGGCTCGGGCCAGATGTGCGCCCGGATCGGGATGTAGAGGTAGACGAGGAGGCCGAGCAGCAGCAGCCCGGCGCACGCGAGGAGGAGGCGCCAGCGGCGCCAGATGCCGGGGTCGACGATGAACAGCCACGGACCGATGGCGAAGGCCATCAACCCGGTCAGTGGATGGTTCCCCATCCCGATCCCGAACATGAGCGCAGCCACGGCCAGCCAGCGGCCGCGATGCCGCGACCCGGCCCATTCCGCGGCGCGCCACGTGACGAGCAGCCACACGATGAGCGCGGCGATGAAGATGTGGATGGCGTGGACGTCGGCGCGCAGGGCGTTCTCCCACACCTCGCCCGCGAACGCGAAGGCGGCACCCGCCACCGCCGCGGCGACGGCGGTGACCCAGCGGTTGCGCTCCTCGAGCAGGTGGGCGGTGATGAGGACCGTCAGGCCGGCCGCGAGCGCCACGCAGACCGCCGACAGCAGGTTCATGCGGTATGCGACCTCCCCGATCGGGAGCTGGCTCCACAGCCACCCCAGGAGGGCGTAGGTCGGGAAGCCGGTCGGATGGAAGATCGACAGGGTGTGCGGCACCGTCTGCGCCTCGCCGGTGTCCCAGAAGCCCGCCGCCGGCATGAGCGTGCGCAGGTAGATGGCGAAGGCGACGAGGGTGATGAAGGCAGCCGCCCACGCCACGGGGCCGGAGACGTACGGCAGCCCGAGCCCGTGGTGTCGCGGCGCAACCGGGGGCGCCGCGGGCACGTCCGAGGCCCGATGTATACTCACCGCCGCCGTGCCGTGCCAGACTCGGCGTCGCCGTACCCGGCGACGCCTTCGATGACCTCCCGTCCCATGCGGCGGCCGGACGCGAGGCCATTCGCAGACGGCCTGCCTCTCGACCCCGGCGCGCTCCTCGGCGTCCTGATCCTCATTGGTCTGCTGCTGCGGGCCCTCATCGCTGGCATCCTGCTGCCGACAAGCGGCTTCCGGATCGACATCGTCGACTTCGCGGCATGGGGGCAGCGACTCGCAAGTGTCGGGCCCGGCGCATTCTACGATCCGAGCGTCTTCAGCGATTATCCGCCCGGCTACCTCTACGTCCTCTGGGTCCTCGGGATCGTCGGCAAGCTGCTGTCCCCGCTGGTCGGGCAGGACGCCACCGCCGGGCTCGTGAAGATCCCCGGCATCCTCGCCGACGCGGGGGTCGCCTGGCTCCTCTTCAGCTATGGCAGGCGCTTTCTCCATCGCCGCTTCACGCTCGCCGGCAGGAGCTGGTCGGGCGGGGCGGTGGGACTGCTGGCCGCCGCCATCTACCTGTTCAACCCCGCGACGATCTTCAACAGCGCCATCTGGGGCCAGGTCGACTCGGTGGGCACGCTCATCATCCTCGGCACCCTGTACGCGCTCGCGGCGGGCTGGACCGAAGCCGCCGCGCTCGGGGCCATCGTCGCCCTGCTCGTGAAGTTCCAGTACGCCTTCCTCATCCCGATCGTCGCTGTGGTCGGGATCCGCCGCCACCTCCTCGGCCGCTCCGCCGACCCGGCACACGATGACCAGCGTGACCCGCTGCGGGTGCTGACCTCACTCGCGGTGGGCGTCGGCGCGCTCGTGCTCCTGCTCGCCCCGTTCGGGATGACGGTGTGGTCGCCGAATCCGGATCCGAACGTCAGCCTGATCGGCAAGTTCGGCCAGGCGGCGACGACGTACGAGGGGCTCGCGATCAACGCCATCAACCTGTGGCGCAACGCATGGAGCGGGCTCGGCGACACGCTCCAGTGGGGCTGCGACGTGCCGGCCGTGCCGCCCGACCTGGGCTGCGGGGGACCCGGCATCGCGATCGCGGCTGGCGGCTTGGCCGTCTCATGGCAGCTGCTCGGAACGCTGCTCTTCGCCGCGGCCGCCCTGGTCGCCATCTGGCAGGTCTGGCGCCATGACGAGCCGGAGGGCATCCTCCTCGGCTCGTTGCTCGTGGCGGTCGCGTTCTTCGTGCTGCCGACCCGCGTCCACGAGCGCTACCTCTTCCCGGCCATCGCGCTCGGCGCGCTCCTCGTCCTGCGGGCGGCGCCGCGGCTGGCGCTGACCGGCACGCTCCTGGCGGTCGGGGCGGCGGTGGCCGTCGCCATCGGCCTCGACGTCGTGCCAGGCTTCCGCCTCGTCGGCGACGGCACCTGGCCCGCCTGGTTCCTCCTCATCTTCCCGCTGGCGGCCGCCGCCGTCGCCCTGCTGCTCGTCCGCTACGGGTGGGCCGCCCTGTTCGGCCTGCTCACGCTCTCGCTGACCGCGAACGCGCTGTGGGTCTACACCGCCGACTGGTCGTTCGCCGGCGATCCGCCCATGAATCCGGGCTTCGGCGGCGGCGCCATGGACCTCGGCCCGTTCTTCGACGACGTGATCTGGACCGATGCCGCCCTCTACCTGCTCGGGATCTCCATCGTCGTCGCATTCGGCTGGCTCGCGGTCCGGGTAGCGCGGGCCGCCCTGGCCCCGGCAGCCACGCGGGCGATCGAGCTCAGCGCGCCCGTCGCCGCAATGCCATCTCCTGCTGCCATGCCGCCCCTCCCGGAGGTCGCCATCACGAACGCCCGCGAGGAGGACCCGCTCTACCGAGAGCCGCGCCGTCGCCTCGATCGGCTCGACGCGCTCCTCCTCGTCGGGCTCGTCGTCTTCGGCCTCCTCTTCCGCCTCTGGCGCCTCGACGTCCCGCAGGCCTACCACTTCGACGAGGTCTACCACGCCCGCTCCGCGATGGAGTGGCTGTCCGACTGGGAGCACGGCTGGACCCGGGACACCTACGAATGGACACACCCGATGCTCGCGAAATACCTCATCGCGGCCGGGATCGTGGCCATGGACCCGAACAACGTGCGCGACACGACGGACGTCGCCAGCCCGGGACCGGCGATCGCGGTCGCTCCCGCCAGGAGCTTCGAGCAGCACCCGCGCTCGGTGACGTTCACCGTGGAGGGTGGCCAGATCGTGGCCCGCGATGCGCTCGACGGAACCGAGCTCAGCCGATGGTCCGCGGGAGGCGCGATCGCGTCGCTCGCGTGGGACATGACGGTCCAGCGCCTCCTCGCCGGCCGCGCCGAGGGCGGCATGGTCCAGGCGTACGACCTTGCCGGCTACCTCACAGAGAGCGGGCCGCGCGCTCCGCCGCCGGCAGGGGCGACCTGGGCGACCACGCTGGGCAGCGTCGACCAGCTCGTCGTGTCCGATGACGGGGCCACGATCCTCAGTCGCGGGCCGGATCGCATCGCGCGGCTCGATCCGGCGGGGACGACGATCAGCGCCAGCGTCGAGTTGACGACCGGGGGCCTCGCCTATCTCCCGAAGGTCGAGACCACCGCGGCGTACGTGCTCGCGACCGACGTGCGCGCCGGCGCGGTGAACGTCCTCGACCCCGCCACCCTTCAGCCCGCGGCAAGCAGGGAACCGCTCCAGCCGAACTCGACGCCGGTCGGACCGATCCTGGTCCAGGGTTCCGGCGCCGACATGCAGATCTGGGTCCCGGTAGGGCCACAGCCCGGTGACCCGGGCGCCTTCCCGGCCACCGGCGGCGGGATCGCGGTGTTCGGCCATTCGTTCAGCCTCATTGGGACGACCCCGCTCCCCGGCGCGCCGCGCCAGATCGCCTGGGAGCCGGTGGTCAACATGGTCTACGTCACCGGCGTCACCGATGACGGCGCGTCGCCGGTCCTGTGGGCCGTGGAGCCGCACGGCGAGTCCGGCAACGCCGGCCAGCTGCGCTCGGGCTTCTCGGTCTGGGACAGCACCGCCCTTCCCGGGGAGCCGCTGGCGATCGCGGTCGACGCGGTCGACACCGGCACGACCGATGACGACGCCCAGATCGTCGTCGTCACCGCGCCCGCCGCTGGCGGCACGACCGGAGCGCTCGTTGGCGTCGACACCCGCGAGGACGCGATCGCGTGGCGCATGGCCGGCGTCGTCTTCGGCGCCATCCTCGTCGGGCTCATCTACCTCCTGGGGGCCACGATGTTCCGCCGCCGGCGCATCGCGGTCCTCGCCGCGATCTTCGTTGCGGTCGACGGCATGAGCTACGTCATGAGCCGGATCGCGATGAACGACATCTTCACCGCGACCTTCATCGTCGCCGCGTACCTCCTGTTCTGGCAGGTGTGGTCGGGCCGATGGAGGGGCAGCGCATGGTGGGCGCTGCCGCTCAGCGGCGTCCTGATCGGTCTCGCCGCGGCGAGCAAGTGGGTCGGCTTCTACGCGCTCGCCGGACTGCTCATCCTCGTCCTGGTGCGGTCGCCACTCGGGCGGCTGCTGCTCGTCGGCGCGATCGGCTTCCTGCTGGTCGTGACCGGCATCGACGCGCCGTGGCCGTTCCTCGTCGTGTGCGCCGCAGTCTTCGCGATCGCGATGGTCATCGTCTGGCGCTGGCCGATCCGGCTGCGCGGCGAGGAGCTGCTGGCACTGCCGGCGACCGGCCTCGCGCTGGGAGGCATCGGTCTGGCCTTCGCGATCGCCTACGGGCAGGTGGCCGGCAGGCAGCCGAAGGACGCGGTCGAGACGGTGTTCGCATTCCTGGCGCGCGGGGCGCAGGCGTCATGGCCGGCCTGGATCATGCTCGCCGTCGCGGCCATCCTCATCCTTGCGCGCGCCGCCTGGTCGCTCCGCGCCCGGAACGACGTCCGCTGGTGGGCCCCGGAAGAGCTTGGCGGCTTCTCGTGGCCGTGGGTCGGCGCGTGCCTCGTCATCGTGCCGCTCGCCGTCTACTTCCTCGCCTACGTGCCGTACCTGGCGCTCGGCCACACGATCGCGATCCCGAACGTCGGGCCCGGCTACGCGTGGTCGCTCGACGAGCTCCATGCCCAGATGTTCGGCTACCACTTCGGGCTCACCGCCGGACATCCGTCGAGCTCGCCATGGTGGAGCTGGGCGCTCGACCTCAAACCCACCTGGTTCTACGGCCACAGCTACGACGACCGCACCACGGCGGCGATCTACAACGGCGGCAACCCGATCCTCTTCTGGGCCGGCATCCCGGCCCTCGTCTTCGCCGGAATCATGGCCTGGCGCCGTCGCTCGCTGGCGCTGGTGCTCGTCGTCGTCGCGTTCGCCTTCCAGTTCCTGCCCTGGACCCGGATCGAGCGCGCGACGTTCATGTACCACTACTTCACCGCGGTCCTGTTCGCGATGGTGGCGCTCGCCTACGCCGTCGACGAGCTCCTCGTCCGCCCCGACTGGCGGCCGTATGGCATCGCCTTCCTCAGCCTGGCGGCGGTGGCCGGCATCCTCGTCTTCCCGCTGGGATCGGCGCTCGCAATGCCGGACTGGTACATCAATGCGGCCCGGGCGCTACCGCCGTGGAACTACGCCTTCCAGTTCCCCGGACCGCCATCCGGCTCGCGCGCGCAGCTCGTCAGCAGCAACCTGCCGAAGCTCCTGGCGGGCCTGGCGGTCGGATTCGTGGCCGCCGTGTTCGCCCTGCTCGGACGGGACACCTGGGAGAGCGAGCGCGTCCGGCGCGCCTCAGCGGCGGCGGGAGAAGGAGGCGACGACGATGACGAGGCCGGCGACCAGCAGCCCGACGGGCCAGACGCGCGACCACGGGATCGCGGGGAGGTACTGGGCGGCGAGCGCCCAGGCCCCGACGACGATGAGGATGCCGCCGACGATCAAGGCGCCGCTCCCCGGTTCGAGTGACAGATTGACCGGCTTGCGGACCGCGGGTCGCAGCGGATCGGCCGATGGCGCATCGGCGGCCGGGGCGGCCGCATCGGTCCCTTCCTCGGGGATGACGAACAGGAGCAACAGGTAGACGAGGATCGCGGCACCGTTCGTGGCGATCGCGAGGATCACCCATGCGATCCGGACCCAGGTCGGGTCGACCCCCAGCTGCTGACCGATGCCTCCCGCCACCCCGCCGATCATCCGTTCATGCCGCGAGCGCAGCAGCCGTCCGTTCATGCCGCCGATTCTCGCAGGTCGCCGCCCTTTTCTTGACACGCGCCGCGGGCGAGACGTAGACTGCCGCTCCGTCACTCGACCGAGGCCGCGCCTGCGTGCGCCCTCACCGTCCCTGGCGGACCGGCGATCTCACCCATCTATGGAGAGCGGCAACTGGCCATGAATCTTCCGAACTGCGCATTCCCGCGCACCAAGGCGCCTACCAACGGCGTCGCGGACGGGAGATCTGCGCCCACCTCGAGCTGAGAACCGGCGGCAACGCCGCCAACGACAGCCACGAGCCGTGGGCCGGATCCGGACCACGGTTTTTTGATGCCCCAGTGGCGTCGCCGGAGCCGTGGTCCCTCCCGGGATCACGGCTCGTTCTGCGTCCGGGACGGACGAGCCACGAGGCCACCAGCAACCGATGACTGACCCGGCGGACGACGACGACGATAAGGAGCACCGGATGACCGGCGTGCTTGAACAGATGAATAGCGCACCGCAGCAGCGGCCCGCCTCGATGGCGGCCACCCAGCGGCGCCCGCGGCTTCAGCCGATCGTCGAGGGCGGGGTGCCGGCCCTTCTCGCGGACCACGTCACGAAGCGATTCGTGGTGGGCCGGAAGAAGAAGCCCGTCATCGCGGTCAACGACGTGAGCCTGCGCATCCCGCGCGGCGAGATCTACGGGATCCTCGGCGCCAACGGGAGCGGGAAGTCGACGCTCATCCGGCTCGTCAGCACCCTGCTAACGCTCGACGCCGGGCGGGTGGAGGTCTTCGGCCACGACATCGAGCGCGACGAGATGGCCGTCAAGCGCGTCATCAACCGGGTGAGCGTGGACGCGGCCTTCTTCAAGAAGCTGTCGCCCCACGAGAACCTGACCTACGCGGCCCGTCTCTACGGGATGGACGCCGGTCAGGCGAAGCGCGACGCGATCGAGATCCTGGCGCGCCTCGGCATCGGCGAGAAGCGGCTCAACCGGCCGCTCGAGCAGATGAGCCGTGGAATGCAGCAGAAGGTCGCCATCGCGCGGGCGCTGCTGACGAGCCCAACGCTCCTCCTGCTGGACGAGCCGACCACAGGCCTCGACCCGCGCTCGAAGCTGGACGTCCAGTCGTTCATCGAGGAGCTGCGGGACACGCATGACGCGACGATCGTGCTCACGACGCACGACCTCGACGAGGCGGAGCGGCTCTGCGATCGGCTCGCGATCATCAACGACGGCCGGCTCGTGGTGGAGGACACCGCGGACGGCCTCAAGGCCATGGTGGCCGAGCGGTTTGGCCTGCCGGCGACCCTGGAGAGCGTCTTCATGAAGTACACCGGCAAGTCGCTCGACGACGACATCGGTGACGACGACAAGGACGACGACAGCGACGAATGAGACAGAAAGGAGGTGAGAACACCGTGCTGAACAGCCTGCCGATGCCGCAGGACCTCGTGAGCGTCAATGACGCGCACGTGGCGCAGCTGCGCCACGAGATCCGGGCCCGACGCAACCATCGGCCCGAACGCCGCCCCGTGCGGCGCTGGGTCGGTCGCCTGCTGGTCCGAATGGGCCAGCGCCTGGCGGCGGAGCCCGGTTTCCGGCCGGCCCGGTCCCTCTAGTCGAGGGACTCGGGTCGGCACATCCGCCTCCCGACAGGAGTCCACTGACATGTCCCTGATGACCCGCGAGCTGAAGGCGTCGTACGCCTTCGTCGAGCGGAACTTCAATCTCACCCGGCGCTACTGGGCCTGGGAGGTCGCGTTCCTCGTCTACGCCGTGGCCGGCGCGCTCGCCGTGTCGCTCATCGGCAAGGACCAGGGCGATGACCGCCTGCTCCTGACGCTCGTCATCGGTGCCGTCTTCTGGAACTACCTGTCGGTCGTCTTCAGCTTCATCGCCGAAACGGTCGCCTGGGAACGCTGGGAAGGGACCCTGGAGTACACCTTCATGGCCCCCGTGCGCCGCTACGCGCAGATGGTCGGCTCGACGCTCTACGCGATTGCGTACGGGTTCGTCCACACCGTGGTCGTGCTCGCGGTGCTCGCCCTGTTCTTCGAGCTCGACCTCGCGCATGCGAATTTCGTGACCGCGGCGGTGTTCATGGTGCTCGGGTCCCTCTCGTTCATCGGGATCGGGATCATGACCGCCATCCTGCCGCTCATGTACGTGGAGCGCGGGGCACAGATGACGTTCGTCCTGCAGTCGGTGCTGCTGCTCATCAGCGGCGTCTACTACAGCGTCGACATCCTCCCCGGATGGATGCAGGTGCTGAGCCACTTCAGCCCTGCGACCTACGTCCTCGACGGCGTGCGCGCCGGCCTCATCGACGGGACGCCGATCACGGCGCTCGTCGGCGACGTCTGGCCGCTCGTGGTGATGGGCGCGGTCTTCATCCCACTGGGGATCTGGGCCTTCGGTCGCGCCGAGCGCTACGCGAAGCGGACCGGCAAGCTGAAGCGCGTCGGATGATGCCGACCGGAAGGATTGGACCAATGGATCGGCAGCAGCACGCTGATCTCACCCCCGGCCGCGCGGCGGATGGCGCCGCGCGGCACCTCACCTCATCCACCATGGAGCCCGAGCGATGACCACCTCTACCACGAGCCGCCTCGACCCGCCGGTCGTGCCCGGCCTCACCCTCCGCGTCCACGACGGGACGACCGGAGTCGCCGCGCAGATGGCGCCGATCGCGCTGGCCGCGAATCGCGCCGATGGCGTGCAGTCCCACGTCGACGAGAGCGAGCTTGCGAACTGGCTCGACTATGCAGGCGACCACTTCGACCCGGCGCGCGACATCGTGCTGGCCGAGCTCGACGGCACGCTCGTCGGCTATGCGTGGGTCGAGTGGGTCGACACGACCGAGGGCATGCGCGAGTTCCGGCTCGGCGGGTACGTGCACCCTGACCAGACCGGCCGCGGCATCGGCCGCAACCTGCTCGCCTGGCAGGAGGCGCATGCCGCCACGCTCCCCGCTGCCCTGGACGCCACCACGACCCTGGGCTACGGCAGCTGGTCGCCGGAGGAGCGCGCCGCGAAGCGGCACCTCTTCGAGCGCGCCGGCTACGAGGTGGCGCGCTACTTCTTCGAGATGCGGCGTAGGAATCTCGACGCCGTCGACGTGCCGCCCATGCCCGCGGGGCTCGAGATCCGGCCCATCGGTCATGATCGGACCAGCCAGAAGCAACTGTGGGACGCCGATGTGGAGGCGTTCCGCGGCGACCACTGGGGCGGCTTCGACGACTCCGACGCGAACTTCGATCGTTCGATGGCCGATCCTGACCACGACCCGGACCTGTTCGTCATCGCCTGGGACGGTGACGAGATCGCCGGTGGCGTGACGAACGCGATCTGGAAGGCCGACAACGAGGCGTTCAACCGCCGTCGCGGCTGGCTCGAGACGGTCTTCGTCCGTCGTCCCTGGCGTCGCCGTGGCCTCGGCGCGGCGATCGTGGCGCGGTCGCTCGTCCGCCTCCGCGAGGCGGGCATGGACGAGGCGATGCTCGGCGTCGACAGCGGCAACCCGAACGGCGCGCTCGGCCTCTACGAGCGGGCCGGCTTCGTCGTCCATACGCGGTCGTACGCCCTGCGCCGCCCGTTCGAGGTGATGCGATGACCGTTTCGACGCTCACCATCCGCCCCTACGCCGGTGAGGCGGACCTGCCGCGCCTGGTGGCCATCTTCAACGCGGTCGCGGAGGCCGACGGGTTGCACGACCGCCGCTCGGTGGAGCAGCTGGCGGCCTGGTACGCGACCCCGACCGCGCACCTCGACCCGGGCCGCGACATTCTGGTCGCGGAGGAGGACGGTCGTCCCATCGGCTACGGCCGCCACAGCTGGGTCGACACGACCGATGGGCTGCGGGAGCACCGCGTCTTCGTGTTCGCGGTTCCCGACCGGCGCGACGCACTCGAGCCGCTGATGAACGCGCTCGAGGCCCGGGTTGCGGAGGCCGCCGCGGAGCAGGACGCCGCTGGCCCGGACGGCGCGGCGGGCCGGCGTCGCGTGCTCGGTACGTTCGTGCCAGACACCCAGGCCTGGCGGAAGGACGCGTTCACGCGCCGCGGCTACGCGCCGGTGCGGTGGGGCTTCGAGATGGTGCGCCCGAACCTGGACGCGATCGAGGTGCCGCCACTGCCCGACGGGCTCGAGCTGCGACCGGTGGAGGGTCGTGCGGGGCTGCGCCGGCTGTGGGACGCCGATGTCGAGGCATTCCGCGACCACTGGGGCGGCTTCGACGACTCCGACGAGGCCTTCGAGGCGTGGCTCGCCGAGCCGGACCTCGACCCGAGCCTGTGCGTCGTGGCCTGGGACGGCGACGAGATCGCCGGCGCCGTGATCAACGCCATCAACGCCCACGAGAACGGGCTCATCGGCCAGCAGCGCGGCTGGCTGGATTCGGTCTTCGTCCGGCGCCCGTGGCGGCGGCGCGGGCTGGCGGCCGCGCTCGTGGCGCGCTCACTCGTCCTGCTCCGGGAGCGTGGCCTGGACAGCGCCGTCCTGGGCGTCGACGCCGAGAACCCGACCGGCGCCCTGGGGGTCTACGAGCGCGCCGGCTTCGCGGTCGTCTCGCGCGACGTCAACCTCCGACGCCCGTGGCCGCCGGAAGGCATGGACCGATGAGCAGCGCCGTCGCCGTCGAGGTCCCGAATGCGCCGGCCATCCCCGGCCTCAGCTTCCGCCGCCCGCGCGTGCCCGAGGACTACCCGGGGCTGACCGCGGTGTTCAACGCCATGGCGCGCGCCGACGGCCTCGAGATGCGGGTGACGACGGACCGGGTCGCGCACTGGTACGAGCACACCCGCGGCTGGGACCCGCTCGTCGACGAGGTCGTGGTGGAGGTCGAGGGTCGGATCGTCGGGTACGCCGACGTGCGGCACATCCCCGACACGGATGGCACGAACGTGTACGCGGTCGTCGGCGCGATCGAGCCGTCCGTACGGCGGCGTGGCCTCGGCACCGCGCTGCTGCCGTTCAACGAGGCGCGGGCGCGCGAGCGGGCGATCGCCGAGCTCGGAACCACGGCTGGCGTCATGCTCCACGCGTGGGCCGGCGATGGCGGGCCGGGGGCGATCGCGCTCCTCGAGGGCGCCGGCTACGGCGTGGCGCGTTACTTCTTCGACATGGTGCGCCCCTCCCTGGATGCGATCCCGGAGATGCCGCTGCCGGCGGGCATCGAGGTTCGGCCGGTCGTGCCCGCCGACCATCGGCGGATCTTCGACGCCGATTCGGAAGCATTCCGTGACCACTGGGGCGGGATGGACGAGTCCGACGCTGCGTTCGACCGCTTCTTCAGCGGTCCCGACTTCGAGCCCGAGCTGTGGCGCGTGGCGTGGGACGGCTCCGAGGTGGCGGGGGTCGTGATGGTGGAGCGGATGCCGGCCTACGACGAGGAGCACCGGACTCGGCGCGCTGAGGTCAGCGGAGTGAGCGTCCGGCGACCGTGGCGTGGACGAGGCCTCGCGCGGGCGCTCGTCGCGGATGCCCTGCGCGGCGCTCGGGACGCGGGCATGACGAGCGCGACGCTGGGCGTCGATGCGGAGAATCCCACGGGCGCGCTGGGGGTCTACGAGGCGGTCGGTTTCGGGGTGGATCGCCGGAGCCGCGCCTACCGGAGGCCGATGGAGCGCACCGCTTGAGCGAGGTCGCGCTGCGAACCTTCGATACGCGCGATATCCCGGACCTCGTGCGGCTGTGGAACGAGATGTTCGCCGCCGCTGGGCTGAACGAGCGCCGCGGCATCGACCAGTTCACCGCGCTGTATGCCCGAGTCACCCCCAGCCAGGATCCCTGGGCCGACGTCATCGTGGCCGAGCTCGAGGGCACGGCCGTGGGCTATGCGCGCCACCACTGGGTCGACACCGCCGACGGGGTCCGGGAGCACCGGGTCTGGATCTTCGCGGGACCCGACCACCGTGGCGGAACTGCCGAGCGGCTCCAGGACGCCGCGGACCAACGGGCCCGTGCGGTGGCCATTGCGCAGGGACCGATCGACCGGCCGCGCGCTTGGCGCATGGGCCAGCGACCGCCAGGCGTGGCGCATCCGGATGCTCGAGGCGCGTGGCTTCCATGCCGCGCGCTGGACGTTCGAGATGGAGCGCCCGACGCTCGACCACATCCGCGTGCCGGGCACGCCCGCCGGCATCGAGCTCAGGCGGGCGGACGGCGACCCGGCCTCGCTGCGCCGGCTCTGGGACGCCAGCGGTGAGGCGTTCGAGGACCACTGGGGCGGGATCGATCGGTCCGACGCTGGGTTCGACGTGTGGCGATCCGAGCCGTACACCGATCCCGGCCCCTTCGTCGTGGCCTGGGATGGCGACCAGCTCGCCGGTGGGGTGATGCCGATCGTGAACGCCGCCGAGAACCGCGAGCTGGGCGTGAACCGTGGCTGGATGATGTCCGTCTTCGTGCGGCGCTCGTGGCGGAGGCGTGGCCTGGGTGCATCGCTCGTCGGCGCCGCGCTGACCCGCCTCCGCGAACGCGGCCTGTCGAGCGCCGTCCTGACCGTCGACGCGGACAACCCGACCGGGCCGTCGGGCTGTATGAGCGCGCCGGATTCGCCGTCAGCGGGCGTGAGATCAGCTACCGGCGCCCGATGGAGGAGCGTTGAGCGGCGCGGCCCCACGTGCGCTTACACGTCCCGTATCTATCGGACGGTCAGAGGGCATTCCTTACCGTCCCTGCAGCCTCCGGACGCGGAGCGGCCGTTACGTTGGCCGTTCGTTGCGCGGACTGCAACAATCGGTCACTCATTGGCCGTTACGAACACGGGTGGTAAGAGCCGCGGCCACCGCTACTCCGCCGGCTCCGCACTGACCCGCTCGCGGACCTCGTGGTAGTAGTCGACGATGCGCGCGGTGACGCTCGGCCAGCTGTACTCCGGCGCGGTTGCGCGGCCCGCCTCGCCCATTTCGTTGCGCAGCTCCGGGTCACGGGCCAGCGCATAGAGGGCGGCGGCCAGAGCGCGCTGGTTCTTCGGCTCCACGAGCAGCCCCTGGACGTTGCGCTGGACGACCTGCTTGTAGCCGTGGATGTCGGACGCGACGATCGGGACGCCCGCTGCCATCGCCTCGAGCAGGACGATGCCGAAGCTCTCCTGGCCCGTGGCGGGCGCGCAGAAGATGTCCGCCGACGCGAAGTAGCGGGCCTTGGCGAGGTCGCTGACACGGCCAAGGAACTCGACGTCGCGGATCCCCCGCAGGCCTACGAAGCGCCGATACTCGCGCGCCTTCGGCCCGGTGCCGACGATGAGCAGCCGGGCGTCGACGCGCCGCTTGCGGAGCCGATGGTAGGCCCGCAGCAGATGGCCGAGGCCCTTGCGCTCCTCGAAGCGCCCGACGAAGAGGATGTTCAGGGTGCCGTCGCGGAGCTCGTCGTACGGCTCGGCATCGGCGTAGAGGTCGAGGTCGACGCCGTTCGGGATGATCGTGTAGTCGCCGGGGAAGTAGCGCGAGATGAAGTGCCGCGCGGCGCCCGAGACGGCCAGCCGGCCATGCAGCCGCTCCGCCAGCCGGCCGGCGAAGCGGCGGCCGACCCAGTAGCTGGGGCTGAAGCCGCCGAAGGCGTGAAACGTGGCGATGTTGACGGTGTGCGAGGCGTCGAGCAGGGTCGGTGACAGGAACGGCACGAGCGGCTCGTGGAAGTGGAGGATGTCGAAGCGCTCGGCGTCGAGGAGCTCGCGCGCCTGCTGCTTGAAGCGCAGGCTGAGGGTCACGCGCCCGACGCTGCCATTGGCCGGGAACGCCCACCCGGTCCCGAGGCGGATGACGTGGCCCTCGCTCTCGCGCTGGCGCCCGTACTTGCTCGTGATGATCCACGCGTCGTGGCCGAGCGCGGTGAGCTGCTCGTACTGATTGCGGACGTGGTCGTTGACGCCACCCGGATGCGGGTAGCCGTACGGGCTGACGATCCCCACCTTCAGCGCGCCGCGCGGGTCGCGCGACGCCGGCGACCGGTCGCGCGCCGGCGGGGTCTCGAGCTGCGTCATCGCCACTCTCCTGTCGGCCGCAGAGTATGCCGCAGGTGCCGTCCCTTGGCGACGAGCTGGCGGCCGTAGACGGCGACGTTGTGCCAGTTCGTCCAGAAGTCGCCAGCCGGCTCGGTCGTCCCCGCCATGAGCGAGGACCGATAGTCGCCGGCGCTCACGCCGTCGAACCAGGTCCACGCCGTCCCGACCGCCTCGAGGATGTGGGCGTCGCTGTTCCCGACCGCCGGCAGGTGGAGCAGCTCCGCGTTCAGGCGGTCGCGGGCGGCGCGTCGTGAGCGACCGGCGGCGGACGGGTTCATGAGCTCGATCCCGTCGAGACGGAGCGTCGGATCGGTCGCCTCGTGGGCCGCGCGCAGCGAGCGCGCCCCGATCGACGGGGTCAGCGGCGCCAGCGGGTGGGCGGCGATCGCCAGGCCGCCCTGCGCGTGGATCGCCGCGAGGGATTCGGGAAGCGGCCGCAGCGCGCGGACGCGATCGGTCAGAAAGAGGCCGAGCAGGTGGCCGCGGCGCGAAGTGACCTCCTCACCCACGACGAGGTCGTACCCGTAGGTGCCGCGCGCGTGGAGCTCGAGCGCGCGCTGCGCGCCGTCGATCCGCTCGTGATCGGTGATCGCGATCACGTCGAGGTCGGTCGCCTCCTCCACCCAGTCGAGCAGCTGGGCCACCGCCGCCGTCCCGTCGGACCACAGGGTGTGGAGATGCATGTCGGCCTTGCCGCGCGCGCCGCCGCCCCGTGGCCGCCGTTCGGACGCCGCGATGCGCGCCGCGGAAACGGACGCAGCGCTCATGCGCGCTGGTCGGTCCAGTAGGGCTGGAAGATCGCGAACCACTGCTCCGGCGCCTCGGCGATCGCGGTCTCGAACGTGCGCGCCATCTCGCCGGTGATGCGCTCGATCCGCCCGCGGCGTGACTCGCCATCTCGCGCGGCCACGTCGAGATTCCACAGCCGGGCGGTGAATCGGTCCGGCCCGGTACGCAGGCAGCGCGCGATGACGAGCGGGCGCCCGGTCGTGGCCGCGAGCCACGCCGGGCCGGCCGGCAGCGTCACCGGGTGGCCGAACATCGTCACCGTCACCCCGTCACCGGCGAGGTCGCGGTCGGCGACGAGCGCGGCGATCTCGCCGCGGCGGAGCGCGTCCACCATCTGGCGCCGCGCGCGCGACAGCGGCACCACCCGCATCCCGTGCCCGGCCGCGCGGCGGGCGCGTAGGAAGTCATAGAGCTCGGGCGGCTCCGTCTCCTCCACCGGTGCCACGCCGGTGATCCCCTCCGCCTCGACGAAGTGTCCGAACGGCTCGAAGTTGCCGAGGTGCGGCAGGGCGACCACCGCGCCGCCGCGCACGACCGCCGCCAGGGCGTCCCAGTCGTCGACCGTCACGTGGCGCCGCGCTTCGCGCCGGTCGTAGTGGGGCGCACGGAGCAGCTCGACGTAGTAGCGAGCGTATTCGACGAAGGCGCGCTCGACCAGGCGTCGCAGCGGCGCGCCCTCCGCGGGCCGTCCGAGCGCGACCTGGACCCGCCGCAGCCCTTCGCTCACGCGCGCGCGCCGCGCGGCGTCACGTCGATGCCAGGCGCGGCCGCCCGCATCGGCGATCCCGTAGGCGACCCCGGCGGGAAGGCTGCGCATCACGAGATCCGCGACGCGGAGACCGAGCCGCAGCCCGAGCGACCGCATCACGCGGTCGCCCCGCGCCCCGTCCAGTCCTCCCCGTTCCGGGCGCGCTCGAGCGCGGCCGCGGCGGCGGCGCGCTGCGCATCGGTCTCCGGCCAGACGCTGCGGAAGAGATACCACTGGCCCGGATCCTCGGCGATCACCGCGCCGAGCGCATCGGCGAGCGCCTGGGTCGCGCGGTGGATCGAGGCCGGGTCATCCCTCTCGGCGCGGATCGTCGACAGGCCACGGGCGACGAACGTGTCGCGCCCGGTGCGCTGGCACCAGACCGGGAGCATCGGTGCGCCGGACTTCGCCGACAGGGTCGCCGGGCCGGCGGGAAACGTGGTCGGCGCGCCGAGGAATTCGACCGGCACGTCGCCGGGCCGGTAGCCGCCATCGCAGAAGAGGACGAGGTTCCCGCCCTGGTGCAGCACCTTGAACAGGGCGCGCAGGTTGCGCCAGCCGATGACATGCAGCCCGTGGCGCGCGCGCTCCGCCTTGAGGTGGTCGTACAGCCGGCCGTAGGTCGTGTCGTCGGCCACCACGTGAAGCTCCTCGCCGGCGAGGTGGAGCGCGGGACCGATCATGTCCATCCCTCCGACGTGGACCGTGCAGACGAGCACGCCGTTCTCCCCGGCGCGCGCCTCGGGGAGCACCTCGACGTTGTCGATGGCGATCATGCGGCGCACCTCGGTGTCGGAGAGCGAGGGCAGGCGCATGACGTCGGCGAGGTACTTCGCGTAGTTGCGGAATGCGCGCCGCGTGGCGCGCTGCACGGCCGGTGCGTCGGCCGGCAGTCCCATCGCGTGGCCGATGTTGGCGCGGATCACGTCGCGCTTGTCGCCCGCCAGGTCGTGCGCCGCGTTGCCCGCCGCCGCGGCGATCGGCAGCACGATGCCGCGCGGGAGCGCGCCGATGAGGCGCTCCGCGGCGAGGTAGGCCCAGTAGGTGAGCAGCTCCCGCTTGCGCTCCGGCCGCTGCGGGACGCCGCGACGGACGGACGCCGTGCGCCCGCCCGTCTCCGCCGGTGCGGTCACCCCGTCAGCGCGCGGCGGCAGCGCCCTTCGACCTCTTCGGCTCGGCGAGCTTGCGGAGCTGCCGCTTCGCGGCCTTCTCCGTCCCGACGAGCGTCTCGTTGTCCTCGCCGCGGATGAAGGCCTCGACGCGGTTGTAGGCGATGTCGTCGTGGATCTGGAGCGGCGGCGACTTCATGAAATACGCGCTCGGTGCCACCAGGGTCCCGGCCAGGCCGCGATCCAGGCCGAGCTTCGCGCAGCGGAGGGCATCGGTGATGACGCCGGCACTGTTGGGTGAGTCCCAGACCTCGAGCTTGAGCTCCAGGTTTAGCGGCACGTCGCCAAACGTCGTGCCCTCGATCCGGATGTGGCACCACTTGCGATCCTTGAGCCATGGCACGTAGTCGGACGGGCCGACGTGAATGTCCCCGTCGTCGATCTCGTAGTCGATCATCGACGTCACCGCGTTCGTCTTGCTGATCTTCTTGGACTCGAGCCGCTCGCGCTCGAGCATGTTGAGGAAGTCGGTGTTGCCGCCGAAGTTCAGCTGGTAGGTGCGGTCGATGCGCACGCCGCGGTCCATGAAGAGGCGGGTCAGCACGCGATGCGTGATCGTGGCGCCGACCTGGCTCTTGATGTCGTCACCGATGACCGGCAACCCGGCCTCCGCGAAGCGGCGCTGCCAGTATGGCTCGCGCCCGATGAACACGGGGATCGCGTTCACGAACGCCACGCCGGCCTGGATCGCCTGCTCGGCGTACCACTTCGTTGCCTGCTCGCTGCCGACCGGCAGGTAGCTGACCATGACGTCGACCTTGCGCTCCTTGAGAATGCCCACGATGTCGGCCGTCGGCCCGGGCGCCTTCTCGATGACCTGCGAGAGGTACTTGCCCAGCCCGTCGTGCGTCATGCCACGCTCGACCGTCACGCCGAGATGCGGAACGTCGGCGAACTTGTACGTGTTGTTCTGGCCGGAGAAGATCGCCTCGGAGAGGTCCTTGCCGACCTTCTCGCGGTCGATGTCGAAGGCGGCCACGAAGTCGATGTCACGAATGTGGTAGCCACCGAGATCCACATGCATGAGGCCCGGGATGAAGTCGCCGGGCTTCGCGTCGGCATAGTAGATCCGGCCCTGGACGAGGCTGCTGGCGCAGTTGCCGACGCCCACGATCGCGACCCGCACCTTGCCGTCGCTCGGCCGATGCCCGTTGCTCGCGGCCTTTCCGTTGCCGGCGTGCTTTCCGTTGTTCGCCACGCTGTACTCCGTTCTGCTGGTCAGTGGTCGTCTGTGACGGTCGCGCCGGCGGTGAGCCGGTGGACGTACCAGATGCGCTGGAAGGCGGTCGCCACGGTGAGGACCGCGATGAGGCCGATGGCGCCGAGCAGGCCCGGCAGCCAGCCGAGACCCGCCAGCGCGATGCCGGCGATGATGAGTGCCAGCCGCTCGGTGCGTGGCGCCAGGCCAATCGAGGCATCGACCCCGATCCCCTGCGCACGCGCGTGAGCGTAGCTGACGATGAACGAGCCGGCGAGGGCGACGATCACGCCGAGCACCGGGACGAGCGGCTCCGCTGTGAACTGCAGCAGGAATGCGGCCAGCCCGAGGTAGAGGATCGCCTCGCCCGCGCGGTCGAGCGTGGAGTCGAGGAAGCCCCCGAACGGCGTGCCGCCACCCTGCGCACGGGCGATGGCCCCGTCAACCGCGTCGAGGACCGATCCAGCGAGCAGCACAGCCGCCCCCACGAAGAGGTTGCCGGTGCCGATGAGCACGGCGGCGATGGCGGTGATGACGAGGCCGATCACGGTGATCGTGTTGGCCGTGATGCCCGCCGCCAGCGCGCCACGCACGATCGGATGGAGGACGGCGCGTCCGGCCTGCTTCAGCCAGCTGGGGGCGAGGGAGTCGCCGCGCGCGATGTCGTGGGTGTGGGAGTGGCTAGCCGACATCCGGCACCTCCCCGGTGGTGGAGGCCATTGTCACGCCGCTCGTGCCGCCGATGAGGCGTGCCTCCACCTCGTGGAGCTCCTCGAATGCGGCGAGGCGGAGGCGGCAGAGCGTCTCGCGACCCTGCTTCTGGGTGTCGATCAGGCCGGCGACGCGAAGGATGCGCAGGTGCCAGCTGATGAGCGGCTGCGACAGCCCAACGCGCACCGAGAGCTGGCCCACCGGCATCGGTCCCGCCTCGGCGAGGATCCCGATTACGCGCAGGCGGGTCTCGTCGCCGAGCGAGCGGTAGAGGACGCGAAGGCGGCGCAGGTCGCTGTCGGCGCGGTCACGAGGGAGCGTCATGCGAGAGTCACTCTTTATCAAAGTTCTGCTTATGTAAGCGGGCGCTTATGCTACGGGACCGATGCCGGAGCCGTCAAGGCGCCGTGCTACCGTGCCGCCTGTGACGATCTCGACCCCCGACGCGCTGTGGGCGTCGCAGACGCTGCGCCACCTCCAACCGGCCGCGATCCAGTGCCGCGGCCTGCGCCGCAGGATCGCCGGCGCGCCGGTGCTCGACGGCCTCGACCTCGTCGTCCCGGTCGGCGCGCGTCTCCTCGTCGCATCGCGGCCGCCCGACGCCGCGTCGCTGCTGCTCCGCATCCTCGCCGGCGTCGCCCGGCCGGATGGCGGCACGCTGCGGCTCGCCGGCCTCGAGCTCGGCGACGACCTGCCCGGTGGCTGGGCGCGACGGGTCGCCTACCTCCCGCCCACCGACGCGCTGCCGGTCTGGATGTCGGCGCGCGAGGCCATCGACCTGTCGGCCCGGCTCCTCGACTACGACCGCGCCGAGCGCGCGACGCGCGTCGAACGCGCCATGGCGCGCGCCAGCATCCCAGCCGCGTTCGAGCTGGACCGGCCGTTGCGCCGCGCTTCGCAGATTGAACGCCAGCTCGTGGCGCTCGCGGCCGCCCTGGTTGGCGACCCGGAGATCCTCCTCCTCGACGAGCCGCTGCGTGCGCTCGAACCCAGGGAACGGTCGCGTATTCTCGGCGCGCTCGGCGAGCGGGCCACGCTCGTCGTCGCCAGCCGATCTCCGGTCGTCGACGAGGGCGTCGCGCGCGAGGTCGCGTTCATCGACCACGGGCGGCTGGCGGTCCACGCCCCGATCACCGAGCTCACGCGACGCGGCCTGCCACTCACCGTTGCCGGGCTCGAGCGGCTCGCCGCCGGTCCGCACGGTGGCGCGGCCCTGGCGGCCACGCGTCCCGCAGCTGCGACGAAGGCGCGATGAATCGCCTGGCGACGCTCGCCGGCCTCTCATTGCGCGAGCTGTGGATCGGCTATCGCCTCCTCGTCGCGATGCTTGCCTTCGCAGTCAGCGGCCTGGTGGTGGCGATTGCGCCGGCGCCCGGGTGGCGCGCCCACGCCCTCGCTGTGGTGGCTGCGATCGCGCTCGCCTCCGGCCTCATGGCCGATGCCGTCGCGGGTGATCGCCGCCGCGGCTTCGTCGGCTGGCTCGTTGCGCGCGCGGTGCCGCGCGCGACCGTCGCCACCGGCTGGCTGTGCGCCGCCGCGATCTCCGTCCTCGCCGGCGTGGCGCTCGCCGTTGCCACCGCGAGCACGGTGGGTGCCGCCGCAATGGGACCCGCCGACATGGCCGCCCTCCCCGGCGTGGCGGCGGCGGTCGCCGCCGCAGGGGCCGCCGCCACTGGCCTGGCGATCGCGCTCGGCCTGCTCATGGCGCCGCCGCTGGCGCTGCCGATCACCACGGTCGTGGTCGCCGCCTGGCTGGCGGGGATCGTCCTCTTCGCGCCGACCGGCGCGCCACTGCCCGGCAGCGGGCTCGCCCTGCTCGCCGATCTCGGCGTCGGCGCGCTGGGGCCCGGGGTCGCGCTGCGCGCCGCCGGCGTGACGCTGGCCGCCGCCGCCGCCGCGTGGGCCGCGGCCGTCCTCGTCGCGAACCGGGTCGACCTGTGAGCGAGGGGACAACGCGCCTCCACCCGGTCGCCGCGTGGGCCGTCCTCGTCACCGCCTCGCTCGGCGTCTTCCTCGGCGGGGTCGAGCTCATGGTCGTCGCCATCGCGCTGCCGTCCATCGTGGCCAGCTTCGGCGGCTGGGCGGATCTCGGCCACGCCAGCTGGATCGTGAACGCCTACCTCCTCGCCTACATCGTCGCCATGCCGCTCGCCGGACGCGGCGCCGACCTGTGGGGGGCGCGGCGCCTCTACGTGGTGGCGCTGATCCTGTTCGCGCTCGGCAGCGCGGGTGCGGGCATGTCGCGCCTCGCCGGGCCGGCCACGGGGCTCGACTGGCTGATCGCGGCGCGCGTGGTCCAGGGCCTCGGCGGCGGCGCCCTCGTGCCGCTTTCGATGTCGCTCGCCAGCCACCTCTTCAGCGGCCGCACGCGGGCGGCGGCGCTCGGCATTGAGGGCGCGGCGACGTTCGTGGGGATGGCGATCGGGCCGAGCTACGGGGCGTGGGTCCTCCAGAACGTGAGCCTGCCGATCCCCGGCCTGGACCTCGTGAACTGGCAATGGATCTTCATCCTCAACGTGCCCGCCGCGATCATCACTCTCTTCCTGATCTACGTCATCGCCGGTGGCGTGGAGACCCCACGCGCGCGCGGCGGCATCGACGTCGTCGGCGCGCTGCTCGCCTCGGTCGCGCTCGTCGCCGGGGTCGGCGGCGTGACGCTCTCCGGCGCGCACGGCTGGACCGATCCCCTCGTGCTCGGCGCCCTCGCCCTCTTCGTGCTCTCCGGGGCGGCGTTCGTGTGGTTCGAGCTGCGGCGGACGCACCCGCTCGTGAACCCGCGCCTCTTCGCGGACCGCGGCTTCTCTGCCTCGAACGCGGTCAGCCTGCTCACCGGCTACACGCTGGCGACTGCCATCATCGGCGGGCCGGTGTTCGTCAGCCGCGTCCTGTTCGGATCCGATGGTCAGGCCGCGGCCGCCCTGACCGCGCTCACCGCTGCCATCGCCGTCGGCGCCGTGGCGGGCGGCGCGATCACCGCCCTGGTCGGCGAGCGGCCCACCACCGTCCTCGGCGCCCTGCTCAGCATCGGCGGGCTCGTCCTCGCCCTCGGCTGGGGGACCGACACGGACCTGCCGCGGCTCGCCCGCGACCTCGCGATCTATGGCGCCGGCTTCGGGCTCACGGTGAGCCCCCGCGCGACCGCGGCCGTGGAGGCGGCCGGCGCATCAGCCTACGGCGTGGCGAGCGCGATGCTCCAGATCACGCGGACGATCGGGATGAGCGTGGGGCTGGCCGTCCTCACCAGCATCGGTCAGAACCGGATCGACGAGCTGACGGCACTCGTCAACGACCCCGGGCGGCGCGACGCGCTCGTGCAGCAGCTCGGCCATCCGGAGTTCGTCGGTGTCGACCCGCGCGGCAGCCTCGCCCTCGTCGACGTGCTGGAGACGTGGTCGAAGGGCCAGGCGGCGCTCGTCCTCAACCTCGTCATCGCCATCGCGCTCGGGGTGGCGGTCGTGACGCTCGTTCCCGCGCTCCTGCTCCCCGGGCGGCGGCGCGAGCGCGCGACGGCCGGCCAGCTTGAGGTTGGCTAGCCCGAGGTCACCGGGTCGGCGACGATGATCAGCTCGCCGTAGTTGCGGTTGAACCCCTGGCTGGTCTGCATCGTCAGCCGCTCATGGTCGGTCGGCTGCGTCCAGGTCGCACCCTCGCTGCAGTCGCCCTTCGCGTACTTGAGGGCCAGCGGCTCGGCATCGGGCGGGATCGGCGGGGCGCGATCGTCCGGGCATGACACGTTCGGATGGACCTCCGTCACCCGGTAGACGAGGACGCCGCCGTCCGACATCAGGATCCGCACCTCCGCCCCGACCTGCACGTTCCACAGGTTCTTGAACAGCGGCACCGGGACGTTCCGGGCGTGGGCGAAGATGTACGAGTTCGTGCCGCGGCCCGGCTGCGACGAGTTGCGCAGGATGTAGGCGCCCTGGAGCGCCGGGTCATCGTCGTTCTGCGCCGACCCTGATTCGAACACCTTCACGTTGATCCCGACCGAGCGGATCTCGAGCTGGACCGCGGTCGCGGTCGAGCCGAACGTCGGCGAAGGCGACGCGGTGGCCGTGCTCGACGTCCCGCTCGAGCCGCTGGGGCTCACGATCGCCACCGGGGTGCGGGTCGGGAGGGGGATCGGCGGCAGGCTGGAGGACGGCGGCCGCCCGAGGTCGAGCTGGCCTGCGATGATGAGACCGATGCCCACCACGGCGAGCAGCAGCGGCACGATCGTGCCGGCGGAACGGAAGCGCCTCACGCGGCGGAGTCTAGCCGCATGACCTCACCGACGCCCGACGCGGCGTTCGAGATCGCGTCGGCGGCGCTCGCCGCCGAACCCGCCGGCCTGCTCACCGATCTCGACGGCACGCTGGCACCGATCGTCGAAGACCCGAACGCCGTGGCGCTCGACCCTCGCGCGGCCGATGCGCTGCGCGCGCTTGCCCGGCGGCTCGCGGTGACGGGGATCGTGACCGGCCGGGCGGCGGCCGACGCGCGCGCGATCACGGGCGTGCCGGGGCTCCTCGTCATCGGCAACCACGGCCTCGAGCGCCTCGATCCACGCGCCACGGAGCCGATGCCGGCGCCGGAGTTCGCGTGGGTGGCGGCGACGCTCGAGCGGTGGATGGCCGCCGTGCGCGCCGCGGTGCCTGACTCGGGGCTCACGTTCGATGCCAAGGGGTTATCGGCGACGGTCCACTACCGCCGCGCGTCCGAACCGGCGACGGCGCGCGCCCGGATCCTGGCGGCACTCGCGGCTGCGGCCGACGACCGGATCGAGGTGCGCGAGGGCAGGATGAGCGTGGAACTGCGCCCGGCGGGCGCGGGGGACAAGGGCGTGGCCGTGCGCGAGGTGGTCGCGCGCCACGGGCTGCGCGGCCTCGTCGTCGCGGGCGACGACACCACCGACCTCGACATGTTCCACGCCGCCGCCGAGCTCCGCGACGCCGGCCACGTGCGGGCGGCGATCCTCGCCGTGGGGGGCGGGTCCGAGGTGCCGCCCGCCGTCGCGGACGCGGCCGACATGGTGCTCGCCTCGGTCGCCGCCTTCGTGGACCTGCTGCGGCGGCTCGCCGGCTGAGCGGCGGACCGGGTCAGCGGCGCTCGACGATCTCGGCGAGGTCGCTGAGCTGGTGACGCAGCCACCACGTGATGTCCTCCCGCTCGACGCCGGCACGGAGCCGCTCGAGTCGCAGTGCACGCTCAGGCTCGCGCATCTCGATGGCGTCGCGCAGCGCGTCGGCCGTCCCCACCACGTCCGCCGGGGCGACCGGGATGACGCCGTCCGCCATCTGATCGTAGGCGCCCGCCGTCTCCGACAGGACGATGGCCGCGTTGCGGCGGCTCACGATCGCGGCCTCCTTGGCCACGAGGTTCATCCCGTCGACGAGGGGATTGATGAGGACGACATCGGCGACCGCGAGGCCGGCGAGCGCCTGGGCGTAGTCGTTCTCGAAGAACAGCTGGATCGGCCGATGGCCGGCGCGTGAGAAGCGCGCGTTGATGCGGTCGATCGTCGCCTGGACCTCGCGCGCGTAGTGACCGTACTCGCGCAGCCCGGTGCGCGACGGAACGAGGAAGGCGAGAAACGTGACCCGGCCCCGGTAGCGCGGGTTCCGCTGGAGGAGCGTCTCGAACGCGGCGAAGCCGCGCAGGATGTTCTTCGAGGGCTCGAGGCGGTCGACGCGGACGATGATCGGGCCGCGGGCGGCGGCGAGCAGGGCGTCCGCGCGCCGCATCGCGCGCGGCGTCGTCGATACGCGCCGCGTGGTCTCGGGGTCGATGCTGATGGGATACGCGCGCACGCGGGCGACGTGCCCATCGGGCAGGGTGACGGTCGCCGATCGGTAGTCGACGGCCGCGCCGTGCAGGAAGGTCTCCGCGGTGCGCAGGAAGTTGTGCGCGTAGCGCGCCGTCTGGAAGCCGACCACGTCGTTGGCGGCGAGGCCGGCGACGATCCCCTCCCGGATCACCGGCGCCATGACCTGCCAGATCGACGACGGCGGCCACGGGATGTGGGTGAAGTGGCTGAGCACCGCATCGGGGCGCGCGCGTCGGATCGTGGCCGCGGCGAGGTAGAGGTGATAGTCGTGGAGCATGATCCGGGGCGACCGGTCGCGGCGCGGCACCTCGGCCAGGATGGCGAGCGCCACGGCCTCGTTCATCGGCACGTAGCCCTGCGTCCAGGCGCGCATGGTGGCCACGTCGATGGACGGCCGCTCCGGGAGGTTCCACATCTGGTGCTGAAGGAACCAGAGGAGCGGGTTGGCGATGACGTTGTAGGCCGCGTCGTAGACGCCGCGATCGACGGTCGCGAAGCGCAGCCGGAGCCCCTCGTCACCGGTCGCGGCATCGATCCGCTTCGGGTCCGCCGCCGCCCGCCGGTCCCCCTCGCCCATGGCCGCCGCCACCCACGTGACCGGCACGTGGCGGTTGATCTCGCCAAGGGCGGTGACGAGGCCACCCGACCCGCGTCGCGGGCGGAGCGTGCCGTCCGCCCCGGTCGTGAACGTGACCGGGCCGCGGTTGGTGGCGATGAGCAGCCGGCGGTCCCCGAGCAGGCGCTCCGCAGCGCGAACGAGGGCGTCATCCGGACCGCGGGACCGCGAGCTCGGAGCGGTGCGCCGGGCCATGGTCAGAACAGGCTGCCGGCTGACGCCCTCAGGATCTGCACGATCGCGTTCGGCAGGATGCCGAGCGCGAGGACCCCACCCACGGCCAGCACGAGGCCGAGCGTGCCACTTGCCGACTCGTCGATCGGCGCCGGGTCGTCCTCCGGCTCGCGCATGTACATCGTGACCACAACCCGCAGGTAGTAGAACGCGGCGAGCGCGGCGTTGAGCACGATCGCCACCGCCAGCCAGACGAGGCCGGCGTCGACGGTCGCGGCGAGGACGTACCACTTCGCGAAGAAGCCGACCGTTGGCGGGATGCCGGTCAGGCTGAGGAGGAGGATTGCCATCGCCGCGGCGAGGCCCGGCGACCGCGACGCCAGGCCGGCGAAGGATCCGAGCCCGCCATAGCGGCGGGGGTCGCGCTGGAGCATGCCCACCACCGCGAAGGCCGCCATGTTCATGACCCCGTAGCCCAGGACGTAGAACAGGATCGCCTCGATCCCCTGGCGCTGGACCGCGGTCGAGGTGGCGGCGGCGAAGGTGGCGAGGCCGGCCATGATGTACCCGGTGTGGGCGATGCTCGAGTAGGCGAGCATGCGCTTCACGTTCGTCTGGGCCATGGCGACGATGTTGCCGCCGGTCATCGTGAGGACGGCGAGGATGCTCATCACGACGAGCCACTCGGAGCGCAGCGGCGCGAGTGCCTCGGCGAAGACGCGGACGAGGAGCGCGAACGCGCCGAGCTTCGGCCCCACCGAGAGGAAGCCGGTGATCGGGGTCGGAGCGCCCTGGTAGGCGTCCGGCGTCCAGTAGTGGAATGGCACGGCGGCGATCTTGAACGTGCCACCCACGGTGAGCATCGCGAGCGCCACGACGTGCGCCGGGCCGAGCTGCTGGGTGGCGAGGGCCTTGGCCACGTCCGCGATGTTCGTGGCGCCAGTCAGCCCGAAGGTCCACGAGATCCCGAACAGGAGGATCGCGCTGGCGAAGCTGCCGAGCAGGAAGTACTTCAGCCCGCCCTCGTTGCTGTACCGATCGGTCTTGTGGAAGCCGGTGAGCAGGTAGGAGGGCATCGTCATCAGCTCGAGGCCGATGAACAGGGTGATGAGGTCGGCGCTCGAGGCGAGGACGAACATGCCGAGCAGGGCGAACATCAGGATCACGTTGTGCTCACCGAGCGGCAGGTTCCGCTGCCGCAGGTACGACGGCACGAAGAGCACCGCGAAGATGCCGATCACCACCGTGGCCGCCTTGAAGAAGACCGACAGGTCGTCGACGACGTAGAAACCGTTGAAGACGGTGTCGTTGACGCCCCAGACGAAGACGCAGCCGATGCCGGTGAGCAGGAGGCCGAAGATCGTGAGCGGCGTCAGCAGCCACTTCGAGCGCCGCGACAGGAACAGGTCGGCGGTGAGGACGACGAGCACGGTGACGGTGAGGATCAGCTCCGGGTAGAGCGCGAACAGGTCGTTGAGGTAGTCGGTGCCGGACATCGGTCAGCTCACCATGGCAGGATCGCGAGCCCGCCGGAGGCGTGGACGGCATCGAGGATGCGCTGCACCGGCGCCTCGGTGGCGTGGAGGATCGGTCCGGGGAAGACACCGAGGGCCACCACGAGGACGACGAGCGGGGCGAGCGCGATCCACTCGCCGCGCTGCATGTCCCGCAGCGCCGGCCACCAGCGTCGCATCCAGTCCGACGGGACGGTGAAGAAGACGCGCTGGAACATCCACAGCATGTAGACCGCGCTGGCGATGACGACGAGCATCGTGATCGCAGCCACCCAGCCGGAGTACTGGAACGCGCCGAGGACGACGAGGAACTCGCCGACGAAGCCGGCCAGGCCGGGGAGACCGATGCTGGCGAAGGTGAAGAGCCCGAACATCGCCGCGTAGCGCGGGATGCGGGCGTTCAGGCCGCCCATGTGCGCGATCTGGCGGTCGTGGGTCTGCTCGTAGATCACGCCGACGAGGAGGAAGAGGGCGCCGGTGGTCACGCCGTGGGCGATCATCTGGTAGATGGCGCCCTGCATGCCCTGGGTGTTGAACACGAACGCGCCGAGCATGACGAAGCCCATGTGGCTGACGCTCGAGTAGGCGACGAGCTTCTTCAGGTCCGGCTGCACCATCGCCACCAGCGCGCCATAGAGGATGGCGATCACCGCCAGGCCGATGATGATCGGCGCGAACTCACGCGCGGCGGCCGGGAGGAGCGGGATGCTGAAGCGCAGGAAGCCGTAGCCGCCGAGCTTCAGCAGGACGCCGGCGAGGATGATCGAGCCGGCGGTGGGCGCCTCCACGTGGGCGTCGGGCAGCCAGGTGTGGAACGGCCACATCGGTACCTTGATCGCGAAGGCGAGGAAAAAGGCGATGAAGGCGAGCGCCTGGAGCGCCTCCGGGTAGGACGAGCCGCCGGCGCGGAGCGCCTCGTAGCCGAAGGTGAACGCATTGCCGGCCGAGGCATGCGCGATCGCCACCGCCAGGATCGCGACGAGCATGAGCAGCGAGCCGACGAGCGTGTAGATGACGAACTTGATCGTGGCGTAGATGCGCCGCGGGCCGCCCCAGATGCCGATGACGAGGTACATCGGGATGAGGCTGATCTCCCAGAACACGTAGAAGAGGAACAGGTCGAGGGCCACGAACACCCCGAGCATGCCCACCATCAGGAGCAGCATCGCGATGTAGTACTCCTTGACCCGCACCCCAATCGGCTCCCACGAGTAACGGATGGCGACGACCGACAGGACGGTGGTGAGGAGCACGAGGACGGCGCTGATGCCGTCGACGCCCATCTCGTAGCGGATGCCGAACGACGCGATCCACGGCAGCGATTCGCGGTACTGGAACTCGGCGCCGGCATTCTGGTAGCCGATGAGCCACAGGCTGAAGGCGAAGCTGGCGAGGGCCGCGATGAGCGCGACCCAGCGGATGAGCCGATGCCGGTCGCCCGGCACGAGCAGCAGCGCCGCCACGCCGATGAGCGGCGAGAAGACGATGAGCGACAGCACCGGCAGGCCGCTCATCAGCGGATCACCATGTATGCGACCACGACGAGGACGAGGCCGGCGGCGATGCCGAGCCCATAGTTCTCGACGCGCCCGGTCTGGGCCTTGCGCAGGCCGGCACCGAAGCGGCCGGCAAGCCAGCCCGCGCCGTTCACGGCGCCGTCGATGACCTTCGCGTCGAACCACCACAGGGCGTTCGCGACGAGCACGCCACCACGGGCGAAGACGAGGCCGTAGAGGTCGTCGACGTAGTACTTGTTCACGCTGGCGCGATACATCCCCGGCCCCAGCCCCAGCGGGAAGCGGCTGACGAAGCGTGCCGGCGCCTCCAGGTCGCGGACGTACCAGCGGAATGCGAGCCAGATGCCGAGCACCCCGACCGCGGCGCCGACGAGGAGCAGCAGGCCGCCGAGGCCGAGCAGCTCGAAGCCGTGGTCGCTCGTGGCGAGGATCGAGCCCGGCAGGATCCCGGTGCCGGCTTCCTCGGCATGGGAGAAGACGCCCTCGAGCCAGCCATGGATCGCGCCGCCCTCCGGCGGGATGCCGAGTAGGAGACCGACGAGGATGGTCGGGACGGCGAGGATGACGAGCGGCAGGGTCATCGTGGCGGCCGACTCGTGGATGTGATCCCACACGGCGCGCGGCCCCCGCCACTCGCCCCAGAACGTCATGAACATCATCCGGAATGTGTAGAAGGCGGTCATGCCGGCCACGACGATCCCGACGAGGTAGAAGACGAGGTAGCCGCGGCCGAAGGCCTCGCCGAGGATCTCGTCCTTGCTGAAGAAGCCGGCGAAGATCGGGATGCCGGCGAGGGCGAGCGAGCCGACCAGCATGCTCCAGTAGGTCGTCGGCATCTTGGCTCGCAGGCCGCCCATGAAGCGCATGTCCTGCTCGCCGCCCGCGCCGTGGATGACGGAGCCGGAGCCCATGAAGAGCAGCCCCTTGAAGAAGCCGTGGCTGACGAGGTGGAAGATCGCCGCCGCCCAGGCGCCGATGCCGAGCGCGAAGAACATGTAGGCCAGCTGGCTGACCGTCGAGTAGGCGAGCACCTTCTTGATGTCGTTCTGGGTGAGCGCGATCGCGGCCGCGAAGATCGCGGTGAAGACGCCGATGCTGGCGACGACCCACATCGCGGCCGGGGAGGCGGCGAAGATCGGGTTCGAACGCGCCACCATGTAGACGCCGGCGTTCACCATCGTCGCGGCATGGATGAGGGCGGACACCGGCGTGGGGCCCTCCATCGCGTCCGGCAGCCAGACGTGGAGCGGGAACTGCGCGCTCTTGCCCACCGCGCCGGCGAAGAGGAGCAGCGCGATCACGGTGACCTGCCATCCCTCGAGCGTGCCGATGCGGGCGAAGACATCGGTGAAGCTCAGCGTGCCGAGCAGGGTCCAGATCATCATGATCCCGAGCCCGAAGCCGAAGTCGCCGATGCGGTTGACGACGAATGCCTTCTTCGCCGCACCCGCCGCCGAGGGCTTCTTGTACCAGAAGCCGATGAGCGCATAGCTGCACAGGCCGACCGCC
>JBBQMC010000002.1:0-41686 GCA_038328565.1 Candidatus Limnocylindria bacterium
GGAGGCGCGGCAGGTCGCGCGGGTCGTGGCTGAAGTCGGCATCCATCTGGACCACCGCCTCGGTCTCGGGTCGCTCGAGGACCCAGCGGAAGCCATGACGGTAGGCGGCTCCCAGGCCCTGCTTCGCGGACCGATGGAGGACCTGCACCCGCTCGTCGCTCGCGGCGATCCGGTCGGCCAGCGCGCCGGTCCCGTCCGGCGACGCGTCGTCCACGACGAGGACGTGCGCCTGCGGCAGGGCGCCGAGGATCGCCGCGGCGATCGGCTCGATGTTCTCGCGCTCGTTGTAGGTCGGCAGGACGACCCACACCCCGCGGCCCGCCGCGAGGCCGACCCTCGGCGCGCGCGCGGCCGCCGGATCCACCTCCATCAGCGCCCTAGCGACCGATGCCCAGGTACGCGACCCCGGCGGCATCGAACGGCGTCCGCTCGAGCGCGTTCCGCCCGTCGACGAACAACTCGAGGCCGGGCAGCGCGTCCGGCGCCAGGTCGCGGTAGACGCGGTGCGGGGCCTGGACGATCGCGACTTTCACCGTCTGCGCATCGTCGAGGTCGTACGGCTCGAAGCCACGCTCGCGAAGGTGCTCGTCGCTGAAGTACGGGTCGTGGGCGTAGACCCGCGCCCCCGCGGCGAGCAGCTCGTCGCGCAGCCGGAAGGCGGAGCTGAACGCGTCCTCGCGCACGTCGGCCCGATAGGCGATCCCCAGCACGAGCACCGGCTGGTCCTCCAGCGAGCCGACCCGTTCCTCGATCTCGTCGACGGTGAACGCGCCCATCCCCTCGTTGATCTCGCGCGCGAGCGGCGGGATGCGGAGGCTCGGATCGCCATTGAACAGGAAGTGCGGGTAGACCGGGATGCAGTGCCCGCCGACGCCGACGCCGGGCTGGTGGATGTGGCTGTACGGCTGCGAGTTCGCCGCGCCGATGACCTCCATCACGTCGATCCCCCGCTCGTGGGCGAAGCGGGCGAGCTCGTTGGCGTAGGCGATGTTCACGTCGCGGTACGTCGTCTCGGCGAGCTTCGTCATCTCAGCCGCCTCGGCGCTCGCGACGGGCCAGACCTCCGTCCCCTCGTCGAGGACGGACCGATAGAGCTCGGACGCGCGCCGCGTGCTCTCCTCGCTCGTGCCGCCCACGATCTTCGGGTAGCGCTGGAGGTCGAGGAAGACGCGACCGACGAGGACACGCTCTGGAGAGAAGGCGAGGAACAGGTCGCGGTCAAGGGTCAGGCCGCTGCCGGCGGCCAGCACCGGCCCGAATCGGTCACGGGTGGTGCCGACCGGCAGCGTCGTCTCGTACACGACGAGCGTCTCCGGCTGGAGGCCGGCGGCGATGTCGCGCGTGGCGGCGTCGATCGGCCCGAAGTCGATCTCGCGCTGCGCATCCACGACGACCGGCACGATGACGACGACCGCCTCCGACTCGCGCACCGCGTCGGCCGTGGTCGTGGTGGCGCGCAGGTTGCCCGATGCGACGAGCTTCGGGACGCGCTCGAGGAGCGCCGGCTCGTCGTCGTGCGGGCTCTCGCCGCGGCCGATCGCCTCGACGATGCGCGCGTTGATGTCGGCGCCGATGACGGTGTGGCCGCGCCCGGCGTACTGCACCGCGAGCGGCAGGCCGATGTGGCCGAGCCCGACGACCGCGATCCTCATGCCAGTGCCTCCTGGAGCGCGGAGCCGGAGATCACCGCCCCGGTCTCCCCCGCCTCGACCATCTTGCGGGCCAGCAGCAGCGCGATCATCGCGTCGCGTGGGTCGACCGGCGGCGGGCCGTTGCTGCGCACCGCACTGGCGAACTCGGCCAGCTCGACGGCGAGCGGCTCCTGCTTGCGGATCACGCGGCGCGTCATCTCGCCCTCCGCGACCGACGTGATCGGCGCGGTCACACCGTCCCCGCCGCGATTCTCCCATGTGGTATCCGCGTCGGGGTTGGCGAAGAAGAGGAGGTCCTGGTTGATGTAGTCGGCCACGTACATGCCGCGCTCGCCGGTCACCGTCAGCCTCCGGCGCTTCTGCGGCGTCAGCCAGTTGATGTCGAGGATGCCCACGATCCCGTTGGCGAACTTGAGGATCCCGTTGAACAGGTCCTCGTGATCGGTGTGGATCCGCTGCTCGGTCTCGGCGTAGAGGCGGATCGGCTCGCTCTCGGCGAGGTAGCGCATGACGTCGAGGTCGTGCGGCGCGAGGTCGATGACAACCCCGACGTCCCGGATGCGGGCCGGGAAGGGCCCGAGGCGGGTCGCCTTGATCTGGAAGACGCGTCCCAGCTCGCGCGCCGCGAGGCGCCGCTTCAGCTCGCGGATCGCCGGATTGAAGCGCTCGATGTGGCCGACGGTGAGGATCCGCCCGGCGCGCTCGGCAGCGTCGATCATCGCCTCCGCCTCGACACGGTCCGATGCGATCGGCTTCTCGACCAGCACGTGGGCGCCGGCGGCGAGCGCGGCGAGGGTGACGGGCAGGTGGAGCGACGTCGGCGCCACGATGCTCACCAGGTCGAGCTGCTCCTCGGCGAACATCGTGGCCGGGTCGGGGTAGCCGCGCGCGCCGCGGCCGGTCGTCGCCCGCCGCAGTGCCTCCGGATCCGGGTCCGCGACCGCGACGAGCTCCACGCCCTCGATCACCTCGTCCCACACCCGGACGTGATTGCGGCCCATCATCCCCAGCCCCACGACCCCGGCGCGCAGCGGGCGCGCCGCATCGGTCATGCGGTCACCTCCGCGGCGAGGTGGATCGTGTACTGCGGCCGCGCGACGGGGATCACGTCGCGTACGCCTCCGTTGTGCGCGCCGGTTCCGCCGCACCTGTGAGATGGTGCTCGCTGGTCGTGGCGGCACCCGCGGCCGGCAGCGCGCGCTCGAGGGCCACGACGATGCGACGCGCCGTCTGGCCGTCGCCGTACAGCTCCGGCCGCGGCCGGTCCCGCGCGAGGAAGGTCGGGTCGGTGAGCGCGGCGTGGACGGCGTCGGGGGCGGTGCCGACGATCCGGTTCCAGCCGGCGTCGACGGTCTCGACCCACTCGGTCTCTGTCCGCAGCGTCACGCACGGGACGCCCGCGAGGTAGGCCTCCTTCTGGACGCCGCCGGAATCGGTCGCGATGGCGCTCGCCGCGCGCTCGAGGGCGACCATCTCCAGGAAGCCGACCGGATCGACCGCGGTCACCTCCGCAGGCATCCGGATCTCGTGGCGCTCGAGCATCGCACGGGTCCGGGGATGGACCGGGAAGATCACCGGGCGGCCGGTCTGGGCCGCGGCACTGGCGATGGCCGCGACGAGGCCCTCCAGCCGCTCCCGGTCGTCGACGTTCTCCGCCCGATGGAGCGTCACGAGGAGGAAGCCCGGCCGCTCGGCCGCAGCCGCGGGAAGATGGGATCCGGCGCGCGCTGCCGCCCACTGCCACGCATCGACCATCACGTCGCCGACGAGCTCGGTGCGCGCGGCCAGCCCCTCGCGTTCGAGATGCTCGACCGCCGCCGCGGTCGGCGCCAGCAGGAGGTCGGCGAGGTGGTCGGCGACGATCCGGTTGCGCTCCTCGGGCATCGCGCGGTTGAACGAGCGGAGGCCGGCCTCGACGTGGGCGAGCGCCGGGCGACGACCGTCCGCGAACGCCACCTTGCCGGCGACGACCGCGGCGGCGAGGGTCGAGTTCGTGTCGCCGTAGACCAGGATCCAGTCCGGCTCGTGCTCGAGCATGACCGGCTCGAGGCGGCGCATCATCTCGCCGGTCTGCTCGCCATGGGCGCCGGATCCGACCTCGAGGTTGACGTCGGGCGCCGGGATCTCGAGGTCGCGGAAGAAGGCCGCGCTCATCTGCTCGTCGTAGTGCTGCCCGGTGTGCACGAGCAGCTCGGTGTGGCGGACGCGCAGGGCGCGGCTCACCGGCCCCGCCTTCACGAACTGCGGCCGCGCCCCGACCACGGTGAGGACCTTCACTCGGCGGTACCCGGCGGAAACGCGTCGCCGCAGCGCGGGCACGAGCCCGCAAAGGGCAATCCTTCGACGTCATGGAGGATATTGCCGCACGGGCAGGCGCTGCCCATTCGGCGCGCGGGGTTGCCGGCGACGAGCTCGTAGTCGGCGACGTCGCGGGTCACGACGCTGCCCGAGCCGATCATCGCCCAGCGTCCCACCGTCACGCCCGGCAGGATCGTGCTGTTCGCGCCGACCGCAGCGCCATGGCGGACAAGGATGGGTGATACCTCCCAGTCGGCATCGCTCTTCAGCGTGCCGTCGGCATTGATGGCGCGCGGCAGCCGGTCGTTCGTGAAGCACACGTGCGGACCGATGAACACGCCGTCCTCGACGCTGACGCCGTGGTACAGGCTCACGTTGTTCTGCACCTTGCATCGGTCACCGATGACGACATCGGCGTCGACATACACGTTCTTGCCGATGATCGATCCGGCACCGATACGGGCGCGCTCACGCACCTGTGCCTGGTTCCAGATGCTTGCGCCGGGACCGATGACCGCATCGGCGGACACCTCCGCGCTGGGATGGATCCGCACGGACGGTTGGTCGGTCATGCGATCTCCTTGCCGATCGCCGCCGATTCTACCCCGCCCCCGGGTCGCGGGTCAGAGGCCCTCGATCTGGCTCCGCACCGATTCGCTCACCGAGCCGCTGCCGCCGACCACGACGACGGTGCTCGGGTCGAGGCGCCGGATCTCGGCGACCACGGCCGCCGGCAGCGCGTCGCGCCCGACCAGCAGGAGCGGCCCGCCGGCGAGACCGGCGACGGGACCGGCAGCCAGTCCATCCGCGAAGCCCGCGCCGGTGGCCACGTACAGCGTGGCGACGGGTGCGGGGTAGCTGGCGGCGCTGACCGCCGCCGCGGTCGCATAGCGATCGGCCCCCGCGATGCGCGTCGCCGTCCCCGCGGTGAGCGCGTCGAGGCGCGCGACGACCGCATCGCTGATCATCGACGCCCCACCCAGCACGACGATCCGGCGGGGAGCGAGCCGCGCGAGCTCGGTGGCGGTCGCGGGCGGGAGGATGCCGGGCTTCGTGAGCAGGATCGGGCCATGGAGGTGCGCGGCGGCGGCGCCACCGGCCAACGCGTCGGCGAACGTCCCGCCGGTCGCCACGTAGGCGACCGCGACGCCCGGCGCGAACGCGGAGGCGCTGATCTTCGCCGCGGTCGCGTAGCGATCGATGCCCGCGGTCCGCGTCACGGAGCCGGTGGTGTAGGCGCCGAGGGCGGCGAGGACCGCGTCGCTCACCACCGCCGAACCACCGAGCACGACGATCCGAGCCGGGGCGAGGCGCGCCAGCTCGGCCGCGGTCGCCGGCGGCAGCGCCGTCGCGCCGGTCAGGAGGAGCGGACCGTGACCGGCGGCCGCGGCGGGCCCGCCGCTCAACGCATCGGCGAATCCGGCGCCGGAGGCTACATACGCAACCGGCACGCCGGGCGCGAAGCGCGAGGTTGAGAGCAGGGCGGCGGTGGCATAGCGGTCCACGCCGCCGACACGCGGGGCCGCGCGCCGGGTGCCGAACGTCCAGCTCGTGCCCGCGAACGAGTTGCCGGCCGCCTCACGGATGGTCACCGCGCTGAGCGACACCTTGACGGTCGAGCGGCCGGGCAGCGTCGCCCGTGGCCGCAGGGTCGCCGTGCGGCGCGCGGCGTCGTAGCTGACGCTCGACGACAGCACGACCCCCGCGGCGTTCCGGATGGCCATCGTGGAGGTGCTGACACCGGTCACGGGCTCGCTGAACTGGACGGTGATGGCGCTGTCGGCGTCGATCCCGGCGGCGCCCGGACCCGGGCTCCGTGTGGCGATGAGTGGGGCGACGTTGTCGACGAAGGTCGGCGTGATGGCGTACGCGGCGCGCACCCCATTCGGCAGCCAGTTCGTCACCCGGATGGAGGCCGCCGCGCCGGCCGAGAGCTGGATCGAGCCGCGCTCGATCGCGGTCGAATCGGTTGGATTGTCGATGTGCAGCACGAGGCGGCCGGTCGCATCGTAGAGCTCGACCACCGGATCGAAGGGCAGCGAGCTCTTCACCGGCCGCGTCGTGTCGACCACGGGCGTGACGGCCACGTCGATGCGCCCGGCGCGCGGCGCGGTGACGCGAACGACGTCGACGTCGCCGGCCGGGTAGCTGTTGGGTCGCGTCGTGACTCCCACCGGAATCGCGGCCGCCCGCGACAGGACGTTGTTCGGCTCCAGCGCGTCGCCCTGGCTCTGGGTCACCGGGGTCGCCGCTCCGCCGAGCGCGCGGAGGGCATTGACGCGACCGAATCCATACCGATCGTCACGTCCGCGGTAGCCGAGGTCGTCGACGGTCGCCTCGAGGCGGTCGACGATCGCCTGCGGCGAGTAGGTCGGGAAGCGCGCCCGCATCAGCGCCACGACACCGGCCACGTTCGGTGAGGCGAAGCTCGTCCCGCTGATGGCGGTGTAGTCGCCCCATCCGTTGCAGCGGTTGCAGTTCGTCGTCGTCACCGCTGCGCCGGGCGCCGCGACCTCCACCCAGCTGCCGTAATTCGACCAGTTCGTGAGTTCGTCGTCGGCCTGCGTCGCGGTGACGCCGATCACGTGCGCGAAGTCGGCCGGGAACGTGGGGCTGCTGCTGCGGTTGTTGCCGGCGGCGGCAACGAGGACGGCGCCGCGCGCCCACGCGCGGGCGACCGCGGCCGGGACGAGCGGGGTGTACGGGAAGCCGGCGATGCTCATGTTGATGACCTTCGCCCCGCGCTTCACCGCGTAGTCGATTCCCGCGGCGAGGTCCGCGGTGTCGCCGGTCCCGGTGGCGTCCATGATCTTCACCGGCAGCACCTTGTCGCGCCAGCTGATGCCGGCGATCCCGATCCCGTTGTCGTGGGTCGCGCCGATGATCCCGGACACCCAGGTGCCGTGGACGTTGTCCTCGGTTGGGTCGTTCGTGTCGGCCACGAAATTCCAGCCGCGCCAGTCGTCGACCTTCCCGTTGCCATCGTCGTCGCGCCCGTTCGACTCCTTGCCGCTGCCCAGCTCGCCGGCGTTGTAGGCGACGATGCCCTGGAGGTCGGGATGATCGAACTGGATGCCGGTGTCGAGCACGGCGACGATCGACGAGCCGCCGCTGCTCAACGCCCACGCGTCGCGGACGCGCATGCGGTCGAGGGCGTACTGCTGGACGTTCAGCGGGTCGCTCACCGGGACGGCCGCGACGGTGCCTGGGAGCGAGGTCACGTAGACGGGCTCGGCCCAGGCGACGGCGGGATCGGCGGCGAGCTCGGCCAGCACGTCCTTCGTCGCGCGGCCGTGCGTGTCGAGGATCTCCGTCGCGGGTGCGGAGGCCGCCACGTCGCGAACCGCCGCCAGGCCCAGGGCGCGCGCGCGGCCGGGTCCCTTCGCCGAATCGGCGTAGCGGACCGCGACGCGCCCGAGTACGACCTGCGGCGCCGGGTTCCCGGACGCGCGATCGGTTGGCGGCGCGGCGAGCGCCGCCGAGGCTGCGCGCGGGGCGGTGGGTGCGGCGAGCGCGCTCGAGCCGGTGGTGAGGACGAGCAGGGCCGCGAGGACGAGCGTGGCGAGGCGGGACAACGGCGAGGATCGGCTCCGGGCTGCGTGCCGGTGCGCGCGACCGTGCCCTCGGCAGCACGCGGCGGCAGGATGAAGGCTATCGACTGGCCGCGGGCGCCCGTACTGGACCATGGTCCGGCCCCGATGGTCCCCCGCGGTCGCAGGTCAGCGCGTGAGCAGCTCGACGAGGCGCGGGGTGGCCGCCTGGACGGCGCGCCCGCGATGGCTGAGGCGGTCCTTCTCGCCCTCCGGCAGCTCGGCGCTGGTCACGCCGGACGGCAGGAGGAAGACCGGGTCGTACCCGAATCCGCCCTCGCCGCGGGGCCGGGTGGCGACGATCCCCTGGATTACGCCGCTGAACAGCTCGACCCTGGGCTCCGGGTTGCCGGGGATGCCGATCGCCAGGACGCAGACCATTCGCGCCCGACGGTCCGGGTTCTCGCCGAGCGCCTCGAGCAGCCGCTCCGCCTCGTGCCCGTCGCGGCCGCCGAAGCGCGCGCTCTGGACCCCGGGTCCCCAATCGAGCGCCGCGGCCTCGATCCCCGAGTCGTCGGCGACGGTCAGCAGCCCCGAGGCGCGGAGGTAGGCATCGGCCTTGACGCGGGCGTTCTCGGCGTAGGTGTCGAACGGCTCGTCGACGTCGAGCTCGAGACCGATCTCGTCCGGGGTCACGACGCGTGCCGGCAGGTGGGCGAGGAGACGGCCGAACTCGCGCCGCTTGCCGGCATTCGTGGTCGCGAGGAGGAGCTCCCTCACTCCGCCGGGTCGGCGGCCACGGCGGCCTTCTGGAGCTCGAACAGCTGCCGGATGCCGGCCGCGGCAAGATCGGTCATGGCGTTCATCTGCGCGCGGTCGAAGGCGCGGTGCTCGGCGGTGCCCTGGATCTCGACGAACCGATCGTCGCTGAGCATGACCACATTGAAGTCCACGTCCGCGGTGGAGTCCTCCGCGTAGTTGAGGTCGAGATGGGCGACGCCACCGAGCATGCCGACGCTCACCGCCGCGACCTGCGCGGTCAGGAGGTGCCCCATGCCGTACTTGTTCATCGCCCGCGCCAGCGCAACGTAGGCGCCGGTAATGCTCGCCGTCCGCGTCCCGCCGTCGGCCTGGATCACGTCGCAGTCGAGCGTGATCGTCCGCTCGCCAAGGCGGTCGAGGGCCACGACACCGCGCAGGCTGCGGCCGATGAGGCGCTGGATCTCGTGGGTGCGGCCACCGATCTGGCCACGCGCCGCTTCGCGCTGGCTGCGCTCGGTGCCGGCTCGGGGCAGCATGCTGTACTCGGCGGTGACCCAGCCAGCGCCCTTGCCGCGCATCCAGCCCGGGACGCGGTCCTCGATCGTCGCGGCGCAGATGACTCGCGTGTCGCCCACCCGGATGAGGACCGATCCCTCGGCGAACTTGATGTAGTCCGGCACGATCTTCACCGGGCGCAGCTGGTTGGGAGCGCGACCGTCGGGACGGCGCGCGGCGGCGATGCTTGTCATGAGAGGGCCGATTCTACGTGCTACCGTCGGCCGACCGATGCGCCTGCTCGTGATCACCGCACGCTATCCCACGCCCGACCGGCCGGCCGCCGGCGCATTCGTCCGCGATCGCCTCGTCGGCGTGAACGCCACCGTGGTTGCCCCGCAGCGCTACGACATCCCCGGCTGGCGGCGGTACCTGGCGATCATGTGGCGCGCGTGCACCCGGCGCGGGCCGTTCGACGGGGTCGAGGCGCACTTCGCGCTGCCCACCGGCGTGATCGGGCTGCTCGCCGCCGGCCTGCGCCGGAGGCCGCTCGTCGTCTACGCGCATGGATTCGACCTCCGCGTGGTGGCGCACCGCAACCCGCTGTTCCACCTGCTTGCGCAACGCGTCGTGCGGTCGGCGGCCGCGGTGGTGACCAACTCGGCCGACATGGCGACCCTCGTCGCCGACCTCGGGGCGACGGCGGAGGTCATCCCTCCCGGGATCGACCTGGAGCGGTTCCGGCCCTCGCCCCGACCGGCCGAACGCCGCGTCCTCTATCTCGGTGGCAGCGTCGAGCACAAGGGCATCGCCGTCGCGCGTCAATTCGCGGACACCATGGTCGGGCCGGGACTGCGGGAGGTGGATCCCACCCTCATCCCTGGGCTCCTTGCCGAGCACGACGTGCTGCTGGTTCCGTCGCTCGCCGAGCCGCACGGGCTCGTGGCCGCGGAGGCCATCGCCGCTGGCCGCTGGGTGGTGGCGCGTGCCGTCGGCGGCCTGAACGACATCGTGACCGATGGCGTGAACGGGACGCTCGTGCGCGATGGGGACTTCGGCCGAGCCCTCGCCGCCGTGCCCGACTACGACCCGGTGGCTGTCTCTGCCACCGCGTCGCGCTTCAGCGTGGAGATCCACCGCGCCCGAATGGGCGAGCTCTGGGAGCGCGTGCTGTCGACCGAGCGCTAGGGCAGGAGTGCCTGGATCTGCTCCACCACGGCGTCCGAGATGACGCTGGTGCCGCCGAGGATGATGACCTCGTTCGGCCCGAGCCGGCTGAGCTCGGCCCCCACGCTCGAGGGCAATTCGCCGGGCGCCACGAGGAGGACCGGGCCCGGCACGAGCGCCGCGACGGGGCCACTGGCGAGGCCATCGGGGAAGGCGAATCCGGTCGCCACGAAGGCGGTGTCCGATCCGGTTCCATACGCGAACCTGCTGACCGCGACCGATGTCGAGAACCGATCGGCGCCGGCCAGGCGCTGGACACCGCCGGAGGCCGCGTACGACCGAAGGCCGGCGAGGACCGCATCGTCGAGCGCGCTCGCGCCGCCGAGCACCAGGATCCGCGCCGGTGCGAGGCGCGCCAGTTCGGCGGCGGTCGCCGACGGCACACCGGTCCGCGTCGCCAGGAGGACCGGCCCGCCGTCGCGGCCGGCCACCGCACCTCCCGCGAGGGCATCCGGGAACGTCTCGCCGGTCGCCACGTACGCGACCGCCACGCCCGGCGCATAGGTCGCGGCGCTGATGGCGGCGGCGGTGGCGTAGCGGTCCGCCCCGGCGATGCGCTCGACCGGCGCGATGCCGTCGAGCGCGGCCGCAACCGCACCGGAGATGACGCCCGGACCGCCGAGCACGACGATGCGGCCGGGTCGCAGTCGGGTGAGCTCTTCCTGCGTCGCGGCGGGCAGCGTGTCGCGGGCGGTCAGCAGGACCGGGCCCGCGTCATGGGCCGCGGCCGCCGCGCCGGCGAGCGCATCGGGGAAGCTGGCCCCGGTGGCGATGTACGCCACCGCCACCCCCGGCCCGAAGCGGGCGCGGCTGATGGCAGCGGCCGTCGCATAGCGGTCCGTGCCGGCGATGCGGCTCACCACGGTCGTGCGGGTCGGTGCGGCGCAGAGCTTCACGAACACCATCGCCGAGTAGGCGGTGCCGCTGCTGGAGCGGGCGTGGCTGCCGCCGGACGCGTTGTAGTCACCCACGATGATCGCGTGGTGCCCCGGCGACGCCCACCACTGCTCCATCGTCCGAGCCGGGTCGTAGGTCGGATAGCCGCGCTCGGAGGCGATGATCTCGCCGTAGCCGGAGAAGCACGTGCCGGCCGCGTGGAGCTGGTTCGCGACATACGTCATGTCGTGGGCGAGCACGTCGTTGGCGGCCATCTGGCGCGCGCGATCGTCACTGATTCGCTCGAGCAGCGCGCCGTAGGCCACCGGTGCGCGGCCCTCGAGGGCTCGCTTCTGGTTGGCGAGGCTCACGAGGGCCCGGCCGTCGACCGCGCCGGTGACCGAGGCGCCGGCCTGGACCATCCCCAGCGCGAGCACGATGGCGAGCGGTGGAACGGTGAACCGATGTGGACGCGGGAACATGTGGTGGTCGGTGCTCCGGTGCGATGAGCCATGAGGGGCTCAGGCAGACGCTACCGAGCGTCGACGCGCGCCAACATGGCCCGATCCTCCTTCGGCGCTGCGCCCATCAGTCCCAGAGCGCGCGGAGCTGGGCGGCGATCGCGGCGCTGATCGAGGCCGTCCCCCCGAGGATGACGACGCGCGCCGGATTGAGGCGCTGGAGCTCGGCGAGGACGTCGGGCGGGATCGCCGTCGTGGTGGTGAGCAGCAGCGGGCCGTCGTCGCGGACCGCCGGCGGCGAGCCGGAGAGGCCGTCCGGGAACGCCTGGCCGGTGGCGAGGTAGACGACGCGCGGACCCGGCGCGGTCGTGGCGCGAGAGACGGCCACCGAGGTGGCGTATCGATTCGCCCCGGAGAGCCGCGTCACCGTGCCCGACGAGGCGTATGCGACGAGCGCGCCCGCCACCGATGGACTGACCGCGACCGGTCCGCCCAGGACGACGATCTCCGCCGGCTGGAGGCGGGCAAGCTCGGCGGCCGTGGCATCCGGCACCTGATCGGCGGCGGTGAGGAGGATCGGCCCGCCCGCGCGTCCCGCGGCGACGCCGCCGGAGAGCGCATCCGCGAAGCTCGTCCCGGAAGCGACATAGGCGACGGAGGCGCCGCCGGGGAAGGCATCCGCGCTCACCGCGGCGGCCGTCGCGTAGCGATCGCTGCCGCCGAGCCGGGTGACGACCCCGCCCTTCGCATACACCCCGAGCGAGGCCATGAGGGAGTCGGCGATCACCGACGGGCCGCCGAGGACGACGATGCGCTCCGGCTTGAGGCGAAGGAGCTCGCCGACGGTCGCATCGGGAAGCAGGGTCCGCTTCGCGAGCAGCACCGGGCCGCCCTGACGGCCGGCCGCAGGACCGGCGGCGAGGGCATCCGCGAAGTCGGCACCGGTGGCCACGTAGGCGACCGCGACGCCCGTCCCGTAGGCACCCGAGCTCACCGCAGCCGCCGTCCCGTAGCGGTCCGGTCCCGAGGCGCGCCCGACGCGCTCGAGCAGGTGCGACTCGATGACGTTCCACAGGTCGCTGGTGCCGGTATCCATGCCGAGCGCCCAGATGCCGGTGCCCGCGAGCCCGTTGCGCACGACGAGGTCGTACTTCATGCCGATCGAGGTCGGGTCGTCGTAGTACAGCTGCCGCCAGCCGCCGTCACTGGCGCGGTAGATGGTGTACGGACCCTGTCCGACCGCATCCCAGTGGCGGCCGTTCGTCGCCGCCAGCGATCGGGCGTAGTTGCCCGCCACGTCGGTGCGGAAGTAGGCGAACGCGGAGGAGCTGGCCGGGCTGCGGACCGGCGAGTTGACCTGATCGGTGCTCGTGTTCCAGGCGCGCCCGTAGTACGGCACGCCCCAGATCAGGCGGCTCGGCGGAACGACCGCCATGTGGTCGCGCAGCGCGTCGCCGGCGGCGTAGATCGTGGCGCTGCCGTACGGCGCCACCCCGCCGGCCCGCGCCGAGCCGGCGTACGAGAAGTCGTACGCCATGACCATGATCGCGTCTGCCGCGCCGGCCGCGGTGAGTGCCGCGACGTCGTAGCCGGTGGACCAGGCGGCCGCGCCCGCCATGGTGTCCACCGTCAGGTATGAACCGACCCTGGCGCTCACGAGCGCGGCCTTCAGCTGACGGGTGAACGAGGTGAACTGGGCGCGCAGACTGGACGGCACAGGCTCGAAGTCGACGTTGACGCCATCCGCGTGGCGATCGCGGACCATCGCGACCACGCCGTTCACGAGGTTCGCGCGGTTGGCGGCCGAGTTGAGCAGGCCGGTCATCGCGGTGTAGTCGTAATTCCACGCCTGCATCGTGATCGTGGGCACCACGCGCACCCCACGCTGGTGGGCCGCGTTCATCAGGCTCGTCATCGTCGGCGAGGCCCAGCCCGCCCACCCCACGGTGGCCGCTCCCCCGGTCGTCGTCTTCTGGAGCGATCCGTTCTGCGAGACGCCGATGCTGAAGTAGGCGATCGTCGACAGGAGGTCGAGGCGCAGGCGCGAGACGACGGCCAGGTCGAGGTCCCAGTACGGCAGGAAGCCGAGCACCTCGTGCCCGAGCCCGTTCGGCAACGCGCCGCCCGGCCCGCTGATCGCGGCGGTCCCGCCGACGAGTGGATCGACGCTCCCGAGGCTCGCCTTGGCAGCCGAGCCTACGGCGGCGGTCGTCCCGCCGCCGTGCGCGGCCAGCATCTCCGACTGGGCAGACGGCGCGACGAGGCCTGCCGGCATGGGCGGCAGGACCGATCCGTCGGCCAGCGTCACCGCGCCGCCGAGCGGCGACGGGTCCGCGGCGCCGGCGCTGCCGGGCAGCGCGAGGCTGGCAAGGAGGACGATGCCGACGACGGCGTGCCAGGTGCGCTTCATGGGTCGCGGGACTCCAGCTGGATGTGGACGGCCCGCACGCGGGCGTCCGGGAACTGCACCGAACCGTACCGATCCGAACCGAGCGGCGACATGGTACGAACTGCCCAGCCGCCCGCTGTCAGTCGCCGAGGATCACGCGCAGCTGCGAGATCGCCGCGTCGGCGACGACGCTCGTGCCGCCCAGCACGACGACGTGGGCCGGACCGAGGCGCTGGAGCTCGCGTGCGGCGGCGAGCGGGATCGAGCCGTTCGACACGAGCAGCAGCGGGCCGCCGACGATCGCTGCCACCGGTCCGCCGCCGAGCGCGTCGGGGAAATTCGCACCGGTGGCGAGATAGACGGTCGAGGCGGTCGCGAACATGCCGGCCGACACCGCCGCCGCGGTCTCGTAGCGGCTCGCGCCGGCGAGGCGGGTGACGGGGGCGTAGCCCGCCAGCTCGGTCGCCGTGGCGGACGGGACGACCGATGTCGAGCCGAGGATGATGATGCGCCCCGGTGCGAGGCGGGTGAGCTCCGTCCGGATCGCGTCCGGCAGGCCATCCGGGCCGACGAGGAGCACCGGCCCCTCGGCCACGCCCGAGGCCGGGACGCCGGCGAGTGCGTCGGGGAAGTTCCCGCCGGTCGCGATGTAGGCGGCCGCGACCCGCGGCGCGAAGGTGGCGGCGCTCACGAGGGCGGCGCTCTCGTAGCGGCTCGCCCCGGCGATGCGTGTCACCTCGCCGCTGGTGGCGTATGCCGCGAGGTCGGCCACCACCGCGTCCGGGATGACGCCGCTCCCGCCGACGACGACGATGCGGGCCGGTTGCAGCCGTTCGAGCTCGGTCGCCGTTTCCGGCGGCACCGACGAGGTCCCGACGAGGAGGACAGGGCCGCCGTCGTGAGCGGCGGCAGCACCCGCGGCGAGCGCGTCCGGGAAGTTGCCGCCGGTCGCGACATAGGCCACGGGGACGCCGGCCGCGAAGCTGGCGGCCGACACGGCCGCTGCGGTCCCGTAGCGATTCGTCCCGGCGAAGCGAGCGACGGCGGTGGGGGTCGGGCTGACGACCGCGCCGGACAGGGTGCGGTGCGGGTCACCCGCGAACGCATACCAGTAATCGGTGCCCAGCCACTGGTTCGTGGTTCGCTGGATCCACACCTGGCGGCCCGCCAGGTCCGGGTGCGGCGTGGACCGGATGGCGCCCGGGTCGAATCCCCGGCCGGCGCGGAACGCATCACCGAAGGAGAGGCCTGGATTGGCAAGCAGGCGGCTGACGAGGTCGGCCTCGTCGCCGTAGTCGGTCGCGAAGAAGGCTCCGCCGCCAAGCTTGAGTGGCGGGTACGCGAAGTTGGCGGCCCGCGCTCGGGCGACGCTCTCCGCCGGCGCCGGCCGCGCCTCCCCGGCGCCCGGCGTGTAGCAGGCATGGGCGTAGATCATCACGAAGCCGGGGGCCGGCGCGATGCCGTCGTTCGCGGTGCCGCCGCAGTAGGTCAGCCGCGTGGCGTCGTCCGAGGCGGTGAGCGTCCCGAGCAGGGCCCGCTCGCCGCAGTACGCCATGTTCGTCTCGCTGTCGCCGCCGGTCGTGGTCCTGTTGAGCCCCCAGCCGTTCACGCGATCGGTGTTCTCGGTCGCGCTGTACGGATTGGGGAAGCCGTTGCCGTGGCCCATCCAGACGATGATGTTCGCGCCGCTCACGGCGGCCTTCACCTTCGCCCAGGTGGCGTTGGGTGAGTAGACCTTCACGACCGTCGCGCCGCGTGCGGCTGCGGCGGTGGCGACGTCATCGGCCGAGTTGCGATAGCTGGTGGTCTGCGCGCCGGTGGGACCCACGATGATCACCACCTTGTAGCCGGCGGCGGTCGCGGCGCCGGGAAGCAGCGCCAGGAAGGCGCTGACGGCGACGAGGACCGCGACGGTCGAATGGCGAAGGCGGTCTCGCAATGGGAGCTCCCGGGTGGGCGGCGGGTGGTTGGACGACGCGCGCTCAGGTGCCGCGGGCGGCGTCGAGATCCCACCGTAGGCGGGGCATGGGCCATCCGCCATGGCCCAGTGGTCCGCGCGAGCGAGCGACCGATGGGGCTATGTGCGGCGACGCAACCCCCGTCGCGCGCTCAGTCCTGGGTGTAGCTGAGTACGACGAGGAGTCGATCCAGGTGCCGGAAATCGAGAGCGGGGGTGACGAATGCCGTCTGCGTCAGCCCTTCGCCGGGGTCGGTCTCGACCGCCTGCACGGTACCGATCAGGAGGCCGCGCGGATAGCGGCTCCGGACCTCGCCCTTGCCGGCGAGGCCGGCGCTGATCACCGCGTCGCCGCCCTTGACCGCATCGGTCACGCGCACGTCGACCATGAGGAGGTCGCCGCCGAGCCGGCCCTGGACGAGGCCGAGGGCGCGGGTCGCCTGGTCGAGCGCAATGACGCTCGAGCGCGTGTCGATGACATAGCGCACCTGCGCGGTGTCGGCGGTGACGCTCACCACCGTGCCGGCGAGCGCGCCGGCGCCGTCAGCACTGCCGACGACCGCCATCCCGACCTCGAGGCCGTCATCGGCGCCCGCATCGACGCCGACCTCCCAGCTGAAGTTCGACGGGTCAACGGACAGGACGCGCACCGGCAGCAGCTGCATGGCGAGACTCTCGCGCAGGCCGAGCAGCTGCCGCAGCTCGGCGTTCTCGCGGGCGGCCTCGGTCAGCTCGGTGACCCGCTCCTGCATGCCCGACGCGAGGCCGCGCAGCCCATCGTTCTCGGCGCGAAGGCGCTCGATCTCGCCGAGGGTGCCGAAGACGCCCACGATGCCGTCGCCGATGCCGGTCACCGCGTGGCGCACCGGATCCAGCGCCCGGGCACCGACCTCCTGGATCGCCCGCGCCGGCGGCGTCCGCGAGGCGAGCAGCAGGACGAGCGAGATGATCATGAATGCCGCATAGAGGCGGCCGACGCGCGAGCCGCGCCGAGGAGGTCCGCCGATCATCATCGGCCCGGTGCGCGCGCCTACCGCGGCGCGCGAGTGAACTGCTCGGTGATGAGGACCCGCTCCAGGCTGTCGAGGTCCTCGAGCACCTTGCCGGTGCCGCGCACGACGCAGGTGAGGGGATCGTCGGCGACGTGCACCGGCATCTGCGTCGCCTCGGCCACACGGCGATCCAGGCCGGCGAGCAGGGCTCCGCCGCCGGCCAGCACGATGCCCTGGTCCATGATGTCTGCCACGAGCTCCGGCGGCGTCTCCTCGATCGTCTCCTTGATCGCCTCCACGATCTGCACGACCGACGGCTCGAGGGCCTCGCGGATCTGGTCCCCGCTCACTTCGACGCTGCGCGGCAGGCCGGTGAGCAGGTCGCGGCCGCGGAACGTCACCGTGCGGTCCGACGCACCGGGATAGGCGGAGCCGACCGCGATCTTGATCTCCTCGGCGGTCCGCTCCCCCATGAGCAGGTTGTACTCGCGGCGCGCGAAGCCGACGATGTCGACATCCATCTCGTCGCCGCCGATCCGGATGCTGCGCGCGACGACGATGCCGCCGAGCGAGATGACCGCCACCTCGGTGGTGCCGCCGCCGATGTCGACGATAAGCGATCCCGAGGGCTCACTGACCGTCAGCCCGGCGCCGATCGCCGCCGCCATCGGCTCCTCGATGAGCCGCGCCCAGCGGGCGCCGGCGTTGATCGTCGCGTCACGGACGGCGCGCTTCTCCACCTCGGTGACGCCGGACGGGATGCCGACGAGCACGCGGGGGCGCGGGATGCGGGCGTATCGGTCGTGGACCTTCTGGATGAAGTACCGGATCATCTGCTCGGTGACGTCGAAGTCGCTGATGACTCCGTCGCGCAGGGGCCGAATGGCGACGATGCTCGCCGGCGTGCGACCGACCATCCGCTTCGCCTCGGCCCCGATGGCGAGGACGCGCTTCGTCCGGGTGTCCATGGCGACGACCGACGGCTCGCTGATGACGATGCCGCGATGGCGGACGGTGACGAGCGTGTTGGCGGTGCCGAGGTCGATCCCGACGTCATGGCTGAGGAGGCCGAGCAGGCCGTCGAAGAGTCCCAAGGTCCCTCTCGTATGCGTCGCGGCGGCTGGCACGGAATCCGGCCGCGTCAGAAGTCGGCAGAGGCTGCGTCCGGGCACGGCGGATCGCGGTGCAACCCTAGCACAGGCCCGGTTCGGCTCCGCACCCGCGCGGATCCCATCCGGTGGACCTATCGGCCAGGAACAGCCGGTCCACCGGCCGAACGTGGCCACCTGTTGCATGGGCTGACAACGGAAGCCAGGAAACGCCGGAATCCGCCTCCAGTTTGGCCGGTACCTCCACCGTGTGAACCACGGGCGCCCGGGGCTGGCGCGGTCGTGCAGCCCGGGTCGGACGGGTATGGTTAGACCGATGACTGCGCCCACCGGCCGCGACCTCGCCCCGCCCGCCGCAGACGCGACCCGCCTCATCGCCGGGACGCACCACGACCCGCACGCCATCCTCGGCCGCCACGCTGGCATCGTCCGCGCCTTCCATCCCGACGCCTCGAGCGTCGACGTCCTCGTCGGCGGCGAGGTCATGACCATGGCGGCGCTCGGTGGCGGCCTCTGGGCGGCCGAGCTGCCCGCGACCGCGGGCGCAGCGCCGTACCGGCTGCGCTTCGGCTTCCCTGACGGCAACGATTGGCAACGGGACGATCCGTATCGGTTCCTGCCGACCCTCGGCGAGCTCGACCTCCACCTCATCGCGGAGGGCACCCACGAGCGGCTGTACGACGTGCTCGGCGCGCACCCGCGGACGATCGACGGCGTTGCCGGGGTGGCGTTCGCGGTCTGGGCGCCCGGGGCGCGCGGCGTGCGCATCGTGGGCGACTTCGATCGCTGGGATGGCCGGATGACGCCGATGCGCTCGCTGGGTCCGACCGGGGTGTGGGAGCTGTTCGTCCCCGACATCGGTCCCGGCGAGCTCTACAAGTACGAGGTCCTCGGCGCCGACGGCAGCCTGCGCCTGAAGGCCGATCCGCTCGGTTTCGCGATGCAGCTGCGGCCGGAGTCCGCGTCGCGGGTGTGGCAGCTCGGCCACGCGTGGGGCGACGATGCCTGGCTCGCCGCGCGCGCGACCCGCGAACCGACCCGCAGCCCGCTGGCCATCTACGAGGTCCATCTCGGGTCGTGGATGCGCCACGAGGACGGGTCGTGGCTCGGCTACGCCGAGCTGGCGCCGCTGCTGGCCGAGCACTGCCGGCGCTTCAGCTTCACCCACGTCGAGCTGCTCCCGGTGGCCGAGCATCCGTTCGACGGCTCGTGGGGCTACCAGGTGACCGGCTACTACGCGCCCACCGCGCGCTTCGGCTCACCCGACGAGTTCGCCGCCTTCGTCGACACGCTGCACCAGGCGGGGATCGGCGTCATCGTCGACTGGGTGCCGGCGCATTTCCCGCGCGACGACTTCGGGCTGCGCCGCTTCGATGGCACGGCGCTCTACGAGCACGAGGACCCGCGGCTCGGCGAGCACCCCGACTGGGGAACGCTCATCTTCAACTACGGCCGGCCGGAGGTCCGCAACTTCCTCGTCGCCAACGCCCTCTTCTGGCTCGACGCCTACCACGTCGACGGGCTGCGGGTCGATGCGGTCGCCTCGATGCTCTACCTCGACTACTCGCGCAAGACGGGCGAATGGGTCCCGAACCGCTATGGCGGACGCGAGAACCTCGAAGCGATCGCCTTCCTGCGAGAGGTGAACGAGCGCTGCTACGGCCGCCATCCGGGGACCTTCACCGTGGCGGAGGAGTCGACCGCCTTCGGCGGCATCACGCGCCCGACTTACGCCGGCGGGCTCGGATTCGGGATGAAGTGGGACATGGGCTGGATGCACGATCACCTCGACTATTTCGAGCGCGACCCGGTCCATCGTCGCTGGCACCACGATCGGCTCACGTTCCGCGGTCTGTACCAGTATTCCGAACACTTCGTGCTGCCCCTCTCGCACGACGAGGTGGTGCACGGCAAGGGCTCCATGCTGCGCAAGATGCCGGGCGACGAGTGGCAGCGCTTCGCCAACCTGCGCTGCCTCCTCGCCGACCTGTACACCCAGCCCGGCGGCAAGCTCCTCTTCATGGGCACCGAGCTCGCGCCGTGGGAGGAGTGGTCGCACGAGTGGTCGCTTCCCTGGCACCTGGCGGATGGACCGATGCGCGCCGGCCTGGCGCGCTACCTCGCCGACCTCGGCGCGCTCTACCGATTCGATTCAGCGCTGTGGGCCGCCGACCCCGACCCGGAGGGCTTCGCCTGGATCGACGCGACCGATGCCGACGCATCGGTCTACGCGTTCCTGCGCGGCGACCCCGTCTCCGGGCGCCGGGTGGCGGTCGTCATGAACCTCACCCCGCTGCCTCGGCTCGGCTACCGCATCGGCCTGCCGAGCGGCGGCCGCTGGAGGGAGGCCCTGAACTCGGACGCCGAGGCGTACGGCGGCTCGAACATGGGCAACCTCGGCGGCGTCGACACCGTCGACCTGGCGTGGCACGGCCAGCCGTTCTCGGCCGAGCTGACGCTGCCGCCGCTCGCGGTCGTCATCCTGCGTCCGGCCGACTGATTCCCGATTCCGGCTGCGTGCCCGGCCAGAAATCACTGTGGCGAGGCGTAGGCGGGAGGAATTGGCCAGGAATCAGCCGGCGGCTGGTTGTGACGGCGCACCTGCGGCACCGTGTGCTCGGGGAGCACGGACGCGCTGCTGACCGGCCCGCGTACGTCCATCTCGGTTGATATCTGGCAATGGGATGACGGCAAGGACCCCCGAGCCGGGGATCGTCGGGTCCGCCAGCCAGCGGGCTGCCTCGCGGCCGCGAAGATCGAACCCACCAAAGAGCGTCGGGGCAGCAGCGATCCGGCGGCGCGTGGTCCGGCCTTCGGCCACCACCAGCGCACGCACGACGCGCCCCGCCCGCCAGCCACGCTCAGCCGCGACGCGAGCGCCAAGGCGCGCCTTGACATCGAGACGGCCCAGCGTTTCGGACACGTCCCAGATGCCGGTCTTGCACTCGGCGACCTCGAGTGTCCGCGTTGGTGTGTGGAACGCGAGCAGGTCAATCCGGCCACGCTCGCCGTAGATGCTGAAGCTCGCCTCCGGCCAGATCTCCCACGTCCCGCGCGCATGCCGCTCGGCCCAAGCTGTAACGAGGGCGGCGTGGTCGCGGTCGAGCAGGCGGTCGAGGTCGCCGAGGCCGCCCCATCGCACGTCGAGGTATCCCCTCGTGCCGAGCGCTGCGAGGACGGCCCGCAGCGTCCCGAGCGTGAACCGATCCGCGGCTCCGCGCTCGATTGCCGAGATTGCGGCCTGGCTGACTGCCGCGACGCGTGCGAGATCGGTCTGGCGCCAGCCGCGGCGCTGTCGAAGCACCCGCACCGCCCGACCGAGCCGTCCGTCGTCCACGCCGGAAGGATGCGGGGCGGTGCCGTACCGACCGGTTACGGCGCGCTTATGCGAGACCCGATCACGAGCGCTGCAGCACCTCGGCGAGGTGCGCGACGAAGCGGTCGTCGCGCAGCGACTCGATCGGCCGCGGGAGGGCCGTCGACCAGTTCTCGCGCGCCGGCGCCACCGTGCCGGGGATGTTCGGCCGACGCTCGACCTGCATCGCGTCCTCGAGGGTGCCCGCCACGAGCGCGGCCGGCGACGCAGCCAGCGCGCGGTGCGCGGCGAGCGTCACGGTGGGCAGGTCCGTCGTTTCGGGAACGCCCGCGGCGGCCGCGATACGACTGCGCAGCAGGGCAAGCCCGGCCGCGTCGGGCGCGAGGCCCGCGGCGGCCTGGTCGGCAAGGTCCGTCCCGCTCCACATCCCGGCAAGGGTCGGAAGGTCATGGGTCGTGATTGAGGCGAGGGCGCGGCGCGGGTAGCCCGCCGGGGAACGGCGCTCGAAATAGAGGAGGCGGGTGGAGAGCACGTTCGCATGCGCGAGCCGCGATCGGACGCCACGCGGCACGGTGCCCAGATCTTCGCCCACGATGACCGCACCGGCGCGGACGCTCTCGATGGCGAGGATGGCCAGCAGCTCGTCAACCGCGTAGCGCACGTATGCGCCGTCGCGGGGATGGGCCCCGGCCGGCACCCACCACATGCGAAACAGACCAAGGACATGGTCGATCCGCAGCCCGCCCGCATGGCGGAGCCCGGCGCGCACCGTCTCGACGAAGGCACGGTGGTCGCTGGCGCGTGCCAGGTGCGGCACGAAGGCGGGCAGCCCCCAGTCCTGGCCGATCGCGTTGAACCGGTCCGGCGGCACACCGATCGTCGCTCCGTCGGCCAGCTGCGCCTGCCAATCCCACGCGTCGAAGCCCTCCAGGTCGGCACCGATCGGCAGGTCGTTGATGATGCGGGTTCGGGCGCCGGCGTGGGCGCGCTGGAGGTCGATCTGCCACTGGAGCCACTCGTGGAACGCAACCCGCGGCGCGTGGCCGGCGGCGAAGCGCGACACCACCCCGGATGCCGGATCGCGGTAGTCGGCCGCCCAGCTCCGCCAGCGCGGGCCGAGCTCCTCGGACAGCACGGCAAAGGTCGCCCAGCGTCGCAGCGTCGGACCGATGGCGATGCGGAACGCCTCCGGCACCGCCGGCCGGTCGGCCGCGTGCCAGATGGCGCGCAGGGCGCGCAGCTTGAGCTCGGCGACGGCCGCGCGATCGATGCGCGGCATGCCGTTCAACGCGCGGCCGGCGGCAGCGAGGCGGACGAGATCGGTGCCGAGGGTATCGGCGCCGGACACCTCCTCGACCCGCAGGTAGAGCGGCGAGTGCATCCGGCGCGACGACGGAAAGTACGGGCTTGGCTCGGGGATCGCCGCGCCGGGGTTTGCGGCCCAGGTGGGCGAAACGGTGACGAACCCGCCGCCCTGCGCCGCGGTCGTCCCACCGAGTGTCGCGAGGTCGGCGAAGTCGCCGTGGCCCCAGCTCAGCGTCGAGCGCGCCGCGTGGAGCTGGACCGCCCAGCCCCAGGCGCGGAGGCCGCGCGGCAGGTGACAGCGCGGCGGGGGGACGAGGAGAAGCTCCCCGTCGAGGTGGTGGTAGCCGGTCGGCAGGTCCGGCGGCAGCTCGGCCAGCCGCCCGAGCTCGGTGCCGTCCTCGAGGACGATCTCGCCCGGCGTGGCGAGTACCTGCCCGGGTCGAGCGACGGCGGCGCCGGGTGATGGTGGCGCCGCATCGCCCTCGATCCGCATGGCGGCAAGCACGGCGCGGCGGCTGGCGGCAGGAATGCGGTGCCGTCGCTCCCAGGCGTCGCGATAGCTCCCCGCGATCCCCCAGGCGCCGGGGTCGGTCACGCGCGTGGCCGTCTCGGGCGTGGCAGGCGGCGGAGGAGCAGCACCGAGCGCTCGGCGACGTCGATGGTCGCACCGCCGGGGTGGTCGCCCTGCGCGGCGCCGAAGCTCGGGAGCGCGGTATCGAAGAGGAGCTCCCAGCGGCGGGCGCGGCCATGGTTGGGCAGCACGAAGGCGGATGACGCGTCCGAGGCGTTGAGGATCACGAGCAGCGTGTCGTCGACGATCGGTCCTCCGTGGGCATCGGTCTCGCCGATCGCGTCGCCGGCAAGCTGGAGCCCCAGCGTGCGTGCGCCGTTGCCCTTCCACTGCTCATCGGTCATCTCGCCGCCGTCCGGGCCGAGCCAGGTGAGATCCTTCACCTTCGAGCCGCGGATCGGCCGGCCCTGGAAGAAGTGGCGGCGGCGCAGCACCGGATGGCCGCGGAAGAGGCTGATGAGGCTGCGCGTGAACGTGAACAGCTGCTGCTGGCCGCGGTCGAGATCCCAGTCGAACCAGCTGATCTCGTTGTCCTGGCAATAGGCGTTGTTGTTCCCGCGCTGGGTGCGGCCGATCTCGTCGCCGCCGAGCAGCATCGGCACGCCCTGGCTCAGGAACAGGGTGGCGAGCAGGTTGCGCGCCTGGCGCTCGCGGGCGGCGCGGATGGCCGGGTCGTCGGTTGCTCCCTCGGCCCCGAAGTTCTGGCTGCTGTTGTCGTTGTCGCCGTCGCGGTTCTCCTCGCCGTTCGCCTGGTTGTGCTTGTTCTCGTAGCTGACGAGGTCGCGCATCGTGAAGCCGTCGTGGCTGGTGATGAAGTTGATGCTGGCGTGCGGCCGGCGCCCCGACTGCGCGTACAGGTCGGACGAGCCGCTGAGCCGATACGCGAGCTCGGCGGCCTGCTGCCCATCGCCCTTCCAGAAGCGCCGCACGGTGTCGCGGTAGCGGCCGTTCCACTCGGCCCAGCCGACTGGGAAGTTGCCGACCTGGTAGCCGCCCGGCCCCACGTCCCATGGCTCGGCGATGAGCTTCGCCTGGGAGATGAGCGGGTCCTGGTGGATGATGTCGAAGAAGCTGCCGAGCTTGTCGACGTCGTGCAGCTCGCGCGCGAGGGTCGAGGCGAGGTCGAAGCGGAAGCCATCGACATGCATCTCGGTGATCCAGTACCGCAGCGAGTCCATGATCAGCTGGAGGACGCGCGGGTGCGTGCCGTCCAGCGTGTTGCCGGTGCCGGTGTAGTCGACGTACGTGCGCTGGTCGTCCGGATCGAGACGGTAGTAGGCCGCGTTGTCGATGCCGCGGAAGCTGAGCGTCGGCCCCTGATGGTTGCCCTCGCCGGTGTGGTTGTAGACGACGTCGAGGATGACCTCGATGCCGGCGTCGTGGAGGCGTTTCACCATCGTCTTGAACTCGCTCACCGGCTCGCCGGTGGCGCTGTAGCGCGCGTCGGGGGCGAAGAAGCCGATCGTGTTGTAGCCCCAGTAGTTGGACAGGCCGCGCTCCACCAGCGCCCGGTCGTTGACGTGCTGGTGGACCGGCAGCAGCTCGACGGCGGTGATCCCCAGCCGGGTGAGGTGCTCGAGGGCGGGCTCGCTGACGAGGCCGGCATACGTGCCGCGCAGGCCCTCGGCAATGTCAGGGTGGTGCGTGGTGAAGCCCCGGACGTGCACCTCGTAGATGACGGTGTCCTCGAGCGGGGTGCCGAGCTGCGTGTCAGAACCCCACACGAAGGCCGGGTCGAGGACGACGCTCTTCGGCATCTGCGGCGCCGAGTCTCGGTCGTCGGGATCGTCGCCCTCCGCGCCGACGCGATAGCCGAACAGCGTGTCGCTCCACGCGATCGTGCCGTCGAGGCGCTTCGCGTACGGGTCGAGCAGGAGCTTGGCCGGGTTGAATCGATGGCCGCGCGCCGGGTCGTACGGGCCGCTGACGCGATAGCCGTAGCGCAGCCCCGGGCGCCCGTCGGGCAGGTACGCGTGCCAGACCTGGTCGGTCTGGTCCTGCATCGGGATGCGCTGCTCGTTCGATCCCGACTCATCAAAGAGGCACAGCTCCACGCCGCTGGCGTGCTCGGAGAACAGCGCGAAATTCACCCCGCCGCCGTCCCACGTCGCGCCGAGCGGGTAGGGCTCGCCGCGCCACACCCGGTTGGCGGCGGCCGTGGTGCTGTCGGTCATGCGTCGCGAAGGATAGGCACCGCGAGCCTCGCAACCACGGCGAGCGGCAGCCAGCGCCATGCCGGCCGGTTGTTCGCCTCGTAGGCGACCTCGTAGCACGCCTTCTCGAGCTCGAACGCCTCGAGCAGGGCCGCCTCGGGTGGACCGATGGCGCCGTAGGCGCCGGTGAAGGCGGTTCGCGCCTGCTCGAGCCAGGCGTCGGCATCGAACCGCGCCGCATGCGCGCCCGCTGCCGCGCTGCGCGCCGCGTAGTCGAGGCTGCGCAGCATGCCTGCCACGTCGCGCAAGGGCGAGGCGTGGGCACGCCGCTCGACGAGCGGCCGCGCAGGCTCCCCCTCGAAGTCGATGACGAGGAATCCGGCGGGCGTGGCAAGCAGCTGGCCGAGGTGATAGTCGCCATGGATGCGGGTCACCCGCGCGGAGCCACTCGCGCGTCCGAACGCGTCGGCGAAGCGTGCCCGGATTGCCGGGCCGAGGGCGACGAGCGCGTCGTGCTCGTCCCCGGAGAGCGCGGCGACCGCGGCGGCCAGCTGCGCCTCGGCGGCGGATCGCCAGGCGCCGGTCTCGGAGGTGCCCGCGGAACGCGCCGCGAAGGCGGGCTCGTCATCATCGGCGGCGAGCGCGTCGTGGAGGCGCCGCGTCAACGCACCGATCTCGGCGGCGGCCGCGATCCCTGCCGCCGGGTCGCGCGCCAGCAGGGCGAGCATCGCGGCCCACGCATCTCCCCGCGACGGCACGAAGGCCTGGAGGATGGCGACGTCGCACGGCTCGCCGGCGACCGGGAGGTAGGTCGCCGAGCCGGCGAGCGCCGGCATGCCGTCGAAGCCGTGCGCGGTGAGGAAGGCGCCGATCTCGATGTCAGGGTTGCGACCCGGCTCAAGGAGCCGGAAGAGCTTGAGGATGAGGCGCTCCCCGAGCACAACGCTCGTGTTGCTCTGCTCGACGCCGAGGCGGCGCTCAGCGAGCGCATCGATCGCCTCGCGCGGGGAGGGCAGCAGCTCGGCGAGCGCCGGCGTGGCGGCGCAGCGCAGGCGGCCATGGTCGCCGCGGATCTCCGCGCCATCGGCCATGGCGGCCACGATCGCGCGCCACGACCCGCTGCCGTCTGCGGGCTCCGCGTCGCCGGCGAGCGGGATGACGTAGCGGTCGGCCGTGCCGCCATCGACGTAGGAGACCTTGACCACGACGAGGCGCGCCGTCGCGGTGAGGGGCAGCTCGTCGATCGGCGTCACCGCGGCGATGGGCCGCGACTTGGCGCGGAACCAGCGCTGCGCAGCGAGCCAGGCGGGCGAGGCGGCGATGGCGTCAGCCGTCGCCATCGGTCAGCTCGAACCAGTAGAAGTCGTGCGGGCCGAGGGTGAGCAGGTATGGCAGCTCGCCGATGCGCGGGAAATGGACGCGGCCGATCAGCTCCACCGGCACGCGGCCCTCGCAGGCCGACAGGTCGAGCTCCACGTACTGCGCGAAGCGCGACAGGTTCGCGACACACAGGATCGTCGTGCCCTCGTGCTCGCGCATGTAGGCGAGGACGCGCCGGTTCTCGGGGTGCAGGAACACGAGCGAGCCGCGTCCGAAGGCCGGGTACTGCTTCCGCACCCGGATGAGGCGCTTCATCCAGTTGAGGAGCGAGCCGGGGATCCGCTCCTGGGCCTCGACGTTGACCGACTGGTAGCCGTAGACCGGGTCGCTGACGAGCGGCGAGTAGAGGGCATGGGCGTCGGCGCGGGAGAAGCCCGCGTTCCGGTCGCCGGTCCACTGCATGGGGGTGCGCACCCCGTTCCGGTCGCCCAGGTAGATGTTGTCGCCCATCCCGATCTCGTCGCCGTAATAGATGATCGGCGTGCCCGGCATGCTGAAGAGGAGCGAGTTGAGGAGCTCGAGGCGGCGGCGGCTGTTGTCGACGAGCGGTGCCAGGCGACGTCGGATACCGAGGTTGATCCGCGCCCGACGGTCGGCCGCGTACTCGGACCACATGTAGTCGCGCTCGTCGTCGGTCACCATCTCGAGCGTCAGCTCGTCGTGGTTGCGGAGGAAGATCGCCCACTGCGTCCCCTCCGGGGTCGGCGGCGTCTGGTCCATGATCTCGACGATCGGGTACCGATCCTCGCGCCGCAGCGCGATCCAGATGCGCGGCATGAGCGGGAAGTGGAACGCCATGTGGCACTCGTCGCCGTCGCCGAAGTACGGCAGCACGTCCGGGGGCCACTGGTTCGCCTCGGCAAGCAGCATGCGACCGGGGTGCCGCTGGTCCATGGCGGCCCGCAGCCGCTTCAGCACGGCGTGCGTCTCGGGCAGGTTCTCGCAGTTCGTGCCCTCGCGCTCGACGAGGTACGGCACGGCATCGAGGCGCAGCCCGTCCACGCCGAGGTCGAGCCAGAAGCGCATGACCCGCGTCACCGCCTTCACAACCGCGCGGTTGTCGAAGTTGAGGTCCGGCTGATGGCTGAAGAAGCGATGCCAGTAATGCTGCTGGCTCCCGGCATCCCAGGCCCAGTTGCTCACCTCGGTGTCCGTGAAGATGATCCGCGCGTCGGCGTAGCGCGAGTCGTCGTCGCTCCACACGTACCAATCCCGCTTCGGGTTGTCGCGGCTCGCGCGCGACTCGACGAACCAGGGGTGCTGGTCGCTGGTGTGGTTGATGACGAGCTCGGTGATCACCCGCAGCCCGCGACGATGCGCCTCGCGCACGAACATCCGGAAGTCACGCAGCGAGCCGTAGTCGGAGTGGATCGCGTAGTAGTCGGCGATGTCGTAGCCGTCATCGCGCAGCGGGGATGGGTAGAACGGGAGCAGCCAGATGGCAGTCACGCCGAGGTTGGCGATGTAGTCGAGCTTCGCCGTGAGGCCGGCGAAGTCGCCCATGCCGTCGTTGGTCGAGTCGTGGAAGGCCTTGACGTGGAGCTGGTAAATGATCGCGTCGCGATACCACAGATCGTCGTCGCGGTGGATCGGCACGGTGCCGTCGGTCATCGGCACGCTCGACGGATCGAGCGCGGCGTCGCGGGGTGATTCCATCGGTCTCGTTCGCCTGCGCGCTAGAGGGGGGAGATGGTGAAGATGCGGAACGGCGCCCCCGCCGGGTTCAGGTCCACCGCGAGGTCCGCGCCGCGCTCGATGCGCGCCTCGCCGGAGAGCAGGTTCGTGACCCGGTACGGCTCGTCCCACCCGATGCCGACCGCCGGCAGATCCGGATGGAGGACCGCCGTCTGGGCGGCCAGCGGGTCGCAGTTGACGGCCACGAACACCGCATCGGTCCAGCGCTGGGGCTCCCCGCGCAGCGGATCACTGCCGCCGGCGGGATCCGGCAGCGCCTTGCGATAGAAGAGCGTCCGGTCGCCGGTGACATTCTCGAAGCGCAGGTTGTCGTAGAGCTGGAGGGCGCGGCGCTCATGGCGCAGCCGGTTCAGCTCGCCGACGAGGAGCCTGATGTTCCCACCCGCCTCCCAGTCGCGGGCGCGGATCTCGTACTTCTCGCTGTCGAGGTACTCCTCCCGATCCCCGAGCCGGGCGGCCTCGCAGAGCTCCCAGCCGGAGTAGATCCCGTAGCTGCTCGACAGGGTTGCGGCCAGGACGGTGCGGATCGCGAACGCCGGACGGCCGTGATCGGTGTGGTGCGGGTTGATGTCCGGGGTGTTCGTGAACAGGTTGCCGCGGAAGTACTCGCGCATCTCGCTGCGCGTCAGCTCGGTCAGGTACTCGCGCAGCTCGGCGGCACGCTCGCGCCAGGTGAAGTACGTGTAGCTCTGGCTGAAGCCGACCTTGGCGAGGACCTGCATCATCTTCGGTCGCGTGAACGCCTCCGACAGGAAGATGACCTCGGGATGCTCGCGCTGCACCTCGCCGATGAGCCAGGCCCAGAAGCCGATCGGCTTGGTGTGCGGGTTGTCGACCCGGAAGATCCGCACGCCGTGACCGATCCAGTGGCGCACGACGTCCAGCCATTCCTGCCACAGCGCGGCGCGCGCGGCGTCGTCGTCGCCGTAGAAGTGGATGGGGTAGATGTCCTGGTACTTCTTCGGCGGGTTCTCCGCGTACTTGATCGTGCCGTCGGGGGCATGGCGGAACCACTCGGGATGCGAGGTCACGAGCGGGTGGTCGGGGCTCGCCTGGAGGGCGAGATCGATGGCGAGCTCCATCCCGTGCGCCTCGACCGCGGCGCGGAACGCGTCGAACGCGGCCATCCCGCCGAGCTCCGGCGCGACCTCGCGGTGGCCACCCTCGGCGGAGCCGATGGCGTACGGGCTGCCCGGGTCGCTGGCCTCCGCCACGAGCGTGTTGTTGCGGCCCTTGCGGTGGGCGCGGCCGATGGGATGGATCGGCGGCAGGTAGACGACGTCGAAGCCCATCGCCGCGATGTCGTCGAGGCGCCACGTGGCGTCGCGCAGCGTGGTCGAGGTCGGGGCGGCAGGCTCGCGGCCCTGGGAACGCGGGAACAGCTCGTACCACGCCCCGTGGCGCGCCAGCTCGCGGTCGACGACGAGCTCGAGCTCGAGCGGGTAGCGGGTCGCCTGGCTGCGGTCGGGATGCCGGCGCATGACGGCCAGCAGGTCCTCCGCCTCGAGCTCGGCGGCGGCCGCCGCCGCGTCGATCGCGGCCTCGGCGGCGGCAAGGGCGCGGTCGCTGCGCGCCGCGTCCGTCGCGGCCCGAGCGGCGCGGGCACGGTCGCGGGCCGCGTGGAGCAGGAGCCGGCCCTCCTCGAGCTCCACCGGGACGGCGACCCCGGCCTCCACCTTCTTGGCGAGCCCGGCGCGCCAGGTGCCGAATTCGTCGCGCCACGCCTCGACCGTGTATCGATGGCGCGCGTTGCGGCTCAGGCTCAGCGAGCCGGCCCAGCGATCGTTGTCGACGAAGCGCATCGGCGCCTCGATCCACTCCTCCCCGTCGGCGGCGCGCAGCAGGACGGCGGCGGCAAGCAGGTCGTGGCCATCGGCGAAGATGTCGGCGGTCACGAGTAGCGTGTCGCCCACCACCCGCTTCACCGGGTAGCGTCCGCCGTCGAGCTCCGGAGCCACGCGCTCGATGACGATCGTGCGCCGGGTGCCGACGCGTGCTTCAGCCGGGCCACTCGCCGCTGTCTGCGCCTCGGCGGCGATGGCCGCAGCGCGGCGCAGGCTGGATCGGGTCGTCGTCATTTCGGCCTCAACCCTACCCGATGCGCAAACCGTGAGCCGAACCCCGCGGCGCGCCGCGGGGTAGTGTCCGGTGACTGATGACGACCCTCGCTCACCGCGGCGTTGCCCGGCTCGCCCTCGCACCCCTCGCGATCGCGTTGCTCGTGACGGCATGCGGGACGCCGGCAGGGAGCGGCACCGGCGGCCTGCCTCCTGCTGGCAGCTACGCGGGACACCCCCGCAGCGGCGCTTCCTACGCGAGCGAGCCGGGTTCCACGATCCCGCCGCTCGACACCGGCCCGGACGCGCTCGCCCTCGAGTCGTTTGCCTCCGGCCTTGCCGCGCCGACCGGACTGGCGACCGCCGGCGACGGCACCGGCACCCTGTACGTCACCGAGAAGGCCGGCCGCGTGCGCGTCGTCAGCGCCAGCGGCGATGTGCGTGACGCCCCGTTCCTGGACATCGCGGACCTCGTGGACGGGTCCGCATCCGAGCGCGGCCTCCTGGGCCTCGCGTTCCATCCCGACTACGCCACGAACGGGCGCCTCTACGTCGACTACACCGATCGCAACGGCGACATCCGGGTCATCGAATACACCGCCCGTGACGGCGTCGCCGATCGCTCCACCGCGCGCGGCCTGCTCGACGTTCCCCACCCGGCCACGAACCACAACGGCGGGCAGCTCGCATTCGGGCCTGACGGCTACCTCTACGTCGGTCTCGGGGACGGTGGCGGCGGCGACCCGGAGGGCAACGCGCGCAACCCGAACGCGCTGCTCGCCAAGATCCTGCGCCTCGACGTCGACGCGCCGCCGCCCGATGGGCAGCGGTACGCGATCCCCGCGGGGAACCCGTTCGCGCCGGGCGCTGCCCGTGCGGGCCAGGCAGCGCCCGAGGTCTGGGCGATGGGACTGCGCAACCCGTGGCGCTTCAGCTTCGACGCCACCTGGGGCGACCTCTACATCGCCGACGTCGGCGCCGGGACGTGGGAGGAGATTGACCGGCAGCCGGGCGACTCGGCGGGTGGCGAGGACTACGGCTGGAACATCATGGAGGGGCGCAGCTGCCTGTCGGACCCGAACTGCGACCAGCGTCCCTACGTGAAGCCGATCGCCCAGTACGGCCACGACCAGGGATGCGCCGTGGTCGGCGGGTACGTGTACCGGGGAACGGCGCAGCCGAAGCTCGACGGCGTGTACGTCTACGCCGACTACTGCTCGGGACGTGTCTTCACGCTCCAGGTGGACGAGGGCACGACCACGCCGAAGCCGGTGCTCGACTCCGGGCTCGCGATCTCGAGCTTCGGGCAGGCGGAGGATGGCGAGCTCTACCTGACCGATCTCTCCGGTGGCACGATCCAGCACGTGGTCGTCGGCGGCTGATCATCCGCACGCTCCGAGGGCGCTCAGGCTGACCCAGCGGCCGTGTCCGATGACGACGTGGTCGAGGAGGCCGATGTCGAGCAGCGCCCCTGCGGCCGCGATCTCGCCGGTGATGCGCAGGTCCTCCGTCGAGGGCACCGGGTCGCCGCTCGGGTGGTTGTGGACCACGACGATGCCCGCGGCGCAGCGCCGGACGGCATCGGTGAAGAGCTCACCCACCCGCACCGAGGAGCCGGCCAGGTTGCCGACGTAGACCGTTCGCATGGCGCTCACCGCGTTCTTCGTGGTGAGGTTCAGGACGCGCAGCTCCTCGCGCTCGAGGAGTCCCATCTGCGGCAGCAGGCGCTCCGCGACATCGGCGGGGCTGCGCACGACCCAGCCGTGGCGTGGCCAGGCGGTCGTCGCTCGGCGTCCGAGCGCGAAGGCGGCGGCGAGGCGGGCGGCGCGCGCCGGGGTGAGGCCGTGGTGCTCGAGCTCCGTGGCCTCCATTCGCGCCAGGCCTGCCAGCCCGTCGCCGGCCCCGAGGATCCGCCGAGCAACGAGCTGCGCATCCGCTCCACCGAGCGCCGCCGCCACGAGGTCGACCGAGTCGTCCGAGGCCGGGTCCCCGGGCGGAGCGTCGGGCGAGCCGCGCTGCGCACGACGAAGGAGCGGGATCGGGGCCGGCTCGCGGACGGACATGGCGCCCATGCTGGCGCCGCCCGCTCATCGGTCCATTAGTCCGCGCTTAGCGCGGCCTCCCTCAGGCGAGGGCGACGAGGATCGTGCTGATGGCGTTGAAGGTGGCGTGGATGCCGATCACCATCGGCAGGCTCCGCGTGCGCTGGTACGTGATGCCGAGCACGAGCGCCAGGATGAGGATCGGCGGCACGATGAAGATGCCGCCGTCCGGCACGTGGATGGCGGTGAACAGGAGCGCCGAACCCCACAGCCCGCGCCGCGGCCCGTACTCGCGCTCCCAGGCGTTGAGCGTGACGCCACGGAAGAAGAGCTCCTCGGCGATCGGGGCCACGACGGCGACGCCCACGATCCCCACCGCGAACGGGACGTTGCCGAGCAGGTCGACCGCGAGCTGCTGCCCGCCGAGCTGCTGACCGAGCTGGCGCAGGACCCACTCCAGCGCGGCGGAGATAAAGAAGACGAAGACCCAGGCCACCGCACCGATGCCGACGCCGGCGGCGAAGCGGCCGACGGCTCGAAGCCCGTCGACCCAGTGGACGCCGGCCAGCGCCCGCGGCCAGATGACGAAGAGGAGCGCGACGGCGAGGAAGCTCACCGGGGTGAGGAAGAGGAGGAGCGTGGCGGTCGCGGCGGGCAGCGCCGCGAGGTTCGCGATGGCCTCCGGGTCCATGAGCCCCACCGCACCGCTCACGATGTTGCCGGCCACGAGGACGATGAGGAGCAGCACGAAGATCGACGGCCCGCGGTAGCGCTCCGGTGGCAGGAATCGCTTGGCGCGAATGGCGCGTAGGGCGAGGCCAACGAGCCCGAGCAGGAGGAGCGCGCCGCCGACCGCGGCCATGGCGGTGTACGTGGCGCGACTCGCGCGTGGCGCATCGCCAGAGGCAATGAGTGCGATGCCGATGAAGCCGGCGACCGTCAGCAGGCCGCCGACGACGAGGGTGACGACGAGGAGCGAGCGTCCCCAGGCCCGCTGGGCAGCCGGGAGCGGCGGGATCCCCACCGAGGCTACGGGGTGGCGGCGATCAGGAGTTCGATGCGCCGAGCGCGCCCTGCTCGGCCGTCATGTCGCGGCGCCGCGCGCCATCGGCTCGCGTCGCCGTCGCGGCGGCCGGCGCCTGCGCCGGACGGGCGCCGCGGCCGAACTCGTGACCGCAGTACGCGCAGAGCGGCCAGGTCGGGTCGGCGAGGCGGTTGCAGCTCGGGCAGACGCGGTGGAGGCGGGTGCGGCAGTTCGGGCAGACGAGCCAATCGGCCTCGACGCGATCGCGGCAGACGGGGCACAGCTCGTTCTTCTCGACCTCGGCGAGGAGCGACTCCTCGGCGAGCGAGCGCTCGTAGACCTCCGCCATCGTCTCGCGCGGGCGGACGATGAGGTAGAGGATCACGGCGAACACGAAGAGGAGCGGGGTGAAGAAGATGATGAGCGCGGCCGCGAAGTACGGAAGGATCGGGTTCTCGGTCCGCGCCTGCATATCGCGGAATGCCCAGTACGCGGTCCCCAGCCACAGCAGCACGACGTAGATGACGATGAGCTGCCCGGCGAGCTGGACGATCGGGTTCGAAATGAAGTCGTCCCAGATCTTGCCCGGATCTGGAAGGCCCTGCGGCATGAGCTGTCAGCCTCGATGTGGGGGCCGCTCAGCGGCGGCGCGACGGTCATCCTAGCACGCAGTGGCCAGATCACCCCTCCGCGGGAAGGCCGACCAGCGTGCTCACCAGGAGCCGATGCTCGACCGCCAGCACCCGCGCCGCGAGCTGCTCCGGCGTCTCGCCGGGCACCACCGGGACCGATCTCTGCGCCACGATCGGGCCGGCGTCGAGCTCGGACGTGACCTCGTGGATCGTCACCCCCGTCGTCGCGTCGCCGGCCGCCAGCACCGCGGCGTGGACCGCGAGGCCCATCATCCCGGTCCCGCCGTGGCGCGGCAGGAGGCTGGGATGGATGTTCAGCGTCCTGCCAAGGAAGGTTGCGAAGTAGCCAGGCCGCAGCCGCTGGTCGTAGCCGGCGAGGACGGCGACTGACACGCCGGCGCCCGTGAGGGCTGCGCCGATCGCGGCGTCGCGCGCATCGGCGTCGCCGTCGAAATCGGAGCGACGAAGCACGGTGGTTTGGACGCCGTGGCTCGCGGCAACCTCCAGCGCGGGCACGTTCGCGCGGTTGCTGACGACGAGGGCGACGGCGAGCTTCGCATCCAGGATCGCGGCGAGGTTGCTTCCCCGCCCCGAGACGAGCACGCCGATCCGGAGCGCCTCAGGCGGCATCACGGACAAATTTGCGCGGGACGCACGTTAGACCCGTCCGTGACACCGATTTGCGCGATCTCGACGGTCGCTGAGCGTGGGAACAACGCCGCTGAGCATCATCCAGGCCCCGACACGGCCTAACGGTCGTGGGGCGCACATCTGTCCGTGGTTGCGCCCACCACCGCCACATAACGGTCGTGGGGCGCACATCTGTCCGTGGTCAACGGGCGCGGCGTCACGCGAAGCGGACGCGCGGCTCCCCGGCGTCCAAGGCCACGATCCGGCCGACGACGCGCGTCTCGGGGAGCGCGGCGCAAGCCGCATCGGTCTCGGAGGCAGGAAGGACGCAGGTCAGGCCGATCCCCAGGTTGAATGTTCGCGCCATCTCCTCGTCGCCGATGTCGCCTGCCGACTGGATGAGGGTGAAGATCGCCGGCACCGGCCACGAGCCGGCGTCCACCTCGACCCCCAGCCCGTCCGGCAGCGTGCGCGGGATGTTCTCGATCCAACCGCCCCCGGTGAGGTGGGCGAAGCTCCGCACCCCGACCGCGCGGCGCAGGATCCGGATCTCGTCGAGGTAGGACCGATGCGGCTCCAGCAGCGCCTCGCCCACGGTCCGCTCCCCGTCCGGCATCGCGCGGCGCCAGGTGTCGGGCGGCAGGACGCGGCGCGCCAGGCTGTAGCCGTTCGTGTGGAGGCCGGACGACGGCAGGCCGAGCACCGCGTCGCCGGCCTCGACCGTCGAGCCGTCGATGAGGTCCGCCCGGCCTACGACCCCGACGATGAAGCCGGCGAGGTCGAAGTCGCCGCTCTCGTAGATGCCGGGCAGCTCGGCCGTCTCGCCGCCGACGAGCGCCACGCCGGCCGCGGCGCACGCGTTGGCGATGCCGGACACGATCTCCGTGACGCGCTCCGCGTTGAGCTTGCCGACGCCGAGGTAGTCGAGGAAGAAGAGCGGATCGGCACCGGAGACGGCGATATCGTTGATGCAGTGGTTGACGAGATCGACGCCGATCGTGTCGTACACGCCGAGCGCCTGCGCGACGCGGAGCTTGGTGCCCACGCCATCGGTCGAGGCGACGAGCACCGGATCGGGGTGCGTGGCCGGGTCGAAGCGGAAGAGCGAGGCGAAGCCGCCGACCCCGCCGAGGACGCTGGAGTTGCCAGTCGCCGCGGCGGCGGCGGCGATGCGCGGCAGGGCACGGTTCCACTCGTCGATGTCGACGCCGGCCTGGCGGTACGTGCCGCTCACCCCCGCTCCAGCACGTACTTGTCGACCTCGAGCGGCACGTCGAGCGGATAGCGGCCCGTGAAGCAGGCCGTGCAGCGTGCCTCGCGGCGGCCGCCCACCGCGGCCAGGAGGCCCTCCTCGGACAGGTAGCCGAGCGTGTCCGCGCCGATCGCCGCACGGATCTCGTCGAGGTCGTGGTTGGCCGCGATGAGCTGGTCGCGATTGCCCGTGTCGACGCCCATGTAGCACGGGTGGCGCATCTGTGGCGAGTGGATCCGGACGTGGACCTCCGCCGCGCCGGCCCGCCGCAGCATGGCGACGATCGGTCCGGTCGTCGTGCCGCGCACGATCGAGTCATCGACGACGACGACCCGCTTGCCGCGCAGCACCTCCGGCAGCGGGTTGAACTTCATGCGCACCGCCGCGTCGCGGCTGCGCTGCGCCGGCTGGATGAACGTCCGCCCCACGTAGCGCGACTTGATGAGCCCCTCGCGGTACGGCAGGCCGCTCTCCTCGGCATAGCCGATGGCGGCGGGGATCGCGGAGTCGGGCACGGGGATGACGAGGTCGGCGTCGGCCGGATGCTCACGCGCCAGGCGCCGCCCCATCTCGAGCCGCGCCTCGTAGAGGAGTCGCCCGTCGATGACGCTGTCCGGGCGGGCGAGGTAGACGAACTCGAAGACGCAGAGCTTCTCCGTGCGCCCGGCGACGGTGGACCGATGCGAGTGCACGCCCCCGGCGTCGATGGTGAGGATCTCGCCCGCCTCCACGTCGCGCACGAAGCGCGCGCCGATGGCGTCGAGGGCAGCGGACTCCGACGCCACCGCCCAGCCGATCGGATGGCCGTCGGGATCCTCCATCCGCCCGAGCGCCAGCGGCCGGAAGCCGATCGGGTCGCGGGCTGCGACGAGGGCGTCGCCGGCGAGCATCGTGAACGTGTAGGCGCCCATGGCGCGGTGGAAGGCGTGCTCGACCCGCGCCGCCCAGGTGCGGCCCGGGGCGTGGGCGATGAGCCGGGCGAGGACCTCGGTGTCGGACGCGGTCGTGAACTCGATCCCCTGCTCGCCGAGCTCGTCCCGCAGCCAGGTCGCGTTCACGAGGTTGCCGTTGTGGCCGATCATCAGCTCGCCGAGGTCGCTGTCGACGTAGACCGGCTGGACGTTCGGGAGGGAGTTGCTGCCAGTCGTCGAGTAGCGCGTGTGGCCGATCGCGATGTCCGCGTCGTCGAGCGGGGCGAGCGTCTCCTCGTCGAACACCGAGCTCACGAGGCCAAGCCGCTTGTGGAGCCGTTGCCGCTGCCCGTCGCTGACGGCTATCCCCGCCGACTCCTGCCCGCGGTGCTGGAGCGCGTGGAGCGCCAGGTAGGTGAGATGGGCGACGGGCTGGCCCGGCGCGTGGATCCCCACCACGCCGCATTCCTCACGCGGGCCGTGCGGCTCGTACATCGCGAGTGGCTGCCGCGCCGGCTGCACATCTCCCGCGGTGGCGGGGTCGTGAGGCGGCCGCGGGATCACGGCAGTCAGGCGGGCGCCGGGGCGTCGAGCACGTGCCGATGATACGCGCCCGCCTTGCGCCGGACCGGCGCGCGCGTGCACGATGCGCGCATGCCGTCCGCTCACCTGCCGCTCCGCATGACCGAGCTGCTCGCCGCCGCCCTGGCGGCCACGCTCGGCTGGGTCGGGATCGGCCTCGCCGTCCTCGGCCCGAGCCAGGCGGCGGTCTCGGCGACGCTCGAGCCGTCGAGTGCGACGGGCGCCACCGACGCGAGCCTCCTCGCGGCCGGCTTCCCGCCGCTCACGCTCCTCACCCTGCTCGCCGCGGGTCTCGGGGTGACCCTCGTGGCAATCGGGGCCTGGCTCCACGCCGTGCGCGCCAGTGACGGCGGTCGCTGGCTCATCACGGTTGGCGCGCTGGCGGCCGTGGTCGCGACGCTCGTCAGCCCGTCCGGGCCGCTCGTCCTGCCCGGCGCGGCGCTGTCGGTGATGGCGGCGGCGATCGGCTGGTCGGCCCCGCGCTGGATGCGCCTCGCCCGCTGATCTGGCTGCCGGGCTGATCCCGCCGGCATCCATCGGTACGGGGCGAGTACTGCACCAGACCGCCCAGCGGCCATTGGGCGCCGCGGACGCGGTGCGGATTCGCACCCGGGTGACCATCGACCCATGGAATCGCGACCCCAGGGCGCAGATGCTTGCCACGGACATCGACCCAGCCCCCATCACCGTCGCGGAGAACCATGCTTCGACTCGCTCGGGCTCTCGGATTCCTCGCTCCGCTTGCGGTGGCGGGCACGGCCGTCACGGTGTCCGGCCTGCTCGGCATGGCGGAGCCGGGCCAGCGCGACCTGTTCCTCGTCTTCATGGCCCTCGCTGCCCTGGCCGGGATGACGAGCATGGCGCTCGCGGCGTGGAGCTACATGGGCTGGCGGCTCAACCGCCTGGCCGGGTCCCTCGAGGAGACCCTCGACAGTGACGCGCCGGTGCTCATCCGGGAGAGCGGCGTCCCGGCCGAGCGGCGCCTGGCGCGCGCGTTCAACGCGGCGTCGGGCGCATTCCTCCAGGTCGAGGCCCGCGCGACGCACGACCGGCTGACCGGGGTCGCGAACCGCGAGACGCTGCTCATCACGCTCGGGGCAGAGGTCGAGCGCGCGGCGCGCCACCATAAGCCACTTGCGGTGGCGTTCATCGACATCGACCGCTTCAAGCCGGTCAACGACACGTACGGCCATAACTCCGGCGACGCCGTCCTCCGCCAGGTCGCCTCGCTCGTCAGCGACAACGTGCGCGCCTCCGACCTCTTCGGCCGCTACGGCGGCGAGGAGTTCATGCTCATCCTTCCCGAGACGACCGTGGACGACGCGCTGATCCTGGCCGAGAAGCTGCGATCGATCGTGATGTCCGCACCGATGCGCATCGCGAACGGCCAGACAACGGCGATCACGATCAGCGCCGGCATCGCCGGCGGCATCGGCGGCGAGCTCCAGGTCGATCGGCTCGTCGACCAGGCGGACGCCGCGATGTACGCGGCGAAGTCGCTCGGCCGCAACCGGACCTACATGTTCCGCGACCTCGACGACGAGTCACCGATCCGCCGCGCCCCGATCTCCGCCGAGCGGCGCGAGGCGGCATCGGCGATCGGGCGCTGGGCGAGCGATACCGCGACCCAGGCCCTTGCATCGGTCCTCGCCCCGCAGCCGCACCATCGCGGCAGGCCCTCCGACATGATCGCCTCGCTCGCGACGGGCATCGCACTCGAGATGGGCCTGCCGTCCGACGAGATCGAGCGCATCCGGATCGCGAGCCTGCTCCACGACCTCGGCAAGCTCGCCGTTCCGTCCGAGATCCTCGACAAGCCGACGAAGCTCACCGATGGCGAATGGCAGGCGATCGGCGAGCACCCGCGCATCGGCCAGGTCATCCTCGAGCAGGCATCGGGCCTGCGCGACGCGATCCCGGTCGTGCTCCACCACCACGAGCGCTACAACGGCGGCGGCTATCCGCATGGCCTGCGCGGCAACGAGATCCCGCTCGGGGCGCGCATCGTGGCGGTCGCCGACGCCTACCACGCCATGGTCCACGACCGACCCTACCAGGGGGCGCTGACGCACGAGCAGGCCCTCGCCGAGCTGAAGCGCAACGCCGGCACCCAGTTCGATCCGCAGGTGGTCCGCCACTTCAGCGCGGTCTACGCCGAGGGCGTGCCGCCCGACGGGCTGGAGGAGGTCTACCGACTCCACGAGCGCGCGCGGGGTGGCCTACGACGCATCGACCCGCAGGCGGCGGCCGCCGTGCTCTTCGCGCAGGAGCGGCCCGCCGAGGCCGCCGAGGCGTCCGAGCCCGCCGAGGAGGACCCGGATGCCGGCGCGCCACGGCCGGCACGGCGACGCCGGCCGCGCGGCCAGGTCCGCGAGGCGGCAGGGTGAGACGCGGCGGCCTGGCGGTCATCATCGCGATCGGTGCGGCGCTCTGCGGGGCGCCGTCCATCGCGCTCGGCGCGGGGCCGAGTGACACCGCCTCGCCCATCGTGCTGACGCCGCCGCCCGTCGTTGTTCCCTCGGTCAGTCTCGTCCCGAGTCCGCGCTCGACCGACATCGTGGCCGCGATCGCGACCGCGACCCCGGGCCCCGCCACCCCTGCATCGGCGGCGGCACTCGTGACGGTCGCGCCGACGCCAGCCATGGCGCCGGCGGCGCCGAGCGCAGCCCCATCGGTCATCCATGCGGTGGGGACGACGACCCCGGCGCGTGCCGCGGAGAGCCTCGCGCCCGCTCCCGCGCCACGCGCGCCGAGCGCCGCACCCAGTGGCGAGACCGCCCCCACCACGGCGCCAACCGATGTCGACGGCAGCGCGGCCGCGCGCGCCAACCCGCCGGGCGCCTCGCCGTCGTCGGAGGCGGGGCCGGTCGGGATCGGCAACGCGCCATCGGCGACGTTCGGGGCGGTCGCCACCCTGGCCGCGATCACGCTGCTCGGCGCGTGGTGGCTCCTCGTCCTGCGTCGCCGGCGGCCCGTCCTCGTGCCGGATGTCGAGGCGACGAGCGCGCTGCTGAGCGAGCGCGCGATCCGGCGGGCACGCATGCGAACCGGCGGCGATCCGGTCATCGCCGCGCTCGGCATCGACGAGCCGGACGCCGGCTCCGGTGACGCGCGCGAGCCCCAGGAGAAGGGCTAGAAGGGCGTCTCCCAGGCGCCGCGCAGCTCGGCGAGCGAGGCCTCCGCCTCACCGATGCGCAGCATCCCGCCCGTCGCGCTTCCCAGCCGCCGCACGGCGACGCCGTGGTGTGTGGCAAGGTCCGTCAGCTCCGCCACGTCGGGGGGCGCAACGCTCGCGATCACGCGCCCCACCCGCTCACCGAACCATGCCGCCACGCTCGTCGGCAGCTCGACCGTCGCCCCGCGGCCGGAGGCGATCGCCATGCGCGCCAGCGCGACCGCCAGACCGCCCACCGACGCGTCGTGCGCGCCGCGGATCAGGGCGCCGGCCGACGTCAGCAGCTCGACCACGCGCGCGACCGACGCCGCGTCGAGATGCGGCCGCCCGCCGGGGTGACCGTGCACCGCCGCCCACTCGCTGCCCGCCAGGGCCGCGGGGTCGTCGCCGAGCTCGCCCAGCAGCCAGAGCTCGTCGCCCTCGCGCCACGCCATCGGTCGGGCGTTCGATCGGTCGTCGAGGAGCCCGACCATGCCGATGACCGGGGTGGGCAGGATCGGTCCATCCGCCGTCTCGTTGTAGAGGCTGACGTTGCCAGACACGACCGGGATGCCGAGCGCGCCGCACGCGTCGGAGATGCCGCCGACGACCTCGGCCAGCCGCCAGTAGCCCTCTGCCGGCTCTGGTGAGCCGAGGTTGAGGCAATTCGTGAGCCCGATCGGGCGCGCCCCGCTGCACGAGACGTTGATCGCGGCCTCGCAGACGGCCGAGACGGCCGCCAGCCGCGGGTCGAGCACGCCGAGGCGCGCGGGCGACGGGCCATCCATGGCGAGCGCGATCGCGCGCGGCGTGCCCTTCACGCGGAGCAGCGCGGGGTCGCCGGCACCGGGCGCGACCAGCGTGTTGGTGCCGTTCATGTGGTCGTAGCGGCGCCAGATCGGCTTTCGACTGCGCGCGTTCGGGCTGCCGAGGAGGGCGAGCAGATCGGTGACCGACGGCGATTCCGCGGCAACAGCTCCCAGGTCGACGGCGCGCAGCGCCTCCAGCCCGGCCGGCGAGGCCTGGGGCAGGACGTAGCGCGGCGCCTCGTCGGCGAGCGCCAGGCCGGGGACTTCGCAGACGAGCTCGCCACCGGCTCGGCAGCGCACGACCGGCTCGTCGATGACGGTCCCGATCCGCATCGCATGGAGGTCATACCGCTCGAACACCGCCTCCACCTCCGGCTCCCGCCCGGCGCGAACGACGATCAGCATCCGCTCCTGGCTCTCGCTGA
>JBBQMC010000003.1:0-36789 GCA_038328565.1 Candidatus Limnocylindria bacterium
ACCGTCGGTTTACGAAACCGATGCTCTACCCCTGAGCTACTTCGGCCGGCGCGAGGCGCGATTCTAGCAGCGGCCCCTCGCGGTGGCGAACGAGGACGGGACCGATGCCACCCGCTTCGGGCACGGCATCGAAACGCCCCCGACGGTGGAGCCGCACCGCCGGAGGCGCCCGAGCAGGACCCGCAGAACAGCTCAGCTGGCGCGGGTGAACCGCGCCGCCCGGGAGTACCCCGCCATGGATGACGTGGTTCCGGCCCGGGTCAGGGAGCGCGCATCGTCTCGGCGAGGGCGATCGACGCGTCGCGTCCGAGGCCGGACTCCAGCCGCACCACCGTCCCGCCCTCGTCCCAGACGAGCACGTCGCCGACGAGTCGGGTGCGTTCGAGCCCCTCCCCGACCGTCGCGTTGTAGCGCAGGACGTGCGGCGCACCGCTGATCCAGTAGCCGGGGTGCCCGCGCACGGTGACCTGCTGGATCGTCACCCGGCTCTCGATCACGAGCTTCTGGATGAGGTCCGGCTCGATGTCGCCAGACAGGAACATCGCGAGCAGGCCGATCCGCGAACCGCCCGTCGCCGGCAGCCCATCGCGTACGCCCCAGACGAGGGAGACCTGCCGCCCGTCGACCGACCGATAGACCTCGTCCGGCGGACCGAGCCCTCCGGGCTCGAGCAGCGCGACCTTGATCGTTGGATCGGCGATGGTCGTCCTCGCGCCGAGCGCCAGGCGCGTGGCGAGCGGAGTGTCGCTCACGTTCGGCGACGGCAGCGCATCGGTGAACAGGATCCGCAGCGGTCCGATGCCGAGCGCACCGGCAGCGAGCGCCGCCCCGGCGGTGAGGAGCAGCGCCGCGATCGCGACGAGCAGCGCACGGCGCACGACGGGACGCCGCGGGGTCGCCGCACGCAGGTCGAGCGCGGGCGTCGGCGGCCAGGCGATCGCGGCCGCGGCATCGGTCAGGAGGCGGTCGAGGATGGCGTCGTCGAGCGTGCGCTGGTCAGACATCGGTCAGTCCTCGCGCCTCGAGCACCGTGCGCAGGCGCTGGCGGGCGCGCGACAGGCGCGATTTCACCGTCCCGCGCGCCACGCCGAGCAGGGCAGCCGTCTCGGCCTCGCCGAGCCCGGCGAAATAGCGGCAAGAGATGACGAGGCGATCGGCCTGGGGCAGGCTGTCGACCGCCGCGACGATGGCCGCGCGCCGCTCGGCCGCCACGACCTCGCCTTCCGGCGAGGGCGCGGTCCGCAACCCCGGCTCGCGTGCCGCCACGTCCGCGACGCGTCCCCAGGCGGCGACGCGTCGCCAGTCGGCGCGGCGAAGGTTGCGGGCCCGGTTGCCGACGATCGCGAGCAGCCACGGAACGAACGGGTCATGGGTCCGGAAACGGGAGAGGGCGCGGTGCACGTTGATAAAGGCCTCCTGGGTCGCGTCCGCCGCGCGGTCCGCATCCCGCAGGACGAGGTAAGCGGCGCGGAACGCGAGCGTGGCGTGGCGATCCACGAGCGCGGCAAACGCCGGCTCGTCGCCGTCAACGGCGCGCGCGATCAGCTCCGCGTCCGACGCGGGTGGACGGCTCTCCACACCGATGTTCTACCCCGGCTGTCGAGCCCAGGTTCCTCCGATCCGCACCGTTCACTGTTGACTGAACGATCTGAACGATGTACACCGATCACTGTGACGACCCACGACGAGGAAGCGTTCATCGAGGCGATGGGCCAGGAGCTCGCCGCCCAGGGCATGCCGCGCATGGCCGGTCGGGTCTGGGGCTACCTCCTCATCGCCGATCCGCCGGAGCAGAGCGCCCAGCAGATCGCCGAGCGCCTCGCCGCCAGCCGCGGCGCGGTGAGCGGCGCGGTCCGCCTTCTCACCGCCGCCGGGCTCATCCAGCGCCGAACGAAGCGCGGCGACCGCCGCGAGTGGCTCTCCGCCCCGGCCGGCGCCCTCGGCGGGCTGATGAGCAACTACCTGCCGCGGATCCGGGCGTTCCGGCGGCTCACCGCGGCGGGGCTCGACCTCGTCGGCGACCAGCCGGCACCGATGGGGCTCGGCCTTCGCGAGCTCCATGACTTCTATCTCTTCTTCGAACGGGAATGGCCGACCCTGCTGGCACGCTACGAGGCGGCCCGCGGCGCGCCACCGCTCGACAGCACGGAAAGGACCGCATGACCAGCAGCACCGCGGGCACCGCTCCGGCGCCCGTCATCGAAACCGAGCGCCTGACCAAGGCCTACGGCGAGCACCGCGGCATCATCGAGGTCGACCTCGTCGTCCGCGAGGGCGAGGCCTTCGGCTTCCTCGGGCCCAACGGGGCGGGCAAGACGACGACGATCCGCACGCTCCTCGACCACCTGCGGCCGACGGGCGGACGCGCCCGCGTCTTCGGGATCGAGACGACCGTCGACCCGGTGGCGATCCACCGCCGGCTCGGCTACCTGCCCGGCGAGTTCGTCCTGTACGACAAGCTCACCGGCGGCCAGACGATTGACTACTTCGCCAACCTGCGGGGCGGCGTCGACCCCGCCTACCAGGCCGATCTCGTCGCGCGGCTGGACCTCGACATCGCGGAAGTTCAAGGAGTACTCGAAGGGCAACAAGCAGAAGGTCGGCCTCGTCGTGGCGCTTCAGCATCGGCCCGAGCTCCTCATCCTCGACGAGCCGACGTCCGGCCTTGACCCACTCGTGCAGCAGACGTTCTTCGCCCTCGTCCGCGAGGCGAAGGAGGAGGGACGCACGATCTTCATGTCGAGCCACGTACTGTCCGAGGTGGAGCGGACCTGCGACCGGGTGGCGATCATCCGCGACGGGCGGCTCGCCCGTGTCGACCGCGTCGACGCGCTCCGCGACATGGCGCACCACCAGGTCGAGCTCCGCTTCGCCGGGCCGGCGCCGCGCGACGAGTTCGAGGGCCTGCCCGGAGTCAGCGAGGTGACCGCGGAGGACGGCGTGCTCCGGATGCGCGTGGCGGGCTCGATCACCCCCGTCGTGCGGGCGGCGGCGCACCACGAGCTGCTCGACTTCGTGAGCCGCGAGCCGACCCTCGAGGAGACGTTCCTCGCCGAGTACGGGACCGCGGCCGCCGAGCCGGCGAAGGCCCGATGACCACCGACGCGACCCGCCTGCCCACCATCTCGCCGCTGAGCCGGGCACGTGGCCCCCGCAGCGTCTTCGCCAAGACGCTCCGTGACTCGCGCCGCGCGACGCTCCTCATCGGCGGGCTCATCGGCCTGCTGACGGTCGTCGTCGCGGCCGGGATCATCAGCCAGTTCAACACGCCGGCCTCGCGCGCGGAGATCCGGGGCGTCGTCGACGCCGTGCCGCCGATCCTGCGTGGACTGGCCGGCAAGCCGGTGAACGTGGAGACGCTTGGCGGCTACCTCCAGTACAAGTACGGCGGCTTCTTCCCGCTGCTCATCGGCCTGTGGTCGATCCTCGCCATGTCGGGCACCCTCGCCGTCGAGTCGAGCCGCGGCAGCCTCGACATCGTCGCCGCCGCGCCAATCAGCCGGCGCCGGATCGCGCTCGAGAAGGTGAGCGGCCACGTCCTCATGCTCGCGATCGCGATCCTGCTCATCGGTGGCGCGACCGCCATCGCCGGGGCCGCCTTCCCGACCCTGCCGGGGGACGAGATCCCGGTCGGGGCTGCCTTCGCGTACGCGGTCTGGCTCGGGCTGATGGCGCTCATCGCCGGCGCTGTCGCGTTCGCGCTCGCCCCGTTCGTCGGGCGTGGCGCGGCGGCGGGGATCGCCGGCGGCCTGATGCTCGCCGGGTTCCTCCTCAACGGCTACCAGGAAGCGATCCCGCAGCTGGCCCCGCTCGCGAGCCTCACCTGGTTCTCGTGGACCGCGAACCACATCCCGCTTGCCGGGCGCTACGACTGGGGCTCGGCCGTCCTCGTGGCGGTCGTCGCGACGGCGCTCATCGCGGTGGGGGTCGAGGCGTTCGTGCGCCGCGACCTCGGCGCCACGGCCGCGATCCACGGCCCGCGCCTGCCTCGAATCCTCCTCGGCCTCACCGGCCCGGTGGCGCGCGCGACGAGCGAACGGCTGCCCACCGGGCTCGGCTGGGGCATCGGGCTTGGGATCTTCGGGCTCGTCATCGCCAGCTCCGGTGCCGCCTTCGTCGCGCAGCTCGCGAAGTCGCCGGACTTCGTTCGCGTGCTGTCGCGCCTCTTCCCCGACAGCGACATCGGATCCATCGGCGGGTTCCTCGAGATCGTCTTCATCGAGTTCGGCCTCGTCCTCGCCGGTCTCGCCGCCGCGGGCCTCGTCGGCGGCTGGGCGTCGGACGAGCGGTCGGGCCGCGACGAGCTGCTCCTGTCGGCGCCGGTGGCGCGTCCAAGCTGGCCGATCGCCGGCGCCGTCGGCGTGGGAGTCGCGATCGCCGTCATCGTCGCGCTGGCCGCGCTCGGCATCGCGGTCGGCACCGCCTCGGCCGGCGGCGAGGTCGCCATCCCGGTGCTCGGCACGGCAGCCATCGGTCTCTACGCCGCCGCTCTCGCCGGGGTCGGGATCGCGGTCGGCGGCCTCGTCGGCCCGCGCTTCGCCGCGCCGACGGTGGTCGCGCTCACCATCGTCACCTGGCTCATCGACCTCGTGGGCGGCGACATCGGCATGCCGGACTGGATCGGCCAACTGGTGCTGAGCAGCCACATGGGCCAGCCGATGCTCGGCCGCTGGGACGCCGGTGGGATCGTCGCCTGCGTCGTGCTCGCCGTCGGCGGCGTGGCGATCGGCACGTGGGGCTTCGGCCGGCGCGATCTCCGCAGCTGACCATGGCCCTCGTCAGGCGCCGGCGGGCGCCTCCTCGCCTGGCCGGGCGCGAAGGAGGCTGATGCCGACCGCGGCCCGAACTCCCCACCGGACGGAGGCAGGGCACCGTCGCGCTGAGGATGTTCAACCTCTCAACGCCGGACCGCTGCGGTCGCGGCCAGGTAGCAACCACGCTGGGCTAAGGCGGGCGGCGCGGCGCGGCGGAGCTTCGATCACGCTCAACATGCGACCCGGCGGACGTCGGAATCGCCGGTCGGTTGATGGGTGGCCGAGTCGGCCCGCCTTGGCCGAGCCTCATTGATAGATGGCCGGGTCGGGGTATGGCCGGGTCGGGGTCGGGGTCCGGGTCGGCGACGCCGGCGATCAGGGGCCGGCAGCCTCCGGCCGCCGCCACCCGTGGAGCAGCTCGTCGTGGAACTGCCGCTCCGCCCTCGGGGCCGTGCGCGGGACCGGCGCCATCGGTGCCTTCCCCTTCGCCGCCAGGACGTAGTACGCGCAGACGTCGGTCAGCGGGCAGACGCCGCAGATCGGCCGTGGAGCGCGACAGGTGTCTCGACCATGGCGGATCGTCTCGACGTGGAAGGGGTACATCTCGTCCGGCTTGAGGACGCCCTCCAGCAGGTCGTGGGCGCGGTCGAGCGGGGTGCGCGGCGGCAGCATCCCGAGCCGGGTCGTGACGCGGTGGACGTGGGTGTCGACCGGCATCGCAGCCCGTCCGAAGTTGAAGAGCAGGATGATGGCGGCCGTCTTGCGACCGATCCCCGGCAGGCCGGTCAGCCATGCGCGCGCCTCGTCGAGCGGCCATGCCCCGAGGAAGGCCAGGTCCCAGGTGCCGTTCGTGGCCCCGTGCACCTCCGCGAGGACGTGCTGGATGCGGCGGGACTTCGTGGGCGCAAGGCCGCCGGGCTTCAGCACGACGGCCAGCTCATCGGTCGGCGCGGCGAGCACCGCGTCCCAGGAGCCGTAGCTCGCGCGCAGCGCGGTGAAGGCCCGGAACGAGTTCGTGTCGGCCGTGTTCTGGGACAGGATGGTCAGGATGAGCTCGCTGATCGTGTCGACCCGCGGCCCGGTCCAGGTCGGGTGGTCGTAGCGGTCGCCGAGGCGATCGAGCACGACGTCTGCCAGCACGCGCCGCTTCCGACGGTCCGCGGCGAGCTTCTGCGGGCTCGGCCCACGCCGCTTCTTCCGGGTGGCGGCCTTCGGCCTCATCGCTCCGCGAGCGCCAACCCGATGCCGATGCCGCGCGCCACGCGCTCGGCCGCGTCGGCCAGGAGGCGGGCCGTGTCGCCCATGGCGGTGGCGAGGTCCATCGGTCCGTCCGGGATCGGCTGCACGAGGGTGATGGCGCCGACCCCGCCCAGCGCCCCTGCCCCGGGTCCCATGCCGCCGGTGAGCAGGACGACCGGCGTGTGCCGCGCCGCGGCCAGCTTCGCGACGCCCATCGCCGCCTTGCCGGACAGCGTCTGGGCATCGGCCCGTCCCTCGCCGGTGATGACGAGGTCGGCCGCCTCGAGGGCGGCATGCAGCCCGGCCAGCTCCGCGACCACCTCCACGCCGGGTCGCACGGTGGCGTGCGTAAAGCCGAGGAACGCAGCGGTCGTCCCTCCGGCGGCGCCGGCGCCGGGGATGTCGGCGACGAGGCGCCCGGTCGCGGCCTCGATCGCGCGCCCCCAGGTCGCGAGCGCGGCGTCGAGCTCCGCCACCGTCGCCGGGTCGGCGCCCTTCTGCGGGCCGTAGGTCGCGCTCGCGCCCCGCGCGCCGCAGAGCGGGTTCGTGACGTCGGAGGCGATGACGATGCGCGTCGCCGCCAACCGCGGGTCGAGGTCATGCGCGTCAACGCTCGCCAGCTCGGCGAGCGCGGCGCCACCCTCCGCCAGCTCGGCGCCGGCCGCGTCCAGCAGCCGCGTGCCGAACGCCCGCAGGATGCCGGCGCCGCCGTCGTTCGTCGCGCTCCCGCCGAGCCCGATCGTGATCTCCGCCACGCCGCCATCCAGCGCTGCCCGGATGACGTCGCCCGTCCCTCGGGTCGAGGCGCGCCGCACGTTCGCCGGCGTCCGCTCCTCCGGCGCCAGCCGCGCCAGTCCGGATGCCGATGCCATCTCGACGAACGCGCCGCGCCCGCCGTCGACGAGCAGCCAGGTGGCTTCGACCGGTCGGCCGAGCGGGTCGGTCGTCGGGACGGTCCGCTCCTCGACCGCATCGCCGAGCGCCTCGCGAACCGCGGCGAGCGTCCCCTCGCCACCGTCCGCCATCGGCTTGCGGATGATCGCGTCGTCGGCACGGGCACGCAACCAGCCGGTGACGATCGCCTCGGCGACCCCGACCGAGTCGAGCGCCCCGCCGAAGCTGTCCGGCGCGACGACCACGGTGAGGGGCCGTGCCACGACGGTCACCCCGAGACCGTGGCGCCCGAGCGGGCCGCTCCCGTCTTCAGCGCGCGACGCCGCTCGACGTAGGCCGGGATGGTGCGCATCGGCGGGCGGAGCTCGTCGCCGATCTCGCGAACCTCGAGGCTGAAGTGGTCTCGTTCCTGCGCGATGACCTTCATCCCACGTCCGACCTCGGTGAGCAGCTCGATGCGGTGTCGCTCCTCCAGTTTGCGGATCGCGCCGGCGAGGATCACGTAGGCCATCTGCGACAGGTTGCCGAGCGGCTGGTTGCGGTGGATCCGCCGCTCGAGGTCGACCTGGCCGATGGCCGGCAGCCCGTAGGCCTCGATGATGTCGATCAGCAAGCCGATCTCGACGGCGTAGCCAGTGAAGAACGGCACGCTCTCGAGGAGCGCCCGGCGGCCGGCGTACTCGCCGGAGAGCGGCTGGATCATGCCCGACAGCTCCGGGAAGAACAGGTTGATCAGCGGGCGTGCCATGAGCTCGGTCACCCGGCCGCCGCCCTCCGGGATGAGCTTCGCACCCTCCTTGATCGGTCGCTGGTAGAAGCCCTTCACATACTGGATCCGCGGCTCGCGGAGGAGCGGGCCGAGGAGGCCGGTCACGAAGCGCGGCTGGATGTTGCTGATATCGGTGTCGACCCAGGTGACGATGTCGCCGTCGAGGACGTGAAGGCTCTTCCAGAGCGCCTCGCCCTTGCCGGTCACGGAGCCGACCTCGGGCAGGATCTGCGAGTGGCGCACGACCGGCACGCCGAGCTCGGTCGCGATCTCCGCCGTCCGATCGGTGCTGTCGGAGTCGATGACGACGAGCTGGTCGATGAGCGGCACCTTGTCGACGAGCGCGCGCTTGATGCGCCGGATGACGAGACCGATCGTCCGCTCCTCGTTGAGGGCCGGCAGCCCGACGCTGATCGTCAACCCGGCCTTCTCCTTCAGCGCGACGAGCTTGCGAGCGTCGCTGAACTCGCCGGCATGGAACGTATTCTCGGCGAACCACTTGTCGACGACCGATGGCAGCGCCTGGCTGCGCTCGGCGTACGCGTCCGCGTGCGCGAGCGTCCCCTCCGCGGCACGCAGCTCGTCGAACGTGGAGGTCCCGAGCGTCTGCTTCGTCTTCACCACGATCACCGTCGCCCGCGCCTTGCTCACCACTGCCTCGGGCACCGACCCGAACAGGTAGCGGCCATCGCTGCCATGCCGCCCGTCGGACGGCTGAGCGCCAGCACCCATGACGACGAGGTCGTGGTGCGCCGCCTCACGAATGATCGTGGTCCGCACGCTCGTCCCCTCGCGGAGCAGGCCAACGACGCGCCGCCCACCGCCGTGCTCGCGCACGAAGGCATCGAGCGCCTCCTGCTCGCGGGCGAGCGCTCGCTGGCCGATCCCCTTCGGCACGATGTGCATGACGACCACCTGCGCGCCGAAGCGCTTCCCGAGGTCGCGGGCGAGGCGGATCGCGAGCTCGGCGTGCGGGCCGCCGCGGACCGGGACGAGGATCGAGCGGACGTTGTCCAGGCCGCGCTGCTTGACGACCGCGATGTCGCACGGCGACTCGCGGACGACCGCGTCGATCGTGGTCGTGAAGACCGATTGCGGCCGCGGCTCCGCACCCGCGAGCAGCGCCTCGGTCGCCTCCGCCTCGGCGCGGGCGGTCTGTGCGGGGGTGCGCGGCCCCGCCCAGCCGAAGATGACGAGATCGGTCCCCTCCTCGCTCACCGCTTCGATGACGCCATCGGACGCGCGACGACCGATGCGGACCATCGTCCGCAGCTCGACGCCCTCCTCGTCGCCGAAGTCGAGGACGCGCTGGAGGAGGCGCCGCGCGATGCGCGCCTGGTGCGCGCCCTCCGACAGGCTGACGCCCTCCGGCACCTCGACGATGCCGAGCGCGGTGATCTCGGTCGGCCGCCCATTCGCGACGCCGGAGCCGATGCGCACGAGATCCCGCGCGGTGCGCGGGTTGGCGAGCGGGAGGAGGATGCGGTAGGGCTCGCGCCGGCGCGGGGCCATCAGCTCCCGCCCGCCTCGGCGCGCATCGCCTTCCAGCGCGTCACGAGGTACGGCTTGAGCTCCTCGAACTCGCGCGCCTGGTCGTCGATGACCCGCTCCGCCTGGTCGGTCGTCATCTCGAGGGTCTGGCTGATGAAGCCGGCGGTGCGGCCGAAGTAGAGCGGCGTCAGCGCGGCGAGGAGGCGCTCCCGGTCCGCGCCGCGGCGATGGAACGCGACGAGCGTGTCGTAGAGGCAGCGCACCCACAGCTCGGCAGGGAAGTGGAACGCGGACGGGTCCTCGGGAAGCTCGAGGTGCATGACGCGCTCGAGCTGCTCGTCGGCGAGCATCTCCGCCCACGTGTCTCGCTGCGTGAGGCGCGCCTGCTCCAGGTTGTCGACGAGCTTCGCGTGGTTGACGCGGATCTCCTCGGGAGCCACGACGCGCTCGAAGCCGTACTCCGGGATGGCGTGCGAGCCGCGCACGCGGAGCCATCGGTCCTCGTAGTGGCCGGCCAGGCGGAACAGGGTGCCGACCACCTGCCGGAACATCGGTCCGAGGTCCGACGCGGGATCCTTGGCGTCGTGGATCTTCGCGCCGAGTCGCGCCTGGCAGACCGCGAAGCCCTCGTTGATCGCGCTGTGCGTCATCCAGATGTCGATGCCGAAGCGCGCGGTCAGCTCGTCGAACGTGTCGAGCTCGAGGTAGCGACCCACGAGGTCGCCGCTCACCGCGAAGTCGCCGCCGATCGGCTGCCGGATCCGCTGCCCATAGAGCGCCCGCGTGAGCGGGTAGCTGATGTTGTTCGTGATCGTGCCGTCGTACTTGTAGCGGCTGTAGAGCGGCGCGACGAAGTCGTAGCCGCCCTTGAGGATCGGTCCGGCGAGCAGCTCGACCCATTCGGGAACGATCGAACGGAGGTCCGAGTCGACCATCACCATCGCCTTGACCTTCAGCTCGCGCGCGACCTCGAGCAGGGCGCGCACCGCGGTCCCCTTCCCGCTCGTGCCCTGGTACGTGAAGCTGATCCGCTGGAGCTTGTGGCGCGGCGAGACGAGGATGATCTTCTCGATGTACTCCGGGCTCTCCGTGCTGACCGCGACCCGCGGCGTGTCATCCGGCGATCCGCCGTCGGAGTTGACGAGGATCGGCTTGAGGTCCGGGAAGTACTGCACCATGCCGGCGGTGGCGGCGCGCACGACGTAGCCGATCGTCTCGGCGTTGCCGAAGCTCGGAATGCCGACCATCAGGTCGGCGCTGCCCACCCGGCGAACCTCGGCAAGCCCCTGCTCGTCGAGTGCCGAGCCGAGAGCGGCCGATGCGTGGGACGTCAGGGGTGGGGCCTCCTCGCAGGTGCTGTCGCGCTTCTGGCTGCAGGTGCGCTCGGGGGTCGGTCAAGGGTAGCACGCACGCTCGGCCCGATCGGAGCGGTGAAGTCCATGCAGCGGCGGCGCGGGCGGGACTTGCGATGGACGCAAGTATCGGCGAGACGATTGCGCTTCTTGCGGCAGGCGTAGCTCCCGGAGAGCCAGGCGCGCGCCTCGGTCGCCGTCCGTTACCGTCCGCGCAGGAATCGCAACCGAGTGTCCGTTAGTTGCGGCTGGCGTAACTACTGCCCACGGCCGTCACGTCCCCCTGCTCGGCCGACCCTGGCAACCCGTCAGGCGCAGCCAGCTCCCGGGGGCGGCGTACAGAAGCCTCCGGACAGCCGCGCCCACACGAGCCAGCCACCCGCAATCACGATCGCAACGAGGAAGACGAGCATGCCGGCGGTCCGGGAGGTCATCGTCCGCTGCGCTCCGTGCGGTCCGGCCGATCCGCGATATGGCGCACCCTGCGCGGGCGCTGGCCGAAGAGGCGGCCGAAGATGCTCGGCGGCATCTCGGGCTCGGCGGAGAGCTTCACCCAGTCATCGGTCCGTTCGCCCGGACGGTAGTGGCTGTTCTGGTGCTTCGCGACGTAGTGGCTGAAGCCATTCGCGCGCCACGCCGCGATCCAGTGCTCGACCGGCCGCTTCACGGCTGGCGAGACGCGGACCTGGGGACCGTCGCTCACGATCCCCTCGAGCAGCCGCCGCCGCTCGAGGTACGGGACGTCATGGAGCCCCTGCCCGTCGAGCTCGACGAGGTCGATGACGACGAACGCCCGGGCGCGCTCAGTCTCGCGCGGATCGGGCACGGTGCCAGTCAGCCCCTCCTCCTCCAGCGCCTCGGCAAGGTGGGCGGCCGCGCTCCCGACACCGATGAAGGGCTGCGCGGTCCAGATGCCGTCGAGCAGCACCTGGTCGGCGTCGATCACGTCGGGCAGGAGGGTGATGAGCTCCTCGAAGCCGGACGGCTCGTCGCCCGTCCGATCGGTGAGGCGGACGCGGCCCTCGTGCAACCTGGCCATGAGGCGGTCGCCTCGCCAGCACGGCTCGAACAGCCACTCGACGCTGCTGACCACGGCGAGGTCGTTCGAGGCGACCTGCGGCACGTCGAGGTCGGTGCGCGGTGGGCTCGGTGGCGCCGGGGCGGGATGGCGTGGCATCGTCGTTTCAGGGTACCCGTGGATCGGTCGCGGCGTTCATCGCGACCCGGGCGTCACTCCCCAGAGGCGTAGAGGTCGAGCTGGCGCTCCTCGACGGTCGCGCCCACCTGTTCGCGCATCTGCTCCCAGACGTCGATGTCCCACTCGCCGACGAAGGTGATGGCGGTTCCCTCCTTGCCGGCGCGGGCGGTGCGGCCGACTCGGTGGACGTAGGTATCGGCGTCCTCGGGGATGTCGTAGTTCAGGACGTACGGCAGGTCCGTGATGTCGAGGCCGCGGCTGGCGACGTTCGTCGCCACCAGGTACTGGATCTTGCCGGCCTTGAAGTCGGCGAGCGTCCGGTCGCGCTCGCGCTGCGACAGGCCGCCGTGGAGGGCCGCGACGTTCCGGCCGCGACGCCCGAGCGTGGCGGTCAGCCGATCGACACCGATCTGGGTGTGGCGGAAGACGAGCAGCCGGTCGACGCGCAGCTCGCGGGCGATCTCGATCAGCGCCGCCACCTTGTCGCGCTCGGCGACGAAGACGACGACCTGGCGCACCGTCTCCACCGTGCGCTGCTCCGGCTTCACGCTGACGCGGGTCGCGTCGCGCTTCATGAAGCGGTCGCAGATGCGGAGGATCGCGTACGGCATCGTGGCCGAGAAGAGCGCGGTCTGGCGCTGCCGCGGGCAGCGGGCGAGGATCGTCTCGACGTCGACGATGACTCCCATGTCCAGCATGCGGTCCGCCTCGTCGAGGATGACCGTGTGGACACGGTCGAGGCGAAGCTCGCCGCGACGGATGAGGTCGAGCACGCGGCCCGGGGTGCCGACCACGACCTGTGCCCCATGCTTGAGGGCCGTCACCTGGCGATCCATGCTCGAGCCGCCGTAGATCGCGACGGTGCGGACGTTGCGGAACTGGCCGAGGCTCTCGACCTCCTCCGCGACCTGCACGCAGAGCTCGCGGGTCGGCGTCAGGACGAGGGCCTGCACCCAGAGGGCGGCCGGATCGACCTTCTCGACGATCGGGATGCCGAAGGCGGCGGTCTTCCCCGTGCCGGTCTGTGCCTGGCCGATGAGGTCCTCGCCGCGACGGAGCGGCGGGATCGCCTGCGCCTGGACCTCGGTGGGGATGACGTAGCCCATACGCTCCAGCGCGCGCGCAATCGTGACGGGGACCTCGACCTCGCCGAAGCGGTGCTGGCTCGCGCGGGCGAGGACAGCGGCGAGGAGCGGTGACTCGACGTCGACCGGGTCGGCGCCGTTCGCCTCGGCGCTCATCGGCTGGTCAGCCGGGCGCTGGGCGGGCGGGCGCTTCCGCGCGCGCGGTCGGCGCGCCTGCGGTTCCGCCTCCGAGGCGGTATCGGTCTGTGGCAAATGGTTCTCCAATGGCTCGAATGATGCGACGTCGCGCAATGCAGTCGGAGGGCGCGCGCTCGCGCCTCGCGCGGTGGCGCGCGGCTCACGCTCCGGGGCGGCGCCGCTGCGCGGATGCTACCACGCGCGCTCAGTTGACGGCGCAGTCGCTCCTTGATGATACTGTATCTCACCTAGACCGATACCCACGGAGCACCGTTGCCGCTCACCGCGTTCCTCGTCGCGTTCGGCGCCTTCGCCTCTGCCCTCGCCGGCGGCGTCCTCGCCCTCCGTGCCGCCAGGCAGGTGGGCCTGATCATCGCGGTGGGGGCCGGCATCAGGATCGGGGCGGCCTTCTTCGACCTCATCCCCGAGGCGGTCGACCAGATGCACGGCAGCCTCGACGCCGCGATGATCGCGACCGCCGTCGGCTTCCTCGCCTTCTACGCGATCGAGAAGCTCACCGCCCTCCACGTCGGCCACGAGACGGCCACCGAGCTCGAGCACGGCGAGTCGGCGCACCGGCACATCGGCCTCATCGGCGCGGGCGGGATGAGTCTCCACAGCTTCCTCGACGGCGTGGCGCTCGCGGCCGGCCTCGCGGTCGGCGGCGGGCTAGGGCTCGTCATCGCCGCGGTCGTGATCATCCACCGCTTCTCCGACGGGATCGGCATCGTCAGCCTCCTGCTCGCCAGCCACTTCCCGCGCGCGCAGGCGTACCGATGGGTGACGTACGTCGCCCTGGCGCCGGTGCTCGGCGTGATCGTGGGCCTGTTGATCCCGCTGCCGGACGTCGTGCTCGGCGCCATGCTTGCCGTCTTCGCCGGCTTCTTCCTCTACATCGGCGCCGCGGAGCTGCTGCCGGAGGCGCATCGGTCCGACCGCTCGCGGCTCGTCGTCGTCGGCACCCTGGCCGGCGTGCTCGGCATCTACCTCTTCTCGTACTGGGCCGGCACGGTCGGGGGCATCGGATGAGCGCCGGCCGCCATGCCGAGCGGCTGCGCCGGGCCGGCGAGCGGGTGACCGGGCAGCGGCTCGTCGTCGCCGAGGCGCTCGAGCGCTCCGGGCGGCAGGTCTCGGCGCAGGAGCTGTGGCAATCGCTCCGCCGCAGCACGCCGGGACTCGGTCGCGCGACGGTGTTCCGCACGCTGGAGACGCTGGTCGTGGCCGGCGTCGCGCGGCGCCTCGAGCGTGACGGGCACGTGTACGGCTACGTCGCCTGCCGGGCCGGCCATCACCACCACCTGGCCTGCTCGGCCTGCGGCCGGGTCGAGGAGATCGGCGAGCGGCTCGTCGCGCCGGTCGCCGAGCGGGTGCGCTCGGAGCTGGGCTTCGAGATCGACGACGCGCGGCTCGACTTCTACGGCCGCTGCGCCGGTTGCCTCGCCGCCGGCGCCTGAGCCGGATCCGCTCAGATCAGCTGCCAGCGCCGGCCGCCACCGGGTTCGGCATCGGTCCGGCGGCCCCGTTCGTGTCCCCGGAGGGCCGGTCGTAGCCGGTCGGGTGGGCCTCCTTCCAGGCCCAGGCGTCGGTGAGCATCTCCTCGAGCTTGCTGTGGCGCGACTGCCAGCCGAGCTCCCGCCGGGCGCGACGCGAGCTGGCGACGAGGACCGGCGGGTCGCCCATGCGGCGCTTCACGGCGCGTGCCGGCACGGCGCGGCCGGTCACCTTGCGCGCCGCCTCCACGACCTCGCGGATGCTGTAGCCCGCCGCCGAGCCGAGGTTGTAGACCTCGAGCGACGGGTCGCCCTCGCCGGTCGCCTCGAGCGCGAGAAGGTGGGCGTCCGCGATGTCGCGCACATGCACGTAGTCGCGGATGCAGGTGCCGTCCGGCGTCGGGTAGTCCTGGCCGAAGATCTGGACGTGGCTCGCCTCGCCGGCCGCGACGCGCAGCACGAACGGGATGAGGTGGGTCTCCGGCTCGTGGTCCTCGCCGTTGCGCTCGGTGGCACCGGCGACGTTGAAGTAGCGGAGGCTGATGGCGCGGAAGCCGTGGGCGGCCGCGAACCAGCGCATCGCGCCTTCGAAGGCGAGCTTCGTGGCGCCGTAGGGGTTGATCGGCTCGGTGCGGTCCGCCTCCGCGATCGGCACCCGGCGCGGCTCCCCGTAGACCGCGGCGGTGGAGCTGAAGACGATGCGATTCACGTTGGCGACGTGCATCGCTTCGAGCAGCGCGACGCCGCCGGCGACGTTGTTGCGGTAGTAGATGCCGGGGTGCGCCATGCTCTCCCCGACCAGCGACTTCGCGGCGCAGTGGAGGACGGCATCGATCCGCTCCTCCTCGAGCACCCGCTCGAGGTGCGGCTGATCGTTCATCGAGCCGACCACGAGCCGCGCGCCGTCGATGACCGAGGCGGCGTGTCCGGTCGACAGGTCGTCGAAGACCGTCACCGCGTGGCCCTCGGCGACGAGGGTCTCCACCGTGGTCGACCCGACGTAGCCGGCTCCTCCCGCGACGAGCAGCCGCATCAGCGTGCGGCGGCTGCGGCGGGCTGGAGCGAGGTGCCCGCGATGCGTGCCAGCTCGGCGCTGAAGCGGGTCGCCAGGGTCGCCGCGCCGGCATCGGCGGCGGCGCGCAGGTCGTCGACCCGGCGCAGGCGGCCGGCGGCCTTGACCTGGACCCGCGGGCCGACGCTGTCGCGCAGGAGCGCGGAGCGCTCGACGGTCGCGCGTGCCGTCGCGGCGCCGGTGCCGGTCACGACATAGTCGGCGCCGGCGCGCTCGGCGATGCGGCAGGCCCGGCGCAGTTGGTCGTCCGGCATCGGATCGGACTCGACGATCACGCCGGCGACCCCGAGCGCGGAATGGACCATGTCGATGACGGCGAGCATGTCGTTGAGCACCATCTCCTCATCACCCGAGAGCAGCGCCCCGCTGTTGACGACGAAGTCGATCTGCGCGGCTCCCTGCTCGAGCGCCTTGCTTGCCTCGAACGCCTTCACGGCCAGGATCTGCCCGCCGTGCGGAAAGCCGACCACCGTGCCGAGCCGGACGCGCGAGCGGCCGAGATGGCGCTTCGCGGCCTTGACGAGCCACGGGCTGACGGTGAGCGCGGCGAGATCGTGCTCGGTGGCGACAGCAACCGCCGTCTCGAGGTCCGCAAGGGTCGCGTTGGCGCTCGTGAGCCGATGCTCCAGGCGTGGGGCACGCCGCCCGCTCGTCATCGCGCGATCTTCGGTCCTCGTCCGTCAGGGTCAGGGACCGCCGATTGTAGCAGCGGCCCATCGCGGCGCCGCCCGTCTACAGGCCCGGCAGCGAGGCCCAGCTGGTGCGCCGACGCACCGCTCACTCGATGGGCGAGCCAGCCTGCGCGGCGAGCGACGCGGCGAGGGCCAGCAGCGTGGCGCGCTCGTTGAGGGCGGGGTCGTCGAGGACGCGCTCCAGCAGGGCATCAAGGATCTCGCCGACCGCCGGCGACGGACCGATGCCCAGCGCCGCCTGGAGGTCGTGACCGTCGATGGCGAGGTGCCCGGCGAGGATGGCCGGGTGCGCCGCGCCCACGCTTCGGATGCGATGCACGAGCTCACGCTCGGCCACGGCACCGGCGTCGCCGACTCCCGAGGCGAGGTTGTCAGCCCGCCGGAGCGCCAGCAGGAGGTCGAGGCGCTCCGGCCCGACGCGACCCAGGAAGCGGCGGACCGCGGCATCGGTCCAGCCCGGCTCGTACGCGAACATGTGGTGCCGAACGGCATGCTCGACGGCGGCAGTCTCGGCGGCCGGGAAGCGGAGCCGCTGGAGGACCCGGACCGCCACGTCGGCGCCCACCCGCTCGTGTCCGAGGAAGTGGCCGCCGGTCAGGGTGGTCGCCTTGCCGATGTCGTGGAGCAGCGCCGCGACCCGGACGAGCGGTGGGTCGGCCGGAGCCGCGTCCACAGCGCGCAGCGTGTGATCGAACGCGTCACCCGGGATTCGCTTCGCCTGCGGGATGCCGCGCAGGGCCGCAACCTCCGGGAGGATGACGCGCAGGATGCCGAGCTGCTCCATCTCGCGCAGGGCGCTGGAGGGCGGCGTCGGGCCATTGAGCATGCGCAGCAGCTCCTCGCGGATCCGCTCGCCCGAGACGCCCTCCACCGTGGCCGCCAGGTCGCGCAGCGCGGCCGCGGTCGCCGGCTCGATCCGCAGGCCGAGGCCGGCGGCGAAGCGAACGGCCCGCATGATGCGCAGCGCGTCCTCCGCAAACCGCGCCCGCGGGTCGCCAACGGCGCGCAGGATCCCGGCCGCGAGGTCCGCACGGCCGCCGAACGGGTCCTCGAGCCGCCCGCGCCCGGCGTCGAGATCAATGGGCTGCCAGGCCATGGCGTTGATGGTGAAGTCGCGCCGCGCCAGGTCCTCGGCGAGCGTCGCGCCGAAGCGCACCTCGTCCGGCCGGCGGCGGTCCCGATACGCGCCCTCGGTGCGGAAGGCGGTGACCTCCACGAGCGGATCGCCGGGCACCGTGACCGTGCCGAATCGATTCATCCAGCGCGCGGCCGGGAAGAGGGCCGCCACCGCGTCAGGATCGGCGGAGGTGGCGACATCCCAGTCTGCGGCCGTGACCGACCCGTCCCGGAGACGCTCGCGGAGCGCGCCGCCCACGACGGCGACCTCGTGCCCCGCCGCGGTGAGCGTGGTGAGCACGTCCCGGACCGTCGTGGGCAGGTCGCCGAGGATCAGCTCGCCGTCGCCGTCGTCCCGAGGAAGAGGTAGTTCCGCCACGTGTCGTTCCGCTCGTCGGCGAGGTAGGACCCGAAGAGGTAGCGTAGGTCGGCTCGCGGGGCGCGCGGCTCGCGAAGGAGCAGCATCCGGGCCTCGGCGAGCGTCTTCGATCCCTTGCGGTGGTTGCAGCCGCGGCACGCGGCCACGAGGTTCTCCCACTCGTGGCGTCCGCCACGGTGCTTGGGGACGACGTGGTCGATCGTGAGGTCGCGGCTCGTCTCGCCGCAGTACTGGCAGATGTGTCGATCCCGCGCGAAGACCTCGCGGCGCGTCAGCTTCACGCGCGGGCGCGGGCGCTTCACGTGATAGCTGAGGCGAATGACCGATGGCGCCGCGATCGCCAGCGTCGGGGTGCGGATGACCTGGTGGTTGCGCTCGAGGAGCTCCGCCTTCTCGGCGACGATCAGCCGGAAGGCGCGCCTGATGTCGCAGACGTTGAGGGGTTCGTAGTTCTGGTTCAGGACCAGCACGGGTGCATTGATCACGACGCTCGCCTCGAGGCGGATTCTAGCCGACCCGCCCGCACGTGCAGGAGCGCGCGTCCAAGCCGCTCGAACGGAGGTCGCTCGCGGTGCCGAGTAGAATGGCGAGCGGCGCGATCCAATGCGCCGCGTGAGGGTACGAACCAAACAAGATGACCACCATCGAACGAAGCACGTGGGCCACGAAGGTCGGCCTGGGGCGGATGCTCGCCGGCGGCGTGATCATGGACGTCGTGACCGCTGACCAGGCGAAGATCGCCGAGGAGGCGGGCGCGGTTGCGGTCATGGCGCTTGAGCGCGTGCCGTCCGACATCCGCAAGTACGGCGGCGTGGCGCGCATGAGCGATCCGAAGCTCATCAACGAGATCAAGGCCGCGGTCAGCATCCCGGTCATGGCGAAATGCCGGATCGGCCACTTCGCCGAGGCCCAGATCCTCGAGGCGCTCGAGGTCGACTACATCGACGAGTCGGAGGTGCTCACCCCGGCCGATGAGGAGCACCACATCGACACGCACAGCTTCCGGGTGCCGTTCGTGTGCGGCTGCCGCGATCTCGGCGAGGCGCTGCGCCGCATCGGTGAGGGCGCCGCGATGATCCGCACCAAGGGCGAGACCGGCACGGGCGACATCGTCGAGGCGGTCCGCCACATGCGCGCGGTCCAGAAGGGGATCCGCGAGCTCCAGAACATGCGCCCCGACGAGCTCTTCGCCGCCGCCAAGGAGCTGCGCGCCCCACTCGACGTGGTCCAGCAGACCGCCGAGCTCGGCGCGCTGCCGGTCGCGAACTTCAGCGCGGGCGGCGTCGCGACGCCGGCCGACGCGAGCCTCATGCGCCAGCTCGGCGCGGAGGCGGTGTTCGTGGGCAGCGGCATCTTCAAGAGCGAGAACCCGGAGCGCGTCGCGCGGGCGATCGTCAAGGCGACGACCCAGTTCGACAACCCGGAGATCCTGGCGGAGGTGAGCACCGGCCTCGGTGAGCCGATGCGCGGGCTCTCCTCCGGTGAGATCCCGCCGGAGGAGCGGCTCGCCGTCCGCGGCTGGTAGGGGTGGAGCGATGACGGATCACGGCCGCGCCGGCCGGAAGCCGCGGATCGGCGTCCTTGCGCTCCAGGGCGCGGTCGCACCACACCTCGCCGCCATCCGCGCCGTCGGGGCGGAGCCGGTCCTCGTCCGGCTGCCGCGCGACCTCGTCGACCTCGACGCGCTCGTCCTGCCCGGCGGCGAGTCGACGACGATGCGGAAGCTCATCGACGCCTACGGCCTGCGCGAGCCGATCCTGTCGATGGCCCGCGGCGGCGTCCCGATGCTTGGAACCTGCGCCGGCATGATCCTGCTTGCCAACCGCATCGACGACGGCGGCGAGCCGGTCTTCTCGATGCTCGATATCGGGGTCACCCGGAATGGGTACGGGCGCCAGCTCGACAGCTTCGAGGCCGATCTCGATGCCCCGGCCCTCGGGGATGCGCCGCTGCACGGCGTCTTCATCCGCGCACCGATGGTCACCGACGTCGGGCCGGCGGCGCAGGTGCTTGCCCGCGACCCGGACGGTCGCCCGGTGGCGGTGCGCCAGGGCCGCGTGCTCGCGACGGCCTTCCACCCGGAGCTGACCGACGATCGGCGCCTGCACCGCCTGCTGGCCGAGATGATCGAGACGCCGGCGGCGACGTGACCGACGGGTCCGGCGCCGTGCGCGCCGCTCGGCTCACCGACCGCCAGGCGCTGGCGGCACTGTCGCGCCGCGTCCACGCCTCGCCGGACGGCCATCGGCGCAGCCTAGGCGTGCCCGCGGTCGACCCGGCTCGGCCACGGATCAGCCTTGCCACCCTCATCCCATCGTGGCTGCCGCTCCGATCCCCATCGGTCCATCTTGTGGCCGAGGTGGATGGCGAGCTGGTGGGGAGCGCGCGGGCCATCACCGAGCCGCACCGATCGGACTGGGTGATCATCGAGCTCGACGCGGAGGACGGACCGATGTCCGCCGAGGTCCGCTGGACGTTGCTGACCGCGCTCGTGGCGGAAGGCAGCCAGCAGGACGTCGCCCGCTTCCACGTCGCGTGCGCGGACGCGCACGAGAACCTCGAGCTGTTCGGGCAGGCCGGCTTCGTGGCCTACGCCCAGGAGCAGATCTGCTACCGGCCGCCGGAGCCGCTCCACGGCCCGGGATCGTGGGTCCGCTCCTTCGTCGACGCACGTCGCGGACGGAACGGGGGCCATGCGGACGACGCGCCGGCGACCGAGGGCGCGGTCCGCGCGGCCGGCTCACCCGACGCGTGGCACCTCTTCGACCTGTGGACCCACTCGACGCCGCCGGCCATCGCGCGGGTCGAGGGGTACGGCGCCGCCGACTGGGAGGGCGTCGACCACGAGGCGGTCGTCCCGCGCAGCAGCCTCAACCCGCTGCTCCACTTCGGATCGGTGGGTGCGTGGGTCATGCCGGCCGACCAGCGGGCTGGTGGCTTCGCGCAGCACGGCGCCTGCCGCGAGGGGCCGCACTACCTCCGCTTCCTCATCCGCGACGGCGTCGACGGGGCAGCGTTCCTGCATGCGGTGCTGCGAGGACCAGCGCGGGAGGCGTCCGCTGCGGGCATCCTCGCTCCGGTGCGAACATACGAGTCGGCGGGCCTCCGTGCCGCGACCGCCGTCGGCTTCGAGCCGATCGGCCGGGTGACGCTCCTCGTGCGCGAGGTGCGGGCAACGGTTCGCCAGCCGGCGATGGTGCCGGCCCACTGACCCGTGAGCGATCGAAAGGACCGCGCGATCACCGTGACACGCCGCGAGATGACCGATGACCTCGATGCGCTGATGGAGGCCCTCCCGCCGGAGGTCTGCGATCGGCTGCGCGAGCTCAGCAACCGAACCGATCTGCTCGAGGTGGTCATGGACCTCGGCCGCCGGCCGGAGGCACGCTTCACGACCGGCGAGGTCGACCTCCTGGATCGCGAGGTGACCGAGGGCGACATCGCGCACGTCGTCGACCATATCGGCGCGTTCGGCGACGACAACCGGGCCGGGATCGAGCGCACGCTCCATCGGATCAGCGCCATCCGCAACCGCGCCGGCAAGGTCGTCGGCCTCACCTGCCGCATCGGGCGCGCGGTGTACGGCACGATCGACATCGTCCGCGACATCGTCGACTCGGGGCAGAGCATCCTCCTGCTCGGGCGGCCCGGCGTCGGCAAGACGACGATGCTGCGCGAGGTGGCGCGCGTCCTCGCCGACGACCTCGGCAAGCGGGTGATCATCGTCGACACGAGCAACGAGATCGCCGGCGACGGCGACATTCCGCATCCCGGAATCGGCGACGCGCGGCGGATGCAGGTCCGCACCCCCACCGAGCAGCATGCGGTGATGATCGAGGCGGTCGAGAACCACATGCCCGAGGTGATCGTCATCGACGAGATCGGGACCGAGCTCGAGGCCGGCGCGGCGCGCACGATCGCCGAGCGCGGCGTGCAGCTCGTCGGGACGGCCCACGGCAACACGCTCGACAACCTGATGCTCAACCCGACCCTCTCCGACCTCGTCGGCGGGATCCAGCCGGTGACGCTCGGCGACGAGGAAGCGCGGCGGCGCGGGACGCAGAAGACGGTCCTCGAGCGCAAGGCACCGCCGACCTTCGACGTCCTCGTCGAGATCGTCGAGCGCGACAACGTCATCGTCCATCGCAACGTGGCGGAGACGGTCGACGCGATCCTGCGCGGCCACATGGTCCCGCCCGAGTCCCGTTTCCGGACTGATGGCGGCGAGCTGAAGGCGATGACGAAGTACGACTATCGGATCAGCGAGACCGCGGCCGGCAATCCGGCGTTCGCGCCGCTCGAGCCGACCGGCGGCTTCGGCCATTTCTCGCGGGGCGCCGGGGCACAGGGCGGCCGGTTCGCGGCGGGCAGTGGCGGCAGCCTGCGACCGCTTCCCGGTCGCGGCGGCGGATCCCGCGGGCTGCGTCCGCTCCCCGGCGAGCGCATCGCGGGCACGGCGGGCGACGACCGCTTCGTCGCAGCGCCCGACTCGGACCCGCGGCGACAGCTCGAGCAGGCCCTGCGGGACGCCGACGTCGACGGGGAGGCCGCAGGCGTCGGTCGGCCGGTTGGTGCGAGCCTGCCGGCATCGGTCCCCGGCAGGGCGCAGCGGCCGATGATCGTCTTTCCCTTCGGGGTCAGCCGCAAGCGCCTGGAGCAGGCGGTCCGCGAGCTCAGCGTGCCGGTCACCGTGGGTCGGGAGCTCGAGGAGTCGGACGCCGTCGTCACCCTTCGGAACTACTACAAGCGCAAGCCCGGCGCGCTCCGCGACGCCGAGTCGCACGGCGTGCCGATCTACGTGCTGAAGACGAACACGATGCTCCAGATGGAGAACATGCTCGCCTCCCTGTTCGACCTCGAAGCCGATCCATCGGAGGCCGCATTGCGCGAGACGTCGGAGGCGATCGGGTTGGTCGCGGCCTCGGGACGGCCGATGGAGCTGAGCCCGCAGAACGCGTACATCCGCCGCCTCCAGCACCAGATGGCGGAGCGCAACAACCTCATGAGCCGCTCGCGCGGTGCAGAGCCGAATCGGCGCGTCGAGCTGCTCCCGGACGAGGGGCGCGCGTGGCGCTGAGCGACGCTGCGTCGTCGCGCGGGCGATTCATCACCGTCGAGGGGCCCGACGGCAGCGGAAAGACGACCGCCGCCCGCAACCTCGCCGCATGGCTGCGCTCCCGCGGCCTCGCGACGGTCCTGACGCGCGAGCCGGGCGGCACCGCGCTGGGTGACGAGATCCGGCGCCTCGTGCTCCACGTGCGCGACGTGAGCGACGACCTCGACCCGCGCGCGGACGCGCTCCTCTTCGCCGCTGGACGGGCGCAGCACGTGGCCCGCGTCATTCGGCCTGCGCTCGAGCGCGGCGACTGGGTGGTCAGCGCCCGCTACAGCGACTCGTCGCTCGCGTATCAGGGGGCCGCCTACGGCAACGACCTCGACGACATGCGGCGGCTCCAGGCGTTCGCGACCGGTGGCCTCGCACCGGATCTCACGCTTCTGGTCGACGTGGCGGTGGAGGTCGGCCTGGGGCGCACCCGCCGACGCGGCGAGTGGAATCGCTTCGAGGACACGGAGGAGCTCACCTTCTTCGAGAAGGTGCGGCGCGCCTATCTCGACCTCGCGGCCGCCGAGCCATCCCGCTTCCGGCTCGTCGACGGCTCGGGGTCGGTCGACGCGACCGACCGGGCGATCCGCGACGCGGTGGAGCCGCTCCTCCCCTCGCCGGCCGCAAGGTCGGGCTAGGGCTCAGTCGCGCACCACGCGAGGCGCTCGGCGGCGTGCGCCATAATCCGTGGCGCGGCGCCCTGCCTGACGCGCCACGCAAGGAGGAGCCAACACGCTCATGAAGCTCGTCGCCGCGATCGTGCACAACGAGGATGCCGCCACCCTCGTCGACGCCCTCCTCGAGCGCGAGTATCGCGCCACCCGGCTCCACTCCTCGGGGGGCTTCCTCAAGCAGGGCAACGCGACCATCCTCGTGGGTGTCGAGGAGGAGCAGATCGACGACGTGCTCGGGATCATCAGCGCGAACTGCCACTCGCGGAAGCAGTTCGTGAACCCGATGCCACCGATCATGGAGCCCGGCGAGTTCTACATGCCGTACCCGGTCGAGGTCGAAGTCGGAGGCGCCACCGTCTTCGTCCTGCCTGTCGAGCGCTTCGAGCGCCTCTGAGCGCGTCGGGAGGACCGATGGCTGACGCCTGGACCGATTGCCGGGCGCGCCTGGCGGAACGCGCGCCCGATGTGCTCGCCTGCTGGCAGGCGATGGACTGGAGCCGCGCCGGCCTCATCGCCGCTCGCCGCGAGCTGCGTCGCCGCGTCCACGCTGACGATGCGCCGCGGATCCTGGCCCAGCAGGAGGCCGTCGCCGACGAGCTGGAGAGGGTCCTCGACGCGCTCCCCGAGGCCGCGCTGCGCGCGCCGGGCGGCGAAGAGGACTGGAATGTCGCCCAGGCCTTCGCCCATACCACCGCCGCGCGGCGGTTCCTCGCCGCGTGGGCCGCGCTCGATATCGCCGGCGACTGGCCGGGCAGCGAGCCGCGCGTCACGCCGTCGATCCCCGGCCCCGCCGACGCGTCGCGCGAGGCGCTCCACCTCCTCCTCTCCAAGAGCCGGGCATCGATGGCACGATCCGCCGAGGCGATCGCCGGCCACGAGACCGAGCGCTGCCGGATGAAGCATCCGCTCGTCGGCCACCTGCGGCACGGGGAGTGGCTCTGCTTCGTGGGCATCCACGACCTGATGCACCTCGAGCAGCTCCATCGCCTCGCGGCCACCGGTGACTGAGCGGCCGGCGCCACTCATCCTCGTCGTCGATCCCTCGCGGGCGGCAGCCGAGGCCCCGTTCGGCTCCTATGCCGCGGTGGCGGCGACCGGCCAGCGGCTGCTCGCCGGCGAGCTGAGCGAGCGGCTCGCCGCCCAGGGCGCGGCCGTGCTCCCGCTCCTTCCCGCATCCCCGCCGGACGAGGGTGCGTTCCATTGGGGCCGATGGTTCGCGGCCGCCGCGCGCGAGGCGCTCGGTGCGGCAGGCGGGGCGGTCGACGCGCTCGGCTACGCGGGTGCCGGGTCGCTCGTCCTCGTTGCCGACGACGCGCTCGAGCTCCTCTGCTCGCCGATCGCCGGTGAGGTCGTCGGCAATAACCGCTTCTCGGCCGACGCCTTCGTCGTCGCCAGCGATCTCGATCGTGCGCTCGACGCGCTCGCGGGCTGCGCGACCGACAACGCGGCGGTGCGCGTCCTGGAGAACGCCGGCTTCCGCGCGCGAACGCTGGCCAATGCGGCGTGGTCGCGCTTCGACGTCGACACGCCGCTCGACCTCGCCCTGCTCCGCCTCGCCGCCACGCTCCCCGATGGCCGCCGCCCGGCGGAGGCGGTGACCCGCTTCCTCGCCATGGCGCAGCTTCCCGGCGGCCGCGCGCTCGAGATCCCACAGCTCGAACCGATTGGCGCCGTGCTGCGCAACCAGCATGCCGAGCTCGTCGTGGCGGGGAGGCTGCCGTCGACCACGCTCGCGTTCCTCGAGGCGGAAACGGCGTGCCGGACACGCGCCCTCATCGAGGAGCGCGGGATGCGGTCCGCGCCGACGACCCAGCGGCCGCGCTCCGTCCTCGCCGCCCTCATGGCTCGGACCTCACCCACCGAGCTCGTCGCCGAGCTCGCGCGGCTCGGCGATGCCGTGGTGCTCGACACCCGCGTCCTGATGGCGGCCGTCGCCGGCTCCGCCAACGCATCGTCCTGGCCGCCGGCCGAGGATCGGTTCGCGTCGGACTTCGGCGACGACGCGCGGATCGGGACCGCCTGGCTCCGCGAGCTCACCCGGGCGGCGCGGGAGGCATCGGTCCCCTTCCTGCTCGGCGGGCATGGTCTGGTGAGCGACGGGATGCGGATCCTCACCGGCGCGGCATGGCGCGGCCGGTGAGCGGCCAGCGCGCCGTCCATGGCATCGGAAGCGCCGAACCACCCCTGCTAGACTGAAGCGGCAACCACGAACCAACCTTCCCGGTGCGCTCGTCGCACCGGGAACCACAGCGACCCTGCCCGCACGGGATGTGCACAACGAGATGGACCAGACCGGGCTTCTCTACGTCATCGGCTTCGCCTTCGCGGCGACCACGTTCGTCTTCGGGACGATCCTTGCCGCGTGGGTGCTCTCGCACCGTCGCAAGCGACCCCAGAAGGGCCTGCCGTACGAGTGCGGGATCGACACGATCGGTGACACGTGGAGCCGCTTCGGGCTCGCCTTCTACCTCTACGCGCTGCTCTTCGTGGCCTTCGACGTGGAGATCATCTTCATCTACCTGTGGGCGGTCGTGGTCCGGGTGGTCAGCGTGCCGGGCATCGTGATCCTGGGCATCTTCCTGGCGATCCTGATGTTCGGCGAGCTGTACGCCTGGCGAAAGGGCGATCTCCGATGGCAGTGACCGACCCCGAGCGCAGCACCGCGCTCGCCACCCCTTCGGCTCGCGAGCCGATCATCATTCCCGACGCGTCCGACGACGAGACGCTCCTCGCCCCGTTCCGCATGGAGCAGCACCCGCAGGGCGGGTTCCACGGCCTGCTCGAGGTCATCCCGACCAAGGCGGACTACGTCCTCGACCTCATCCGCGCCAACTCGCTGTGGCCCCTCCTGTCCGGCCTGTCGTGCTGCGCGATCGAGATGATGAGCTCCGCGACGAGCAAGAACGACATCGACCGCTTCGGCATGTTCCCGTTCCGCGCCAGCCCGCGCCAGGCGGACGTGCTCATCGTGGCCGGCACGCTCACGACGAAGATGGCCGGGCCCCTCGTCCGCCTCTGGGAGCAGATGCCGGAGCCGAAGTGGTGCGTCGCGATGGGCACCTGCACAACCTCCGGCGGCCGCTTCAAGCGATCGTACAGCGTGGTGCAGGGCGTCGACCGCGTCATGCCGGTGGACGTCTACGTGCCGGGCTGTCCGCCGCGGCCGGAGGGCCTCATCTACGGAATGATGAAGCTCCAGGAGCTCGTGAAGCAGCGGCGCGGCCACTGGCGAACCTACGTCGACCGCGGGCCACAGCGCGTCAACTGGGAAGGAGACGTGCGCTGACCGCACCCGCCGTCGCCGGCGCCCTCGTGCGCCTGCTCACGGAGCGCTTCGCAGACGCCGCCCCCTCGATGTGGACCGATGAGGACACGGTCGAGCTCACGATCCCGGGCGCGCGCAACGTCGACGTGCTGCGCACCCTCCGCGACGATCCCGAGCTCGGCTTCACGATGCTCGCCGATGCGGCGGCCGTCGACTACGGCGTGGGGGAGCGGTTCGAGGTCGTCTACCACCTCTTCTCGACGCGGCACCCTGCCTGGCTTCGCATCCGGGCGACGGTCGATCGCGCCGATCCGCGCATCGCGTCGATCACCGGCCTGTGGGACGGCGCGATGTTCCACGAGCGCGAGATGTACGACATGATGGGCATCGTGTTCGAGGGCAACCGCGACCTGCGGCGGATCTACATGTCGCCCGACTACCGCTCGTTCCCGCAGCGCAGGGACTTCCTGCTGCCCGATGACGCCGCCGACTCGCCGGCGGCGGGAGTGAGCCCGCTCGAGCGACCCGAGACGTGGGACCTGACCCGCTTCGCCGCCCTCGGCGCGCTCAACCCGCTCGCCAGCGCCGGAACCCAGCCGGGGGCGGACGCGATCGTGGCCGATCCCGCCGGCCGCCAGCCGGAGCCCTCGACGGCGGTCGAGGCCGTCGCGACCGACGCCGACCGGAGCCGGCCGCGGTGACCGCCACCGAGCCGCGCGAGGGCCGGGTCCCGGACCCGATCGACCTCGACGCCGCCGAGGAGGTCCGCCTCCGGGCGGCCGCCGGACTACGCCCCGCCGCCGCGGCGCCGACCCCGGAGTACGCCGGCTTCGAGATGGTCGGCATCCCGGACCGGCCGCCGCAGACCGAGCGCGAGCGCGAGGTCTACACGCTCGAAGAGGGCGAGATGCTCTTCAACATGGGGCCGCAGCATCCGTCGACGCACGGCGTGATGCGGCTCGTCGTGAAGGTGCGCGGCGAGATCGTCGTCGACCTCGACCCGGTGCTCGGCTACCTCCACCGCGGCATCGAGAAGCTCTGCGAGAACGCGACCTACACGACGGTGCTCACCTACGTCGACCCGATGGACTACCTGTCGACGATGCACAACGAGCACGCCCCGGCGCTCGCGTTCGAGAAGCTGTTCGGGGTGAAGTCGCCGCCACGCGCCGACTACATCCGGGCCCTGGTCGTGGAGCTGAACCGCATCTTCAGCCACGGCCTGATGATCGGCTTCCTGGCGCTCGACATGGGCGGCCTGACCCCGATCCTCTACTCCTTCATCAACCGCGACGAGGTGGTGGAGATGCTCGCCGCCATCTCCGGGCAGCGGATGTTGTTCAACTTCTTCCGCGTCGGCGGCGTGAATTGGGACGTCAATGACGAATTCCTCTCGCGGCTCGGCGCGTGGCACAGCAAGCAGCTGAAGAACATCCGGGACGGCGAGGCGCTCATCACCGAGAACGAGATCTTCCGCGCGCGGACGCGGAAGATGGGCGTCCTGAGCCCCGACCAGGCCATGGGCCTTGGCATCACCGGCCCGAACCTGCGTGCCTCGGGCGTGCCGTTCGACGTCCGCAAGGCGCACCCGTATCCGCCGTACCAGGAGCTGGAGTTCGACGTCATCACCCAGTCGGGCGGCGACGTCTACTCGCGCTACATCCAGCGCATCTCCGAGATCAAGCAGTCGATGCACCTCATCGAGCAGATCATGGACAAGATGCCGCACGGCGCCGTCCAGGCCCAGGTGCCGGGGATCATCCGTCCCAAGCCGGGGCGTGCGTATGCGGCCATCGAGAGCCCGCGCGGCCTCTACAGCGTGTACGCCATCAGCGACGGCGGCCCGAACCCGTATCGGTTCCGGATGCGCGACCCGAGCTTCATCAACCTCCAGGCGATCCCGGCGCTCATGCCCGGCCACCTCCTCGCCGACACGATGGCGGTGATGGCGAGCTTCGACCCGGTGATGGGTGGGGTCGACAAGTAGATGACGGTCGAGCTCCTGCTCGGGATCGGTCGCTTCTTGCTGTCGACGACCCTGATCCTGCTGCTCACCGTGCCGACCGCCTTCGTCGTGATCCAGATGGAGCTGAAGATCATCGCCAGCATGAACCTGCGCGTGGGCCCGAACCGGATCGGGCCGAGCGGCATGTTCCAGAGCACGATCCACGGCTTCAAGGTCCTCGCCAAGGAGGACCAGATCCCCGACAAGGCCGATCGCGCGACGTTCACCATCGCCCCGTGGATGGTGTTCATGGCCGCGGCGATGAGCATGCTCGTCATCCCGTTCGCGCCCGGCGCCATCGCCGCCGACTTCAACATCGGGATCGTCTACTTCTTCGCCATCATCGGCCTGTCGGTCGTGGGCCTGCTCGTCGCCGGCTGGGCGAGCTACAACAAGTACTCGCTCCTCGGCGGGCTGCGCAGCGCGGCGCAGATGGTGAGCTACGAGATCCCGCTCACGCTCTCGGTCGTCGGGGCGGTCGTCCTCGCCGGCACGCTGAACTTCAGCCAGCTCATCGAGTGGCAGCGCGTCCACGGCTGGCTGTTCCTGTGGCAGTTCGTGGGCTGGGGCATCTTCTACATCGCGTCGCTGGCGGAGATCAACCGCACCCCGTTCGACATGGTCGAGGCGGACAGCGAGATCGTGGCCGGGCCTTTCACCGAGTATTCGGGCATGCGCTTCGGCTTCTTCTTCTTCGCCGAGTACGTGGCGCTGTTCATCATGAGCGCGATCATGGTCAGCCTCTTCTTCGGCGGCTGGCTCGCGCCGTGGCCCTTCCCCGCCCAGCTCGGCGGCTTCCTCGGCACGCTGTACGGGATCTTCTGGTTCTTCCTGAAGACCTACTTCTTCGTGTTCGTGGCGGTCTGGATGCGCGCGACCCTGCCGCGCGTTCGCGTCGACCAGCTGATGGGGATGGCGTGGAAGGTGCTCCTGCCGCTCGCGCTGGTGAACCTGTTCGTGACCGCGATCGTGGTCGTGGTGCTCAAGCTGTGAGCGGAGGGCCGGCGTAGCGATGGCAATCCCAGGCATCGGCATCGCCAAGGGCATGGCGACCACCCTGCGCAACATGTTCGCGCCGAAGGTCACCCGCCAGTACCCGGAGGAGCGCCCGCAGATCCCCGACCGCTGGCGGGGCCGGCTCGACTTGATCTACGACCCCTTCGGCGAGCACAAGTGCGAGGTCTGCTTCCAGTGCGCGCAGGTCTGCCCGGTCGAGGCGATCGACATGAGCGGCTTCGACTCGCTGGGCAACCGGATCCGCTACGGGATGCCGGAGATCTACGACGAGCGCAAGGACGCGAACGCCTACCGGCGCGCCGGCCTGCCGGCACGACCGATGCGGAACGCGGTGCGCTGGGACGAGCCGGTCGACGGGGCCTGGGTGACCGGCGTCATCGACGGCTTCGGGGCGCGGCCGGAGGCGCTGGTCGGCATCTTCGGGGCGATCCAGGAGCGCTACGGCTACCTGCCCGAACGCGGGCTTCGCCTCGTCAGCGACCGAATGAGCATCCACTGGGCGCAGGTCTTCGGGGCGGCCGGCATGGGCGGCTTCCGTCTGCTGCCGGCGGAGGGCCACGTAGTGACCGTCTGCACCTGCGCCGCCTGCCACTTCGCCGGCGGTGACAGCCTGCTCGCCGCGTTCGAGCGCGAGCTCGGCATCCAAGCCGGCGAGACGACCGACGACGGCCGCTTCACCCTCGAGACCGCGACCGATGTCGGCGCCGGCGCCCTCGCGCCGGCGGTGCGCATCGACACCCTCGTCTACGGCCCCACCTCCGCCGACCATGCCGCGCACCTCGTCGAGGAGCGACGTCGAGCCACGGCGGCCGCCGGCGCATGACGGACGCACGTGGCACGGGCCTCAGCCCGCAGATCCGACTCCTGCCCGGCGGGGAGCGGCGCCTCCTCACCGACATCGGGCGCATCGACCCGGCGTCGATCGCGAGCTACACGGAGCACGGCGGCTATGCCGGCCTGACGCGCGCCGTCGAGCAGATGGGGCCGGGGGCGGTGATCGATGAGATCGCCCGCGCCGGCCTGCGCGGCCGGGGCGGCAGCGGCTATCCGACGGCCGCCAAGTGGCGCGATGCGCGCGCCGCGGGCGGCGACCGCCGGATCGTCATCGCGAACCTGATGAGCAGCGACCCGACCGCGCTGGGCGACCGCGCCCTGGCCGAGGGCAATCCGCACCTCGTGCTGGAGGGCCTCATCGTCGCCGCCTTTGCGACCGGCGCCTCCGAGGCGGTCATCGCGGTGCGCCGCGACTGGACCATGGCGATCGAGCGGCTCAGAGCCGCGGTCGCCGAGGCGATGACGGCGCGGCTTGCCGGCTACCTCGTCCTGGGGACCGACTTCAGCGTGCAGGTCAGCGTCCAGGAGGGCTCGACGTCGCTCATCCACGGGGAGGAGACCGCGCTCATCTCGGCCCTCGAGGGCGACCGCGGCATGCCGGTCATCCGTCCGCCATACCCGACCGAGCGCGGGCTTCACGCCCAGCCGACCGTCGTCCAGAACGCGGAGACGCTCGCCCACGCGGCCTGGATCCTCAACCACTCGGCCGAGGCGTTCGCGAGCGTCGGCAGCGAGACGGCGCGCGGCACGAAGCTCGTCACGATCCTCGGCCGCGTCACTGAGCCCGGCCTCGTCGAGGTGCCGATGGGCATCACGCTGATGGAGCTGCTCAACGCCGCCGGCGCGGCAACGGGCACCACGAAGGCGCTCTTCGTCGGCGGCAGCGGGGGCGGCGCCATCGAGGCAGGCTCGCTCGCAACGGTTACCTACGACCCCGAGGGCCTGGAGGCGGCGGGCGCGACGATCGGCCCGGGGACGGTGCTCGTCACCGATGCCACGACCTGCATGGTCGCCACCGCGCGGTTCTTTCTCGACCTGTCCGCGCGCGAAGCGTGCGGCAAGGCGGTCCCGTGCCGGATCGGTACGAAGCGGCTCGTCGAAACGCTGGATCGCATCCTGGCCGCCACGCCCCGTCCGAACGACCTGACCCTGCTCGTCGAGCTGTCGCGCAAGATGCGCGACACTGCGCTCTGCCACCTCGAGTCGCGCGCTCCCGGACCGATGCTGACGACGCTCGACCAATTCCCGGATGAGTACCGCGCCCATGCGGAGCGCGGCATCTGCAGGGCCGGCGCCTGCGCGCCGCTCGACCTGACCCCGCTCGTCGCCCCGCTCGGCGGCGGCAACGCATGACCGCCACCGCATCGGTACGATAGCGACCATGGCATTCGGCGCGACGAACGGTCACACGAACGGCAACGGCCACGGCTCCGGCGGGGTCGAGGACTACACGCCGCTGTGGCCGATGGTGCCCGGCACCGCGAAGCTCACGGTCACCATCAACGGCAGCGAGGTCCAGGCCGAGGAGGGGCAGACGATCCTCCAGGCCTGCCGCGTGCTCGGCCTCGATGTCCCGACCCTCTGCTACGAGCCGAAGCTGGCGCCATACGGGGCGTGCCGCATCTGCGTCGTCGAGGTCGAGGGGCGGGAGGACACGCCGATCTCGTGCGGCACGACGATCGAGCCCGGGATGGTCATCACCACCCACTCGGATCGCCTCATCGAGAACCGCCGGATGGTCCTCGAGCTCATCTTCAGCGACCACGACGCGTACTGCCTGCCGCCCTGCCAGTTCAAATGCCCCACCCGGGTCGACATCCCCGGCTACCTGAAGCAGAACTCGCTCGGCAACTGGGAGGAGGCGACGCGCATCCTCAAGCGCTCGCTGCCATTCCCCGCGATCCTCGGCCGCGTCTGCCCGGCGCCGTGCGAGACGCACTGCCGCCGCGAGGAGGTGGACACCGCCATCGCGATCCGCGACTCGCATCGGTACTGCGCGGACCGCGTGCTCGAGGTCGACGCGCCCGCACCGATCCCGTGGCCGAAGGAGCCCGACACCGGGCGTCGGGTGGCCGTCATCGGTGCCGGACCAGCCGGGATGAGCGTCGCCTACTACCTCCAGCTGCGAGGCCACCACTGCGACGTGTTCGAGTCCGAGCCGGAGCAGGGCGGCATGCTGCGCTACGGGATCCCCGAGTACCGCCTGCCCAAGGCGTGGATGGACCGCGAGCTGAATCACGTCTGGGAGCTCGGCGCCACGCTGAAGCCGAACATGCGCCTCGGCCGCGACTTCCGTGTGGCCGACCTGCTCGAGCAGGGCTACGACGCGGTGTACGTCGGCATCGGCTGCTACCACTCGAACGAGCTCGGCATCCCCGGCGAGGACGCGGACGGGATGGTGAACGCGCTCGAGAACCTCTACAACTCGACCCGTGGCGTCGAGGTGCCGCGCCTGAAGGGCGCGCGGGTCGTCGTCATCGGCGGCGGCTTCACCGCCATCGACTGCACCCGAACGAGCATCCGCCAGGACGCGGCGGAGGTGACGCTCGTCTACCGCCGCGACCTCAAGGACATGCCGGCCCAGGACGAGGTGCACGAGGCGATCGAGGAGGGAGCGCGCGTCATCTTCCAGGCCGCGCCGACCCGGATCGTCACCGACGACAAGAACAAGGTCACCGGCGTCGAGTTCCAGCGCATGAAGCTCGGCGAGCCGGACGAGAAGGGGCGCCGCCGCCCGGAGCCGATGCCCGGCACCGAGTTCGTCGTCGAGTGCGACACGGTCCTCGGCGCGATTGGCCAGGGACCGGAGCTCTCGTGGGTCGACACCGAGCCGGAGGAGATCCGCAGCAAGCTCGTCGTCAGCCGGCGTGGGACGCTCGAGTCCGAGGAGCACATCTTCCGAACCGACGTTCCGAAGGTCTTCGCCTCCGGCGACGTCCGCACCGGCGCCGCCACCGTCGTCGAGGCGATCGGTGAAGGACGTCGGGCGAGCTACGCGATCGATTACTGGCTGCGCGGCCAGGACCTCGACGATCCGCAGGTCCGCCGCATCGTGACCGAGCCGCAGCCGAACTTCCTGACCATCGTCCCCTTCACCGATGACGTGAAGGAGCCGCGCGCGGTCATGGGCAAGAAGGAGGCGGACGAGCGGCGCGGCAGCTTCGCCGAGTCCGAGTTCGGCTACACCCACGACCAGGCGATGGGCGAGGCGTCGCGGTGCCTCCAGTGCACCTGCGAGGCGATCGGCCACTGCGACCTCCGCGAGGCGGCGATCGAGTACGAGACGACGCTGAACATGGCGATCGACGAGCGCTCGATCCAGGACAACCCGTACGTCGGGGTGAACCACGGCTACGGCCGCGACGAGACGCACAGCTTCATCCTCCGCGACTACTCCCGCTGCATCGACTGCGGCCGCTGCGCCCAGGTCTGCAAGGAGATCGTCGGCGCGGGCTGCTACGACTTCATCGGCAAGGGCTTCGACTCGCTCGTCACGACGGCCGACTTCGTGTCGCTCAACGAGACACCGTGCGTGTCGTGTGGCCGGTGCGCCGAGACGTGCCCGGTTGGCGCGCTCATGCCGCGCCCGCGCGTCCTCGAGACCTACCAGCTCGACGTGAGCCGCTGCATCTTCTGCGGCATCTGCGCCGACGCCTGCCCGTACGACGCGCTCCGCTGCGGCCCCGAGTTCGAGTTCAGCGAGTACCAGCGCGACCTGCCGATGCTCGACATCCTCGAGATGTCCGACCGCGAGCGCCCCACCCGCTAGCCGGGTGGCGGATCAGCACCCGACGTTCAATGGGAGACCGATCGAGGCCGTCCTGATCGATGCCGGCGGCGTCCTCGTCGACCCGAACTGGGACGTCATCGCCGGGCTGCTCGCCGCGAGGGGTGCGCCAGTCCCAGCCGCGGTCCTCCGTGCGGCGGAGCCGGCTGCGAAGCGGGAGCTCGACGACGCGACCGTCATCGGCTCGACCACCGATGAGGACCGCACGGCATCGTACCTGGCGCGCGTGCTGCGGCATGCCGGGATCGAGGTCGACAGGGCCGCGGTCGACGGCGCATCGGAAGAGATGACGCGGCTCCACGCCGAGCGCGGGCTGTGGGAGGTCGTGCCCGAAGGCGTTCTGCATGCGCTCGATGCGCTGCGCGCGGCCGGCCTGCGGCTCGCCCTCGCCTCGAACGCTGACCCGCTGCTGCGAGGCAAGCTGCACGAGCTCGGCATCGCGGATCGGCTCGATCATCTCGGCATCTCGGGCGAGATGGGCGTCGAGAAGCCGGACCCGCGCTTCTTCGCCAGCATTCTGGCCGCCATCGATGTCCCGCCGGAGCGTGCGTTGCACGTCGGCGACGTGTACGAGATCGACGTGGTAGGGGCGCGGTCCGCCGGCCTGGCGGTCGTCCTCGTGGACGCCGAGGATCGGTCCGTCGGTCGCGACGTGGAGCGAGTCCGAGGGCTGCGTGAGCTGCCCGCCCTGCTGGGGATCTGAGCGCTCGGCGGCCGAGCGGGTTTCGTCAAGACGAGTGACGCCGGCGCCAGGTCGGCCCGGGCCTCGCTCATCCGCACCGCAGACGACTTGCGGCGCCGCGGCTCCCAGGAGCGCCTCACGCTTCGCAATGTGGACGCGAACGTCCCAATGCCGCTGGCTATGAGCAACACGCCGGCCGCGAGGAAGCCCCACATCTCAGGGGCCGACCTCGGTGTCGGCGGGGGATGGCCGCTTGCCAGGGCCGCCACGGTGGCCTCGGGCTCTCCTTGGCGGCAGCGCGAGTATGGCCAGCGTTCATCGGGGGGTGCCGGCCTCGGTGGGCAACTGACTGGGCCTCTCACTGGCGAGTAGGCTGCTCGCATGTCAGTGGATGCCGATTGCCTGTTCTGCAAGATCATCGCGGGCGACCTTCCGGGGACCATCGTCGACTCGGACGAGCTCACCGTGAGCTTCATGGATATCTACCCGGTGACGCGCGGGCACTCGCTGGTCGTGCCGCACAACCACTCCCGTGACCTGTACGAGATCGCCACCGAGGACCTTGCCGCGGTGGCGCGCGCAGCGCAGCGGCTGGCAGTGCGCGCCTGCGACGCGCTCGGGGCCGACGGGATCAACCTCACCAACTTCAACGGGCCTGCAGCGTGGCAGACCGTCTTCCACTTCCACCTGCACGTGATCCCTCGCTACGTGGACGACCCGCTACGGCTGCCATGGCTCCCGGGACCCGGCGATCCCGACGAAATCGCCGCCGCCGCCGAGCTGCTGAGGCGCCGCTCATGACCGACCCCACCGCATGCGCCGGCGCACTGGGTGTGGATGCGCTGCGATTCGGCGGCCACGCAGCTCGTTCGTCAGGGTGTCACCGCCGACACCGAGCGACGGAGGAAGGGCTCGTCGGCCCGACCGCCACCGGTCCGATCGCCGCAACGTCGCCCGGTGACACACGACGCGCGCGACCGGTCACAGCAAGGCCGCGCCATGGCGCTCGCCAGGGCCGCGCACGAGGCGAGGCCTCCCGCTCGCTACGGTAGAATCGGGCCGCGACCTACGGCTGAGGTCGCATAGAGCGCTCGATTCCACAGCAATGGGAGCCTCGACCCTGAACACTGCAGGCGTCCTCTTCGTCGTGCTCGCCATCGGCGTGCTCGGAGGCGGACTCGCGGTCGTCACGCTGCGCAACATCATCCACAGCGCCGTGGCGATGATGGTCTGCTTCGGCTCGCTGGCGGGCATGTACGCCCTGCTCGGCGCGCCTATCGTCGCTGCCGCCCAGGTGCTCATCTACCTCGGCGCCATCAGCGTCCTGATCCTGTTCGCGATCATGCTCACCCAGGCCGGCGACGCGAACCTGCCCGCCCCGTTCCACCGCCAGGTGCCGTTCGCGGCGCTCGCCGCCATCGTCGTGTCCGGGCTCATCGGCTGGGCGGCGGTGACGACCGACTGGGGCGCGGCGGCCGACGCGGTAGCGGTCGGCGTCCAGGCGCTGGCGACCACGCTGTTCGACCGCTACGCGTTGCCGTTCGAGATCATCAGCCTCCTCCTCCTCGCCGCGATCATCGGCGCGATCTTCCTCGCGCGACGCCCTGAAGAGGACGAGAGGGCGGGCAACTAGGTGGGTCTGCAGGGCTATCTGATCGTCTCGACGCTGCTGTTCGCCATCGGCGCGTTCGGCTTCACGGCGCGCCGTAACGC
>JBBQMC010000004.1:0-35791 GCA_038328565.1 Candidatus Limnocylindria bacterium
TGTCCACCGTGCGCTTCGAGTCCAGTGCGAATGCGGTGTGGTCGGTAGGAATCAGTCCGGGCGCGGCGTCGCTCTTGTTCGCCGCGCTCTGGGTCGTCGTCTGCTGGATCTTGGGGCTGTACCGCCTGCGAGTGCGCTGGAGCCTCATCGCTGACGCGCGCGACGTCCTCCGCGCCACCATCGCGACCGCCGCCGTTACGCTATCGGCGCTGTTTCTGTTCCATCAGGACGACGTGAGCCGGCTGTTCCTCTTCGCTCTGTTTGTGGTCCAGCCTCTGGCGGCTACCTTGCTGCGGGCGGCGCTCCGGAACCGGTTCGATGCACTGGGTCGCCAGGGGCGTAGTGCGACATTCATGGTCATCGCGGGCACTGGACGCCTAGCTGAGGCGTTCGCGAACCAAGTGGAACGACATCCGGCCTTGGGGATCCGAGTGATCGGCCATCTGACCATTCCGAACGCCACGGAGAAGGACGGCGCGATGTACACGGTCTCACGCCCCATTCTGGGCGCCGTCGACGAGATGCACGAGATCTTCCACACGAGGGTTATCGATGAGGTTGGCGTGTGTCTACCAGCGGAGGCGGCTGGGTTCCTCGAGCCGATCGTCGCCATCGCTGCGGACGAGGGAAAGACAGTTCGTGTGCCGCGAAGCCCGGAGGAAGGGGTACTTCGCAACGCCCTCAGCGAAAACTTCGAAGGATATCTCGTGCGATCTGTGGTTCATGATGGGCCACGGGAGGTTCACAAGGCCGCAAAGCGAATCCTCGACCTCGTTGGATCGATCGTCGGTGGTGTCGTCTTAAGTCCAATACTCGCCATCACGGCCATCGCGATCTGGATTGGCGATGGCCGACCGATCTTGTTCAAGCAGATCAGGGTCGGACGCCACGGTCGCGAGTTCATCATCTACAAGTTCCGAACAATGGTGCCGGATGCCGAGCAACGCTATGCCGAAGTTTCCAGGTTGAGTGATACGCGCGGCGCTGCGTTCAAGATGACAAACGATCCGCGTGTGACGCGCGTTGGGAAGTTCGTCCGCGCATGGACACTTGACGAGTTGCCGCAACTCATCAACGTCTTGCGCGGGGACATGAGTCTCGTCGGGCCGCGACCAGCACCGCCTCGCGAAGTAGCCAGTTACGACATCTGGCATCGCCGCCGGCTATCTATTCGCCCCGGCATGACAGGGCTTTGGCAGGTCGAAGCACGTTTCGATCGCCACTTCGATGACAGAGCTGAGATGGATCTTCGATATATCGACCACTGGTCGTTCTGGACGGACCTCAGCATTCTTGCGCGAACAATTCCGGCGGTGCTGCTAAGACCTGGAAAATGAGCAGCTAAGTGTCAGGCGCCACCACGCGCTGTTCGCCGACCCGCCGTAGAACACCGGGAACGTATGCCGCCATCGGCACCAGGACAAAGGCGGCGTAGGTCACGACCGTCCCCCAGACGACGCCCGCGGCGCCGATCAGGGTCGTTAGCCAGACGCTCAAGACCACATTCGCGACTGCCATTGCGGCTGCGGCGATTGCCTGCAGACGTATCTCATTCGCGCCGTTCAGGAACATCGCGATGGACTGACCAACACTGGTTTGCACGGTCCAAACGCCAAGGCCTATGAAAAGCAGCAGCGAAGGAACCACCGTATCTCCCACCCAGATCTTGACGAGCCAACCTCCGAACGTCACGAAAATGATCGCCGCGGGGACCGCGAGGACCAAGGCCGTTCGAGTCGATCGTTGAAGCGTGCTGCGAGCCCATTCCGTCTCGCCACGCGCAATGGCGTCGCCGTACGCCGGCCACAGCGGCGTCAACCCAATGGCCACCAGCCCTATCGGTATCGTGAAGAGTCGGAAGGCGACACCGTATTCGCTCACCGCGTCCGGCCCGAGGACCTGCGCAAGGATCAGCGTATCGCTGGCGAAGGCGACCGTGATGGACGCCTGCAGAACGAGGAATAAGAAGCCGGCCTTGACCAAGGTGAAGGCAATGCCCCAGTCGACGAGGGCCGACGACGGTCGGAGCTCGGCAGCGTCGCGAACGAACAGGAGCAATCCATTCACCGCCACCGCTGCGGCGGGAGGGGCCGCCATTGCCAGCACAAGCGCCGGAACACCCTGGCGGGTTGCGATGACAACCAGGAGCGCGATGATGGCCACAAGATTGCCAGCGGCCGCGGCCGCGTGGGCGACGTAGGCCTCTTGTCTGGCCACCCGAACCTGAGTTGCAACGCTCAGCGGCAATCCGAGCAGAAAGATGAGAGCGAAGATCAGAACGGACGGCACCGCCTCCGATCTCGCAAGCGACGATCTGACCCCAAGAATATGGGGCCAGTCAGCGATTGATAGGGCGACGACGAACACAACTGCCAGCACCACTGCGAGGATGCCCAACAGGGCCACCGAGCTCGAGATCTGCTTTCGGGCCTGTGGGATGTCGCGATGGGCGATCGACTTCGTAATGGAATTCAACAGCCCATAGCCGATGCCCAAGTCGCTGAGTGATAGCAGCGCGATCACCGAGCTGATCGTGAGCCACATCCCAAATCGTTCGGTGCCGAGATAATTCAAGGCCAGGGGCACCGAAACGAGGGTGAGCGCCAGCGTGACACCTCGTGCTCCCAGCGCGGTCGCGGCGCTGAGCGTAGCGCGGCGGTCGCGTTCGCGGCCACGGACGATGGCCGCCACGCCGGGAGCTTGGTCGACGCCGGCCTCGACCACGGGGCCCGGTCGGAGCAGATGAGCGACCGCGGTGCGCCACCGAATGGCCTGCCGGCGACGACTCATCGTTCTGCTCCGCACGCTCGCGCCTGAGTCACGATGCGCGGCTCCCGAACCTGAACGCTTTCGTTGCCATCTCGACCAAGATCCGGCCCGCTGCTCCGAGCAGCCGAGTTCGGGTCACCCGTGGGAGGCCCTGCTCCGAGGCTCTGGCCGGCAGCACGAAGCCCCGAGACGACCTCATCTGTTGGAGCCAATGCCATGCCAGGATCGTCGGGACCAGGTCGGCTCTGCCGTGCGTCGTTGCAAACCAGCTCTTCGTCATTGCATAACTCAGGGCAACGTGCCCGTCACGTCCGTCGACCGAGATGGATCCCCGATGGGCGCGGAAGAAGGCAAGCGGCTCGTTGACGTGAGCAACCCGAGGCCGCTCGGATGCCGTCATCAAGTACAGCAAGAGGTCAGTTCCAGCCCCGGTGTCTGTGAGATCGAAAGGAGGAGCGGTAGGAAGCTCACTCACGAAGTTGCGGCGAATGTCATCAAGCCTGAACAGGGCGCAGGCCGGCGACAAGGGGTAGCGACCGCGAGAGGCGAGCGACCCGGCAATGAAGTTCTCACTCGGCATCATGCCTGATGCCTGCGTATAGCTGATGCGTCCCTTGCCGGGAGTGATCCCGATCTCGGCTGCCGTGTATGCGAATGCCACGCGGTTGTCCGACAGTATCGGGGCGGTCCGTTCCAGGAAGGACGGCATCAGGAGGTCGTCGGACCAAAGAAACGTCGCGTATGTGCCCCGCGCCTCTTCCACGCAACGCCACCACCCTCGCACGGGCCCAGTATTCACGGCCTCCCGGAAGATTCGGACGCGCTCGTCTGCGGCGGCATACGTGAGACAGACCTCCCATGTCCGGTCTGTACTAGCCCCATCGACGACGACGACCTCGAGATCGTCCATAGTTTGGGTCAAAGCGGACTCAATCGCTTCGGCCACCAACTCCGCGCGGTTGAATACGGGCACCAGCAGGCTCACCTTCGGGCGCGGAGGCATCAGGTCACCTTGAACGCTGCTCGAGCAGCATCTGCGACGGACGTTTCAAGAGAAATTCGGCGCGGAGCCGACCCAATCCACTCGACGAATCGCCGGGGATCGCCAACGAGCCAATCGATGTCGTCGGCGCGTCCTGGGCCAGCCGTAGCTCGACCCATCAGCCCGTCAGTCCCGGCAGGATCGACGATGCTCGCGATCACGTGCAACAGAGTCCGAATGGTTACTCCGACCCCTGAGCAGACGTTGACGACATTCACGCGATCCTTCCAGGGCGACATCGATAGGAGACCCAAGTCGGCACAGACGTCGCGGGCATCGAGGTAGTCACGCGTGTAGTCGAGCCCTGGAATCAGGTCCACGCGTCCCTCAACGACGCGTCCAATGAGCCCTGGGAGCACGTAATTGGGCGCTTGGTCGGGGCCGACCAGGCCAAACACACGAGCAATCAGAAGCGGTACCTGGCGAGCTTCGGCAATCTCAGCCACGGCGTGTTCGGCGTCCAGCTTCGTCCTGGCGTATACCGAGCGCGGAGCGGTTCGGCCAGCTTCGCCGACACGCAGGCGATGCGCCTGCGCGTCGTAGACGTGGCCGCTGCTCACATAGATGACCCTCGCGAGAACGTCGCGACGCTCCGCCCAATCGAGAATGGCTGACACGGATGAGGTCGCGAGCGCGACGTTTGTTCGGTACGCAGCAACAGGATCGGCCTCGCAGGCAGGGACTGACACCATGGCTGCAAGGTGGATAAAGGTGATGGCACCGCTGGCATGAATTGACCGGAGCTCGGCATCAAGCCCCGGTCCGTCCTCCAGCCGCGCCCAGAGGGGGTAGGACTCGAGCCCAAGGCGCTTCGACTCCGCGCCCAGGTAGCGGCCAATCCCGCCGGAGGCACCGTTATACAAGATCATCGGTGCCTCTTGATGAACCCTGACTTGCGAAGCCTTCACATCAGAAGTTGGACAGACCGGCTATTGCTGACTGCAGCACCGCCAAGCTGCCGGGAGCTGGCACGGGATGGCACCCGATCATCAGGCTCTCGCGCAGCAGGGCGTCTGACACGGCCATCTCGTCGTCCTGACGATGAGCCACGGTGGCCGTGGCGGGGTGGCGGGCGAGATTTCCCGCGATGATGGGTCTCGTCTCAACCCCGTTGCTCTCGAGGTAGCGCACCAGTTCGTTTCGGTCGACCGGCGCATCTGGCTGCAGCCTGAGCGGAAGGGTCATCCACGAATGGATCCGTCCTGCTCGGCGCGTAGGCATGCCCGACGCAAATGTATCGCTTCCAATGACCTCCAGCCACGGGGCGGACGTAGCCAGCCAGCCGCAGATTTCGGCAGCCAGCCACTCTCTCGCGCGAAGCATTTCGTCGAGGCGCTCCAGCTGGATGCGTCCAATCGATGCTTGGATCTCTGTCGCCCGAACGTTGTAGCCCAGTGATGCGAACAGGAAGCGAGGATCGAACTGCGGGTAGTCCGCCACCCACTGAGATCTGTCCGACCGATCGCGAACCCAGCCGTGAGCTCGCAGTCCACGCAGATCGTCGGCCACATGAGGGTCATCTGTGACGACCATCCCACCTTCGACAGTGGAAACGTGGTGGGAGAAATAGAAACTGAACGAAGCAGCCGCGCCGACCGTGCCCACGTGAGCGCCTTCCCAATGGGCTCCGAGACTCTCGCAGCAGTCCTCAAGCAGAACCAGGTTGTTGGCTGTGCAGAAAGCTGCGTACGCCGTGAGGTCCACCGCTCGACCCAGCGGATGAATCAGGAACATCGCCCGCGTCCGAGGACTCAGGACCTTGGCGGCGCTGGCGAGATCAATTGCAAGCGTGGTGGCGTCGACATCGACAAAGACGGGAATCAGGCCGAGTTGGGCAATCGGCCAGACCGTGGTCGGCCATGAGAGCCCGGGAACGATAACCTCGTCGCCGGGCACGAGGGCCGGTTGTCCATCTGTGGATCGAAGCAGGGTATCGACCATCAGCAGATTGGCCGATGACCCAGAGTTGACCATGACTGCGTGATCGATTCCCACCCATTCGGCAAATTCAAGCTCAAAGGCGCGAACCTCCTGACCCATTGTCAATTGGCCCGAGTCCAGCACGGCCTTGGCGGCCTCTATCTCGGCGGCCCCCAGGGTGTCGGCTGCCAACCGGTATTGCACCGCTTGAGCTGCTTCGGATTGCGGGGTCATCGCCCGCTCCCCCCGACGGGTGCCCGCAGCCGCGACTCATACCACTCGACCGTGGTCCGCAATCCCTGCCGGAACGCCGTTCGGGCCGTGAATCCCAGCAGCTGCTCGGCGCGGCGGGTATCTAGGCTCCTCCGTGGCTGGCCATCCGGCTTTGAAGCATCCCATCGGATCTCGCCGTGGTATCCGGTTTCGGCGGCGATGAGCTCGACCAGCTCCCGGATCGTGATTTCAATTCCCGTACCCAGGTTGACAGGCTCGCCCCCGTCGTACCGTTCGGCAGCGAGCGCGATCCCCTCAGCCGCGTCATCGACGTACAGGAATTCTCTGCTGGCGTCGCCGGCGCCCCAGACCTCGATCGCCGCTGCTCCAGTCTCGCGAGCATCCACACACTTCTTGATCAACGCGGGGATGACGTGCGAGCTAGCGGGGTCGAAGTTGTCGCCTGGGCCATAGAGGTTCACCGGGATGAGGTGGACGGCGTTGAAACCATATTGCTCGCGGTACGCCTGCCCCTGAACGAGCAGCATCTTCTTGGCGAGCCCGTACGGCGCGTTCGTCTCCTCCGGATATCCATTCCACAGGTCCTCCTCGCGGAACGGTACCGGCGTGAACTTTGGATACGAGCACACGGTGCCGATGGTGATGAACTTGTCTACGCCTGCGAGACGGGATTGCTCCATGAGTTGTGTGCCCATGACGGAGTTCTCGTAAAAGAACCGGCCAGGGTTCGCTCGGTTTGCGCCTATCCCTCCGACCACGGCCGCCAGGTGGATCACCACCTGCGGGCGAGCCACCGCGAGCGCGCGGTCGATTCCATCCATCGTCCGGAGGTCGTAGTCCGCTGACCGCGGCACGAAAGGTTCGTCTGCCCCAGACGACATCAGGCGCCTCAGCAGCGCCTGTCCCAGAAAGCCCGCGCCACCGGTGACCATGACCCGCTGCCCGGGCCAGAAGTCGTTCATGACGCTGCCTCGTTGTCAAGGACTGTCGCGTCCACGCCGGCATCCGCCAGATCGTGCTGAAGCATGATTCCGATCAGCTCTCGGAATCGGGTGCGCGGTCGCCAGCCGAGTTGCCTCGCCGCTTTTGACGCATCACCGCACAACTCGTCGACTTCGGTTGGGCGCAGGTATTGGTCGTCCAACCGGACGTACTGCTCCCAGTCCATTCCGACCAGTCCAAACGCCACTTCACAGAGCTCGCGTACGGTGTGCATTTCACCCGTGGCGATGACGTAGTCATCCGGGTCGTCCTGTTGGAGCATGAGCCACATCGGCTCGACATACTCCTTCGCGTACCCCCAGTCTCGCCGAGCATCCAGGTTGCCCAGGTAGATGTGCTGAGCGCTGCCGGCGAGGATGGCCGCGATACCCCGCGTGACCTTGCGCGTGACGAAGGTTCCGCCCCGCCGGGGTGACTCGTGGTTGAACAGAATCCCGTTGCTAGCATGTATTCCATAGGCTTCGCGGTAGTCGATCGTCATGAAGTGTGCGAATACTTTCGCGATCGCATACGGGCTGCGTGGGTTGAAGGGCGTCGTCTCGCTCTGCGGGCTCTCACGCACCGTCCCGAACATCTCGGACGAGCCGGCCTGGTAATAACGGATCGGCCAATCCGCTCCGCGAATCGCCTCGAGCAATCGCAGCGCTCCGATCCCCGCCGTTTCGGCAGTGAACTCCGGCATCTCGAAGCTGACCTTGACGTGGCTCTGCGCGCCCAGGTTGTAGACCTCGTCAGGCTTCACTCGGTGCAGGTGCCCGATGAGTGACGACGAATCGGTCAGATCCGCGTGATGGAGGAAAAGGCGCGTTTCGCGCTCGTGGGGGTCAACGTAGAGGTGGTCGATGCGTTGGGTGTTGAAGTTGCTTGCACGGCGGATGAGGCCGTGGACTTCATAGCCCTTCTCGAGTAACAGCTCGGCAAGGTACGAGCCATCCTGCCCCGTGATGCCAGTGATGAGCGCCTTCTTGCTCACAAACGAGCCTCGGTCGTCGAATTGTGGGAAGGGTTCGCAGTATGACGGCGTAGTCCTTCGAATACCGCCTGGAACCGATCAGCAATCGGACCGATCGCGAAAGCATGACGCGCGTACGCCCCACCAGAGGATGAGGCACGATTCGCGAGTTCACGATCGGCAAGAAGCGTACGCACAGCTGCGATGAGCGCGGTGGCGTCTCCAGGGTCGACAACGATGCCGCCATTCGCTTCGGCAATCACGGTCGCGGCCGGATTCGATGGCGGAATCGAGGCGACGATCGGCTTGCCTGCAGCGAGGTATGTCAAGACTTTCGACGGCACCGAAAAGTCGCCAGCGTCGGCCTCGAGGAGAGCGAGGAGGACGTCAGAGCTGTCGAGCATGTCATCGAGCGATTCGGCCGGCTGAATCGGGAGAACTCTTAGATTCGGCATGTCACCACGGTGCTCCATCAGCCAGTCTGCACCTGTGCCCTCAGCGGCGACGACAACCTGCACGTTCGGCATCGACCTGGCCAGGTGGAGTAAGACCATCGGGTCGTGTTTTCTTCCCAGCGTGCCGGCGTAGAGGACAACTGGCGATTCGGCAATCAGTCCGTGCTCTTGACGCCATCTCCCTCCGGAGGGCGTGTCTATTGGGATCGGGGCCCAATTCGGGATGATCTGAATGCGTGAGGCGTCCAGGTGCCATGAATCGAGCACTGAAAGGAACGTGGGCGAGATCGCCACCACCGCATCGGAGTTGGTAGCGAGTTCACGCTCAAGCCTTCCGAACCACACAGCAGCGACGCTCCCCACAAGCCGCGACCTCCGGCGAACAACGTTTCGAATGGCGACCGAGTGGACATCCTGCATCCAAAAGACAAACCGGCCACCCGCCAAATGAGCCGCTTTTAGAGCCGCCCGCTGTACCCCAAGCGGGGCGTTCGCTGAGAGGACGATCTCCGGCCGAAAAGCCTGGATGCGCTCCGCGAGCGCGGAACCATATCGCCACTCCTGGCGAAGGCGACGTAATCCCGCTTTGCGGGTCGGCGATTTGCCAAGGTGAACGTCGGCAATGGTTAGCGATGAGGCGTCTGTGGGTGTCCGCTGCATCCTGCCCTTTGCGGTGACGAGTCCTGAGGAATGCAGGTATTGCACCTCATGCCCGCGACCGGCGAGCTCGCGGGCCAGTTGGACGGTGAATGGATACCCGCCGTAGTCGTGGAGGAGGATGCGCATTGGGTCCGGTCAGGTGTCTCCTGAGGGTGGTATTGGTCGTCGAGAGGTTACCCCTCGTCGCGAGGCGCGCGAGGTGGAGTGGCGGCCGACGTCGACGCGGGGCTCGACATCGGTACGTCGGCGGATCGAGCCTGCGCGCGCTTGAAGTAGAAGTAGCCGTACATCACGGCCGCGGCGAGCAGGAGAACCACCAGGATCAGCTGCGGATCAGGCATTTGTATGCCCTCCATCCTGTACCGCCCATGGGCAGGCGGCATCTGGTGGGCAGGATGGGGTCCAGGCGCGCCCGCGCACCATGGGACCGATGGGTCATCCGGCCTAGTGCAGTGGGACCCCGTAGCCCGGTGCCTCAATCTGGATCTGGGGACCACCCACCCAGCCGCCGAGGTTGCCAATCTTGTAGTCAAGCATAGGTAGCTTCACACCGGCCATGTGCAGGCCGACCCCGACGAGCACGACCAGCGCGACGACCATGAGGAACCTGCGCACCGCGCCAGCGTACGCGGTGCATTCAAGCACCTGGCGGGCCTTCAGGGGCTAGCCGGGGTAGTACGAAGGTCCTAGGATGCATCCATCGCAAGGGGTATCCCGATGGTACGCGCGGGCAGCCGGCGGATGGGCGCTGCGGAGTGGTCCGGGACGGTGCGGATGGGTCCGGATCCCGCATTCGTGCGCGTCGTGCCAGTCGCTCGCTACATCCTCTTGGGGCTCGTCGTCACGCAGCTCGCCGACGCCGCCACCTTCACGCTCGGCGTGAGCCGCTACGGGATCGCGCTCGAGAGCAACGGCCTGGCGGCCGGGATCTTCCGCGCGGCCGGGCTGGACGGCGTCCTGCTGGCGAAGGCCGTCGTCATCATCGGCACCATTGGCCTGCTCGCGCTGTCCTCGGCCCGATTTCCGCGCCTTCTCGTCTGGGGCGGCGCCGCCGCGACCGCCATGGGCCTCCTGGGCTTCCTGACGAACACCGCCTCGATCCTGCTGCTCGGCTGACGCGGTCGGAGCGATGCTCCGAGTGCCGATTCGTTCCCCCGAGCGAGGCAACGTCAGCGGATCAGAGGGCCATCTCGGGCAGGTGCAGGGCCTTCTGGATGGCCAGCTCGAGATCATCGACGTCGAATGGCTTCAGCACGAGCTTGACGCTCTTCGAGACAAGCCAGCCCTCCTGCTCACGGACCTGGTCGTTGGCTGCGGTGCAGACGATGGCTGGAATGCTCGCCGTTTCCGGTTGCATCTTCAGCTTCTGGAGGAGCTGCCAGCCGAGGGGCTCAGCGCCGAACATGAGATCGAGGATGATCAGGTCCGGTGCTGTCTTCACAATCTCCACCAGGTCCTCGGGCGCGAACGTCGTCGCCACCATTCGGTGCCCCAGGCCCTCGATGATTTCGCGGAACAGCTCGATGATTTCTTCGGTGTCGTTGACGACCATGATCAACTTGCCGACCTGCGACTTCGTCATGCCCACGCCCTGAAACGATGGAATGGTTCCAGTATGTAGCATCCATCCATTGGGCTCAGAGTCTCGGTACTGACCCTGCCCTTGCAGCCGACGGCCACCGGGCGCCAAGCCGATGAGTAACCGACCGCGGAATATCTACCAGCCCCGAGCTGCAACATGAGGAACAGAGTCATGATCTATCGCACGCGGTCTCCCATCCTCGCCCTGGCTGCCGGCGCCGTTCTCGCGCTCACCGTGGCGGGCGGCGCGCTCGGGGCACGCAACCCGAGTGGGACGGGGCAGCCGGGCGCCGAATGCGGCGCCCCCGGAGCAACGAGCGAGCCGCCAGGGTTCTCGTCGCGCGGCTTCGCGAATGCGGAAACCCACTACGCCGGCAGTGACGGCACAGCTTCGCTCGCACACGCGCACAGTGCCCACGCGGTATCGCAGTACGACGTGGCCTGCTTCCAGCACACCTCGAACCACTAGCCAGCCGACCCCGCCGCGGGCACATCGCCTGCATTGAGGTGGGGCGCGGGGAACAAATGAAGCCGACGGTCACGCTCCGGGGGGAGAAGAGCGCGAGCCGCCGGCTTCGTTGTCTACGCTATCACGGATCTATCCGCGGCTCGAGCCACTCCCCTGGGCAGCGCGCATCACAGCCTGGCGAGCAACTCCGTGACGCTGTCAATGAGGGCCACGTTGACGAGGACCACCGGGAGGTCGACGGCCTCGTCGTTGGCCACGTGGTGGATAGACGCATCGGTGACAGGCAGAAAGGCTGAACGGCGGGCGAACACCGCTTGGTCGACTCGGTTGCCCGGCGGAACATGGGCCGTGCCCACGATTCGGTAGTCAGCGATGCGGATCGCCACCCGGTGCCGGAGCCGGTGAAGGCGCCGCTGTTGATGGGTCGGCAAGGCAGGTGGGGCGACGAGCATCACCATGTCACGGTCGATCGACTCCCACGCGTCGGCTTCCTGGTCGGTCTGAACGCGGAGCTTCTCGCGCTCGTTGAGCAGATCGCTGACGCGCTGCCCCTGCGGATCGATGCGACCATGCACCACGCTGTCGGCGAGGTAGATGTCGATCGGCTCGAGCTTGGCCGGCGCCAGTTGGCGCGCCGCGCTGCCGTCATTGGCGTGAACGGCGGTTGTCCCCCGCCTGACCGTCCAGAAAGGCATGACCATACGGTCGGGCTATCCCGAGCGGCGGGCCATAGCTACATGGTCCCTATGTTCGGGATGCAGCGTCAACGATCCGGCGCTCAGATCGTTGGAGGAGGTGCTCACCAGAGCACCCCCTCCCGTGTGACGGCTGGGGAGGTACGCGGAACTCGCGGCTCCCGCATTCCGAATCAGGGGGCAAGGTCCCCATAGGTGTTCTGGTCCAAGCCACCGGCACGCGGGCAGGTGTCGCCGGTCCACGAGTGGGTGGTGGCGTTGAACGTGCGGCACTGATGCACGTCAGCTCCATCATGGTCGTCGGCTGCGGCCTCTCGCTGATCAACACCGGCGACCGTATTGCGCCAATCGGTCCACACACCATACGAGAACGTCCCGACTGAGCTGATCCACAGGTAATCGCCGGCAAACGGCACGGTGCGTCCGCCGAACTGCTCGTAGTTCGGATTGCTCCGCACGTCAGTCAGGCGGGCGGCGGTGCTCCAATTGGCGCCCTGATTCGTCGACGACGTTGCGTAGACATCAAGCGACGGCACCGTGCTGAGATCGGCGCAGTTCCCAACCGGACGGGCGCGCGAGTAGCACGCGTCACGCCGGCTGTCCCACCACAGGGCGTGGAGCACCCCGCCGTCTGCGGAGATGTCCGGGAACAGCTGGTGGCCGCTCGTTTGCGGGTCGATCAGGGCTGGTGTCGTGGCGACGCCGGTGGCCCCGTTGAGACGGATGAAGTAGACGCCTGACTGGCTGCCGGTGCCTGACCCCACTGACCCGTAGCTCGTGCCCGTCGAAATGAGGGTGCCCGGCTTCGAGGGGTCATAGACGAGATAGACCGATTCGCTCTGGGTGTCCAGCTGATCGGCGGTGGCGCGGACCTGCGTGTCGCGCCGGAAGAACGTATAGCCGGACAGGCAATGGGCATCGAAGTCGCCACAATCGCGGGCCGCGCCTGCCGCGGTCCCTTCCTCGCTGGCCGGATCATCCGGCGAGCTCGTGGTCGGCATCGCTTGCGGATCGGAGATATCGGTCGCGTCATATGGCGTGAACGTCGTCAAACGCTGCACGGGTCCGAAGGTGGCGCCGCAGTCGATGCTCTTGACGTAGTCGATCGCGTTGGTGCCCTGTCCCCGGCCACCGAACTCGCGGAACGCGACGTAGACATTGCCGTTCGCGGTCACCGCGATGTCGGGGAACTGGACATCGTGGATGCTGGCGCTGAGCTTGACCGGATGGTTGAACGAGACGCCGTGATTGGTGGAGCGGCTGAAGTAGATGCCGACCCCGCCATTGCCGGTGAAGCGGGAATAGCTGAAGTAGACGTTGCCGTCGCAGCGTCCGAGCGTGCGATCGGCTTCGATCGCGGTCTTGTCGTTGAACTTGCCGAGCAGGAACGGCGCGGAGCTGCCCTTCGCGACGATCACGCTCCGCTTGAACTCCTGACCATCGTTGATGGTGGCGGCGCCGATGCCGCCTGGGTTCTCGTAGGTGGCGACCCACACGTCACCGAAGGTCTTGAGGGAGCCGGCGGGGTCGTCGGAGCTCTCGGAGCCCGCGAAGAGGCGCCCATGGGCATCCCAGGCAAGGACGGGGTCACCTGACGAGGCTGTTCGGATCTGGGCTCGCGCCGCGTATGGCGAGGTGTCACCCGGATAGCCCGGGACGAGCGAACTCTGGAAGCTGGCTCCGGCAGACTCCGAACGGTAGTAGCCGAGCCAGATCGGGCCGGACGGGATGGGGGCACCGTTCCCGTCGACACTGTCGTTGTAGACGCCGCAGTAGTCGTTTGAGCTGCCGACGATGACATTCGTATTTCGCGGGTCCACGGCCACCGATGGTTCGTTCTGCCGGCCACGCGCCCGCGAACACTCCGTCAGGGTGGCATCGGTGTACGGGGTGCCGGTGTTCAGCGTGTAATTGCTGGTGTAGCCACCGAGCGTCGGCGAATCGTTGGTGAGGCGGACATCGACGCCGGGCGCGGAGGCGCTGGCCAGCGCCGGTCCCAGGAGGAGTACCGCAACAACGGCTGCCAGATACCGTGTCGATCGGTGAGTGCGCATGAGTGACCTCAAGTTCCGACTGGGCGGACGCGAGGCAGCACCACGACCTAGGGACCCTGAAGTGTAGCGACCTGAGGCGCCGAATCACAGGACGCCCATGAACAATGGTGCATAAACGCACCATTGGTCAGCCGCTGAGGCGGGGTAGCGGCACGCCTACTTCAGCCTGGGGCAGGTTGGTCCGGCCGCGCCTCCAGGAAATGTCGCGCCTTCCATTCCGCGATGAGCTTCCGAAAGCGCACGGTGTCGACCACGTCGTTGGTTGTGGTCCCATAGAAGCCTTCGCGGCGAAGGGCCTCCAACTCCGCTTCCAGCTCCCCCAGCATGGCCTCCGACGGCGGTGGCTCGGTCGCTCCGATGACGGCCAGCAACTCCATGCGCGTCACGACGCTAACGGTCCTCAGGTCAGCGGGCCTGCGGGCGCTGCGGGGCGCCCATGGCCGCGTTGATGTCTTCGGCCTCCTGCTCCCAGCGGCAGCCCTCGCAGGCGACGCGCGAGCCGTTCGCATGTTCCCAGTCGGTGGCATCGGCTCGGGTCACCCGCGACCACTCCCACGGGATCCCGATGTAGTGGCGCTCGCACACGATCTCTCCGCGTGGCGACCAAAACAAGCTCGTAGTCACTGCAGTTGCCCACTCTGCCGGCCGATCCTCGTCCCGCGTGCCCGAACGTGGCGATCGGCCCCCCGGAGGCAAGTCCGAAGGGCCGATCACGCGGATCCTGCGGCCCTTGCCAACGGAGCAACGAATCCTACAGCCAGACGCAAGACACCCCGAAGCGGCCGGTTATTTCGCCGCCACCGTCACGATGTTGCTCTTGATGATCGTGGTGCTCACGGCGACCACCCGGTAGCGATAGGTCGTCCCCGCTTTTGCCGTTCGGTCGCTGTAGGTCAGCGTCGTGACGTCGGCAATCTTGCTGAACGCCCCCGAGCCAACCGCTCGCTTCACGTGGTAGACAGTGGCACCGGGGACGGCGCTCCAAAGGAGACCCACACTGCTGGTGTTGGCGGTCGCGCTGAGGGTCAATGAACCGGACGGTGGTGGCGTCCCGGTGCTGCCCGGTCCATGGCAGGTGCCGGAAAACGCATCGGTGAATGTCCCGGAAGCGTGCTGGAAGGCGCCCGTATAGCCCGTATCCGAGAGCTGGAGGACGACCACGCCCCACGAGGTCGCATTGCGGACCTGGCTGTTGGGCTGAACACTCGAGAACCCGCGCTCGCCGGCGCCGCCCGTGCCGACCACCACCTCCCGGATGCCGGTGCTTGCGTCCGCGCTGCCTGACGGCGACTGCGGCGCAAACCGCTCGTAGTCGTGGTCGTGACCATTGATCACCAGCTCAGCGCCTGCGGCATACAGCAGGTCCCAGATCGGCTTGACCGATGCGTCATTGCCGTGCTGGCCCGAGCTGAACAGGGGGTGATGCCAGTAGGCCATGGCGCATGGGCGGGGATTGACGTCGAGGTCATTCTCCAGCCAGTTGAGCTCCTCGGTGCTGACGATCTCGCTGTTGAGGCTGTAGATGCGCCACCGGCCGAGGTCATAGGCGTAGAAGCCCTTGCCCGCCGGTCCGGCAGCGGTGCCGAAATAGGCGTAGTAGCCCGCCGCGCCCGCGGTCCCGTAGTCGTGGTTGCCCGGCGCCGGGCGGGTGCGCGCCTTGAACGCGCCCCAGGTGGGGGCGTAGCAGGTGGCGAACTCGGTCGGGGTGCCGCTGTTGTAGACATTGTCGCCGGCGGTGAACACGGTGCCAGTGAGGCCCTTCACCAGGTTTGCTGTGGCCGTGTCGCCGACACTGCCACAGGTCGAGATGTCGCCGGCCCCGATAACGGTGTTCGTGGTGGCCGCGACCCCGGCGGTTCCTGGACCGATCATGCCGGCCAACAGCGCCAGCGCAGCGAGGGGCGCGGCCGCCCGGATCCGGATCGATGCTTTCAATTTGTGAGCTCCTCGGCTGGACGTGACGCGTCGACGTGATGGGCGAGGCCCCGATTCCTTCACATTCGCAGCGGAGCATGCGTCGCAGACGAGGGATGCCGGTCGGGAACACCACCCTACGCGGCCAGGCTCGCGGTGGCTAGCAACCAAGCGCACCGCAGCTCAGCGCCCAACCTCGATGACAGAGGCTGAATGCATCGTCCCGAATGCCGATCGCGTGGGACGATGGTACCGGCAAGCCGCGAGCGTGGACCGCGGGCAACGCCCGCTAAGGTGGCGGTCGACCACCCGCAATGGAAACCGAGAGTCCATGCCGCGTCACGTCACCGTCACGCCCCGCGTCCTCGCGACCGCGATGCTCCTCGCCGCCGCCGTGTTCCCTGCTCTGGCCACGGCCAGCCTGGCCGCGACTGATGGAGTCGCGTGCGGCATGGTCTCCGCCTACACGGCGCCGGATCCCTCCGGCCCGACCGACGGAACGATCACGATCGGCCTGGACCAGGTCGAGACGATCGCCGCCACGGCGACTCTGTCGGCAAACCTGGCCGCCAACCTGCCGTCGATCCTCAACAGCTCGCCCACCTGCTTCAGCATCACGGCCGATGCCGGCGGCGTCATCACCGCGCTCGACTTCGCGCCCAGCGGCACGGTGTGCGGCACCCTGGAGCTCGACCCGTCCGGCAGCTTCTACGTGGTGGCGCGAGCGTTCATCATCCCTGTCAGCCTCGTCGACAGCGAGGTAGCCTTCTCAGCCCTGTTCGGGGTGTCGTTCGACACCGGCGGCGAAGCCTGCGTGACGTTCACGGTCGACACCACGACGGGCGCCATCACCGCGTTCAGCGGCACGACCAGCGTGTGCGGCGCACCCGTGACGCATCCGGATGGCAGCCTCGACATCGGTCCGGCAACCGTGCCGGCCGCAGTGGTGAGCACGAACGGCCTGGCTGCGGTCGCGATCGCGGAGTCCGCGGGCAACGATGTGTGCGCCGATATCCGATCCGCCGGCATCGTCGACACGAGCGGCGGCGGCATCGTCGCGTCCGCCGAGGCGACGGTCAGCTTCGACCACTGCGGCACCCTCGGGTCCGGTGCTGCCGGCGTGGTCACCATCGATGGTTCACCGATCACAGCCTTCACCTCGCTGCCCGCTGGCGTTCGCGCTGGGCTCCATGTCGAGGTCGTCGCCGCGGCTCCGGGGACGATCATCGGGGCGACGGTGGCAGGCTGCGTGGCACCGGTCGCCACACCTACGAGCCTGCCGAACTCGTCGATCGCCGGCGCGGCATCCTCGGAGGGGTTCGGTGTCACGGTCGCGCTGGGCGGCCTTGTCGCGTTGTGCGGCGCGGCATTGGCGCTGCGCAGGGTACGCCGGTTGCGCTGAACCGCCGCCCTTGGCGCCACAACGGATCCCGTTTCACCTGTCGTTCAGCACGCGGCCCTATCCTTCGCCCATGCGCATCCTCGTCGTCGAGGACGAGCGGGCGATTGCTGCGGCGATCCGCTCGCTGTTCGAGTCCGCGGGCCACGCCGTCGATCTGACCGATGACGGAGCGAGTGCGCTCGACTGGGCAGAGGTCTATGCGTACGACCTGGTCGTCCTAGATGTCGTCCTGCCCGGCATCGACGGGATCGGCGTGTGTCGAGCGCTGCGGGCCAGGGGCTCGAAGACGCCGATTCTCATACTGACCGCGCTCGACGCGATCGGCGACCGGGTTCACGGCCTCGACGCCGGCGCGGACGACTACCTCGCCAAGCCCTTCGCGGCCGCCGAACTGCTCGCGCGGGTGCGGGCGCTCACCCGCCGAGGGGCCGGAGCGGCGATGCCGGTGCTGACAATCGGCGACCTCGAGCTCGACCCGGCCGCGCGGCAGGTTCGTCGCGGCGGTGAAGCGATCCGCCTCACCGCAAAGGAGTTCGCCCTGCTCGAGGTGCTGGCTCGGCATCCCGGACAGGTGTTCTCGCAGGAGCGGCTCATCGAGGCCGTGTGGGACGCCGACTTCGCCGCCGAGTCGAACGTCGTGGAGGTCTACGTCCGCAGCCTTCGGCGCAAGGTCGATGACGGACGGCGTGACGGCCTCATCGAGACGATCCGGGGAGCCGGCTATCGCCTGCGGCCCGAGGGAGCGGTCGCCAGGTAACCATGTTCGCCCGCGCCCGCCGTCGCCTCGCGATCCGCTACCTCGTCCTGTTCACGATCGTGCTTGTCGCGTTCAGCCTCGTCTTCCTTGCCGTGCTGGCGGCCGTGCTGCAGCCGGCATTCGACATCGCCCCCGAGGTCTCGAACGAGGAGGCGGCGCGCATCGCCTACGGGCAGACCGTCCAGCGCATCGCGCTCGCGCTCGTGCTGGCGGACGTGGCCGTGCTCGCGATCATCGGCGCCGCGGGCTACTACCTCGCTGACCGCACGCTGCGCCCGATCCGTGCTGCGCACGATCGGCAGCGCCGCTTCGTGGCGGACGCGTCCCACGAGATGCGCGGCCCGTTGACCGCAATCCAGAGCACGGCCGAGGCCGCGCTCCGTTCGAAGCCGGATGCGGCCGCCCGCCAGGCGGCGTTGCAAACGATCCTTGACGAGGCCGCCGGCCTGGGTCGGCTCACTACCGATCTCCTCGTCCTCGCCCGAACCGAGGAGGGCGTATTGGCGGCGGTGCTCGAACCGGTCGACCTGTCGGTCGTCGTCGCCGAGGAGGTGGACCGATTCCGGACGGCATTCGTCGGCCGCCCGCCCAGCGTCGAGCTCACACTCGGTGAGGACCTCGTCGTACGTGCCGACGGATCAGGGGTAGCGCGCATCATCGGCAACCTGCTCGACAACGCGGTGCGCCATGGCCGCGACCCGATCGAGATCAGGACGTATGGCGAGGATCGGTTCGCCGTGGCCGAGGTCACCGATCACGGAGCCGGCATCGCCGTCGCCGACAGCGAGCGGATCTTCGAGCCGTTCTACCGCGTCCGCGCGGATGCGTCGGCGCCGCCTGGCTCTGGCCTCGGCCTCGCGATTGCGGCAGAGCTCGCGCATCGGTATGAGGGGCGCCTGACCGTCGCGTCGCGGGCGGGGTCCGGGGCGCGCTTCCGGCTGGCCATTCCCCGGCTCGCCTAGCCCGTCGCCGCTCCTGGGTGACCAGGGGGCTTCAGGTCTGGCTCAGGTCAGCCGCGTACACCGTTTTGAGTGATCTCCATTTCGTTGTGCCAGCTCGAGGCTCCCAGATGAACCGATTCATGACCCGGCGCCGCGCGCCGTGGGTCGCCCTCAGCATCGTCACCGTGCTCCTGACCGCGTGCAGCGCCGGGAGCGGCGGATCAGCGATTGTGGCATCCGCGAGCGAGGATGCCGGCGGAGGCGTCACGAGCGGTGACGTGCCGGACAATGCCGTCTTCCTCACCTACCACGATGCCGCGCACGGCTTCTCCATTCAGTACGTCGAGGGCTGGCAGGTCGCGCCGTCGAGCGACGGAGTGGCGATCCGCGACAAGGACAGCAGCGAGATCATCCGCATCGTTGCCGCTCCCGCGGACCTGACGACCTACGTTTCCGGCACGGACATCACGGCTCTGCACGTCCAGCCCGGCTATCGGTTCGAGAACCAGGGCACGGTCACCGTCCGGGGCGTCGATCTCATCCATCTCCGCTACCAGATCCTCTCCGCCCCGGATCCGGTGACCGGCAACCGGGTCCCGTCGTTCGCGGACCGCTACTACGTGCCGGGCTCCCACAATCTCGCCATCGTCACCCTGGTCACGCCGCAGGGCGTGGACAACGTCGATGCATTCCAGCAGATGATCGGGAGCTTCGCGTGGAGCTGACCGCGGCATCTCGGACTCGCAGGCGCGTCATAGGCCGCACGGAGGGAGGGCCTGGCCCGGACGCCCCGATCTACCGGCTGCGCGACGTCATCCGTGTCTACCGAGAGGCGGACGTGGAGACGATCGCACTGCGGGGGGTGGACCTCGACATCGCACGCGGCGAGAGCGTGGCGATCGTTGGCAGATCCGGTTCCGGCAAGAGCACGCTGCTCAACCTCCTCGCCGGCTCCGATCGACCGACCGCCGGCAGCGTCGCATTCCTCGGGCGTGATCTCGCCACCGCGGACGACGCGTCGCGCGCGGCCCTGCGTGGCAGCGAGATCGGCATCGTGTACCAGGCCCAGAACCTCGCACCGATGCTGTCGCTGCTCGAGAACGTGCGGCTGGCGACCTGGCTGTGCGGCCGGCCGCTGGACGTCGTGGGGGGGCGGGCTGCGCTGGCTCGCGTCGGCCTTGCGGATAAGGCAGGTCGACGACCGGCGCACCTATCCGGAGGCGAGCAGCAGCGGGCTGCGGTCTGCTGCGTGCTGGCCGCTCGCCCGACGGTGCTCCTCGCCGACGAGATCACGGGCGAGCTCGACCGCGAAAGCGCGCGCCTCGTTCTCGAGCTGCTGATCGAGGCATGCGACATCAACGGGACGACCGTGGTGCTCGTGACCCACGACCGGGAGGTAGCCGCAGCCGCGGACCGGATCGTCGAGCTGCGCGACGGCAGCATCGTGGACGGCGCGGCATTCGCATGAGCTCCATCGTGCACTGCGTCTCCGCGAGCCGCACCTTTGTCGGCAGGGGAGCGCCGCCCGTCCACGCGGTGGATGGCGTGAACCTCGAGATCGGTGCCGGCGAGTTCGTCGCTGTCGCGGGTCCGTCTGGATCTGGCAAGTCGAGCCTGCTCGGCCTGCTGGCGGGCATTGACCGCGCCGACGCCGGGACGGTGCGGGTCCTCGGCCACGACCTCGCGCGCCTCTCGGCGACGGAGCGTGCGCGGCTGCGACGCGCGAAGATCGGCATCGTGTTCCAGGCGTTCGGCCTGGTGAGCTCCCTCACCGCGGCGGAGAACGTGGCGCTGCCTCTGGCGCTCGATGACGTCCCCGTCGAGGAGCGGGCGCGGCGGGCGGCCACGCTGCTCGAGCAGGTGGAGCTGGAGGGCTTCGATGGGGCCCGCATCGACGAGCTGTCCGGCGGGGAGCGCCAGCGCGTGGGCGTCGCGCGCGCCCTCGTCACGGAGCCGGCGCTCATCCTTGCCGACGAGCCGGCCGGCAGCCTCGACGAGGCCGCCGCCGCGGTCGTCCTCGACCTGCTCGAGCGGGCGAGCCGCGACCGGGGCGCCACGCTCCTGCTTGTGACCCATGACCCGCGCAGCGCTGCTCGGGCCGACCGCCAGTTCCGCATGCGTGACGGCAAAATTGTGGAGGGCACGCTTTCATGACCCTCGTCGTCCACGTCTGGCACCTCGTGGCGCGCGAGCCGCGGCGAACCGCCGCAGCGTCTCTTGGGGTCGCGATCGCGGCCGCCCTCACCATGGCGGTCGTCCTGTTCGGGTCCGCGTCGGGCACCACCGTGACCCGCCGCGCGCTCGCATCGGTCCCGGTCGATGCCCAGGCCGTGCTTGCGCCGGGTGCCGATGTCACCGCAGCGACCGACCTTGTCGCGGCGGACCCCGCCGTCGTCTCCACGCATCGGTTCGACCTCGTGCACTTCGACGCGGCCAGCCTCTCGAAGGCGGGTGCCGCAACCGAGGCGAGCAACGGGGTCATTGTCGGCATCGGTCCGGACCTTCATCGCGCCACCGGGCTCTTCGGCCTCTCTGCCGGCAGCGCGGCAGCCGGTGAGATCGCCGTGAGCCGCGACCTCGCCACGAACCTGGGTCTCACCCCCGGCGACACGGTGAGCTTCGCGCTGCCCGGTGGCCAGCATGCCAGCCTGCGCGTGTCGGGCATCGTCGACATCACCGGCGCGGACCTCCTGCTCGGCCCGGTCGACGCCCCGCATCGCGCGGTCGCGGCCAATCCGCCGGCGAACGTCGCCGTGACGGACCTCGCGACGCTCGCGAAGATCGCCAGCCTGGTTCCCAGCGGATCGGTCGCGGCCGATCCCAGTGCGGCGGGAACGGGGAGCGGCGGAGGAACCGCCGGCGGCGGCCCGAGCCCGGTGCTGGCGCCCGAGCCGGCCGTGCTCCACGAGGTGCTGGCTCGCTACAACCTCGATGAGCTGCCCGGCACCCCGACGGAGGCGCAGGCGTGGCTCGACCTCGTCCGACGCCGAATCGAGCGTGCCGCGGCCGGAGCGCTGACGGTTGCCGACGACGCGACCGCGAGCCTCGAGCCCGTTGCGTCGGACCTCGCGTGGGGGCAGGTCCTCTTCATCTTCCTGGCACTGCCGGGCGTGGCGCTTGCAATCGCCCTCTCACGCTTCGCGGCCGAGTCGAGCGCCGAGGCCACTCGCCGCCATGCGGCGCTGCTTCGCGCACGCGGCGCAACCCATCGCCGGCTGCTGACCATCTTCCTTGGCACGACCTTCGTGACCGCGCTCATCGGGTGCGTGGCCGGCGCCTCGATCGGGACCGGTCTCGCCTTCCTCCTCTTCGGCGGGGCGCTGCTCGCCGCGAACCCAACCCCGATGATCGTCGTCGCCTTCATCGGCACGGTGCTCGTCATGAGCGTGCTCGCGACGCTCACCGCGGCGCTTCCGCTCCGCGACCAGCTCCGCGACGAGCTCGTCACCGGACGGCGGGACCTGCGCCGCGAGCGGCCGCCCGCCTGGCAGCGCTTCTACCTCGACCTCCTTGCCCTGGCGGCCGCCGGCACCGTCTACTGGCTGGTCGGTGGATCGACCGTTCACCCGGTGCTCACCGCCGAGGGCAACCCAACCGTGACCCTCGCCGTCACGTCGTTCGTCGCGCCCCTCCTGCTGTGGATCGGCGGCACGCTCCTCCTCCTGCGACTCGTCGGGGCTGTGCTGGGGCGCGGCCGGTTCTCGCGGGGACTGGGCCGCGCCTTCGGCCCCGGAGGGGAGCTCGCGGGACGGTCGCTTGCCACGCGTGCGGGTGCGGCCACGCGCGCGGTCGTCCTTCTCGCGCTCGCCGTCTCGTTCGCCACGAGCACGCTCACGTTCGACGCGACCTATCGCCAGCAGCAGCGTGTCGACGCCGCGCTGTCCCTGGGCGCCGACCTCAAGGCGGTGCCGGCCACCACCATCGGCGCAGCCGCGGCCGGATCCGTCTCCGGGCCTGGCGTCCGGGCGGCCACGCCATTCGTAGATCGCGTCGTCTACGTGGGCGCGGAGGCGCAGGACCTGCTGGCCGTGGATCCGGCGAGCCTGCCGCGGGTCGCGACGCTCGCCGACAGCTTCTTCAAGGGGATCAGCGCGGCCGGCGCCATGGAAGCACTCGCCGCGCGGCCGGACGCGATCCTCGTGTCCGCCGAGACGGCGACGGATTACAGCATCGTCCCCGGCGATCGGATCCGCCTGCGGGCCCCCGATTCGCATGGGAAGCTCGTGGAGATCGACTTCCACATGGCCGGCATCGCGCTCGAGTTCCCGACCGCGCCGAAGGACGCGTTCCTGGTCGCGAACCTCGACTACCTGGCGGCGAAGACCGGGAATCCGGCGATCTCGTTCGTGCTCGCCGCGGCGGATGGCGAGCCGTTGGCTGCGGCGCTCGGGAACCGCCTCGGTGTCGGCTGGACGGTGACCGACCTGCAGTCGGCGAACGCGCGCCTCGCGAACAACGTCACGTCTGTCGACCTGGCGGCGCTCGTGACCATCGATATCGGCTTCGCGATCCTGATCGCGAGCCTTGGCGTCGGCCTGTTCCTCCTCGCCGGTCTCGCGGAGCGATCGCGCGAGCTCGCGACCCTGGCCGCGATTGGCGCCGACCCGGCTCAGCTGCGGTCGGTGGTGGCCGGCGAGACGACCGTGATCGGTATCGCCGGCGCGGTGGCCGGTCTCGTGACCGGGGGCCTGGTGGCCGTCACGCTGCTGGCGATCCTGGCAGGCGTCTTCGATCCGCCCGCGGAGGTGCCCAGTGTCCCGCTGGTCGCCATCGGGGCCATGCTGGCGGCCGTCGTGGCGGGCCTCGGGATCGCATACCTCGTCGCCGGCCGGGCGATGGGCCGCATCGACGTAATGGCCGCCCTGCGCGAGCGCTGATCACCCCCGGCCGGCCGTGAGCTGGCCACGCCGCTCTCAGCTTGGGAGTCTGATCCAGAAGCGGGTGCCACCTCCGCTCCGCGGCTCGGCGCCGATGGTGCCGTCATGGGCTCGGACGGCCGCCGCCGCGGACGCCAGGCCCAACCCAGATCCAGCGGTCGTGGCGTTCGGGCCTCGGTGGAATGGCTCGAATAGCGTCTCGGACACCTCGGCTGGCACGCCGGGGCCCTGGTCCAGGACATCGATGGCGAGCTGCGGACGCTGATCCGCTGCCCCGGGCAGGGGGACCTCGACCCGCATCTCGATCTCCACCACGCCGCCTCGAGGCCCGTATGCGACGGCGTTGACAACCAGGTTCGTGATCGCCTGCTCAATGCGGACCCGATCGACACGGACGACGCCTGCCGACGCGCGGCTGGTGATCTCCACCTCATGTTGTCGCGCCACGGGATCGGCGTGGCGGATGACCGACTCCAGCACCAGATCCATCCTCACCGGCGTGCGAACGAGCAATCGCCCGTCCGCATCGGCTCCCACGAGGTCGAGCAGCCCACTAGCAAGATCGCCGAGACGTACCGCATCGGCGTGGGCAGCATGCACGGCGGCCCGGAGCTCGGCCGCCGTTGTGCTTGGATGCTCGGCGAGCTCGAGCTCCGCCCGCAGCGCGGCGATCGGCGTGCGCAGGTCATGCGAGGCGGCCGCCACGAAGCGGCGCTGGCTGTGAAGCGCCTGAGCGACCCGGTCGATCATGCCGTTCAGCGTTGTCGCAAGCTCCTGGAGCTCGTCGCGCCGTAGGGGGACCGGCAGCCGGCGATCGATGTGTGCGGCATTGATGAGGCGTGCCTGATCCGTGATCAGCGCGACGGGGCGCAGGGCCCGGCCCGCGATCCACCAACCCCCGACGACCGCGACCCCAACCGCCAGGGTGCCGACGACCGCCAGGATGCGGGCCAGGCCGTCGAGCGTGGCGGCGATCGGTGCCAGGCTGCTGCCCGCCACCACGACCACGTCAGGCCCGCCGGCCACCGTATGGAGGGCATAGGCAGCGGATCCGAGGATCGTCTCGGACACCCTTGTGCCGCCCGGAGGCGGCAGCAGGCCGGCAGGCACGCCGGGACTCGCGTCCACGATCCGTCGAGCCCCGTCGAAGATCGCGACGAAGACACCTACCGAGCTGCCGACGTCGCCGTCCTGGAGCCCGGATTGGCCACTGTTCTCAAATGCGCTGAGCACCGCCGCCGCGCGTGTCTCCAGCGTCTGGTCGAGCGCGGAGCGCAACGCGGTGCCCATCTGCCACCAGACAAGCGTGCCGACGAGTGCCAGGGTCAGTAGCATCGCCGCGACATACGTCAGGGCCAGGCGGACGCGAACCGTCATCGGGCCGGGATCAGGGGCCGGCCGCCGCGGGACCGCGAAGTGCATACCCAACCCCGCGCACCGTCTCGATCCGAGGGCGCTCCGGGCCGGTGCCGAGCTTTCCGCGCAGGGCGCCGATGTAGACGTCGACGATCCGGGGCGTGCCCTCGAATGCCCAATCCCAGACCTCGTCGATGATCCGCGACCTGGTGAGCACCTCGTCCTCGTGACGCAGGAAGTACTCGAGGAGGGTGAACTCGCGCCCGATCGCGATGATGGGCTCCCCGCCCACGATGAGTCGCCGGGTCGCCGGGTCGAGGCACACGTCGCCGCAGCGGAGGACCGTCGGACGTTCCGTCGCCCCACGGCGGGCGAGGGCCCGCAGCCGCGCGGAGAGCTCGGCGAAGGCAAACGGCTTGACGAGGTAGTCGTCGGCGCCGACGTCCAGCCCGCGGACCCGGTCGTCGACCGCGTCGCGCGCCGTCAGCAGCAGGACCGGCGTCCAATTGCCGGCCGCCCGCAGGTCTCGGCAGAGGCTGAAGCCGTCGCCGTCGGGCAGCATCACATCCAGGATCAGCACGTCGTACGCGGCCTCGGTCGCCATCCACCGCCCGTCCTCGATGGTGCCCGCCATATCCACCGCCGTGCCATCCCGTCGCAGGCCGCGCGCCACGAGGCCGGCGACGCGCAGGTCATCTTCGACCAGGAGGACCTTCATGACACAACCATGCGACTCCTTCATGAATGCAAGATGAATCGGTTGGCCGCGCCGACTTACCGACGTCTGATGTGCCTGCGCCAGGCTGGACACAGATCGGACAAGCGATCCGGTCGCAACCAAAGGAGACTCATCGTGAATCTGAACGACATCCGACAGCGTGCACTCGGCGCCCTGGCGGCCAGCCTCGTCGCGGGAGGAGCCATCGTGTTCGCTGCCACCGTGTCGGCGGCATCGCCGCCCGCGGCGGCAAGCCCGGCAGCGGCGGCGGCCAGCGAGCCGGCGGAGCCGGCTGGCGCGGACGCCGACACGCTCCAGCAGGGCGATCAGACGACGCCAGACTCGGCCGCCGAGGCTGCACCGGAGGCCGAGGCGACCAGCGCCGAGGAGCCGGGCGACGCCGGACTTCCGGGTGGCGGCCATGCCGACGACCCGAATGCGCCCGACGCGAATCACGAGTTCGACGGCGTCGAATAGACCAAGTCGGCCTCGCACGGGGGCTCGCGGGACCGACCGCGAGCGCCTCTCCGTTCCGTGCGTCCAGGCGCACCTATCGAACAACTTCAGGCCCGGATGGACCGATTTCGGGGCGATTTGTGCGTCTCGACGCACCTTCCAGCGGATTCCGAGGCCAACCTGTTCGTTACGTGCGTCCAGACGCATACACCCGAGCGTGCCGCTCAGCCAGGCTCGGTGGCCACGTCCCCGCGGCGCCGGCCCGCCAGCCGGATCAGGTCCTCGTGGAGCTCGAACCAGACGCTGTGGACGCTGTCCACGCGGGGCGAGGCGATAAATCGCGTGTCGCCGTCGTGCACGAGCCGCATCGCGCGGGCGAGGCGCGCACGGTAGGCGGCGAAGGGACGGAGAGCCTCCGCCAGTGGCCCCAGCCACGCCGCGGTCTCTGTCTCGAGCGCGCCGAGATCTTCCAGCACCACGCGGTCGTAGGCGGCGTCGCCGTGGTCGTTAAGGGTCGGCTCGCCCTCGACGTCGCGGACCTGCCAGCGCGTCACGATCTCCTTCATGCGTCCATCGAGGGCGTGGAAGGCGTCGAGCATGCCGGCGGCGGGCTCGACACCCACGCGTTCCGCGTCCGCCGCGACCAGCTTCGCAGCCGCCAGCTTGCCCTGCGGCGTGAGCCGGATCCCGTCCGCGACGCGCTCAACGATCTGCGCGGCGGTGGCCCCGTCGAGTGCGTCGGTCACGTCGTCCGGGGTGGCGAGCAGGGCTTCGGCGAGTTGGTCGAGCGTGACTGAGCCGCGGATGAGGAGGGCCCGCGTGACGTCATCGGTGCCCGGGCGGGGTAGCCCGCCGGCCCCGGCCTCCGACGCCGGTACCGCCGCGGCCTCCTCGACCGGAGGCTGGCCGATCTCGATCCCGAGCTCGTCGGCCCATCCGAGCAGCGTGTCCGCCTCCGGCGTGACCTCCCAGGTCCCCTGCAAGGCAGCGCCGTAGATCGCGCCCGAGCTGCCGTCGATGGTGATGGTGTCGCCCGCGGCGAACGACCGCCCCGCGATCTCGACCGTGCCGTCGTGCGGGTGCACGTCCGTCGCGCCCACCACGGCGGGAATGCCCCAGCCGCGTGCCACCACGGCGGCGTGGCTGGCGAGGCCGCCGCGCGCGGTGAGAATGCCAACGGCCGCCGCCATGCCCGCCACGTCCTCCGGCGAGGTCTCCGCGCGGACCATGATCACGTCACGGCCCGCGGCCTTCGCCGACTGTGCCGCCTCCGATGACGTCGCGATCGCGCCGGTCGCCATCCCGGGTGACGCGGGGCGGCCGCTGGCGATAGGCTCCGGGCCGCCTGGCGCCGGCACGGACATCCGCGGCGGGTCGGCGAGCAGGTGCGCCACGCGCCGTACCGCAGCCTCGCGCGAGAGTGGGAATCGGTCGTCCTGCGCCATGTCGATGGCCATGCGCAGCGCCGCCCGCGGGCTGCGCTTGCCAACGCGGACCTGGAGGAACCAGAGTTGCCCCTGCTCGATCGTGAACTCGATGTCGCACAGGTCCGCGTAGTGGCGCTCGAGCACCTCGACGTGGCGCCGCAGCTCCGCCGCCACCTCCGGCAGGCGTTCGTCGAGGACGGACAGCGGCTCCGGCTCGTGGGTCCCGGCCACGACGTCCTCGCCCTGCGCGTCGAACATGATGTCGCCGTAGAGCGCCGGCTCCCCGGTCGAGGGGTTGCGGGAGAAGAGGACGCCGGTGCCGGAGGTGGCGCCCCGGTTCCCGAAGACCATCGCCTGCACCGTCACCGCCGTCCCGAGCTCGTCCGAGATTCCCTCGTGGCGCCGGTAGGCGACGGCGCGCTCGCCATTCCACGAGCGGAAGACCGCTTCGATGGCCGCCCGCAGCTGCTGCCACGGGTCCTCCGGCACGGCATCGGTACCGATCACCGCGCGGTAGCTGTCGCGGAACCGCCGCAGGCAATCCGCCGCGAACGCCTCGTCGTCGGTGGCAGCGCCGAGTTCGCGCGTCGACGCCTCAGTGAGCCCGAGGTTGAGGACGGTGTCCATCATCCCGGGCATCGACACCGGGGCGCCGGATCGGACGCTGACGAGGAGCGGATCGGCATCGTCGCCGAACCCCCGGCCAACGCGCTCGCCGAGCCGGTCGAGGTGTTCGTGAAGCTCCCCGTCGAGGGCGGGGGGCCACCCCGTCGCGAGGAAGGCATGGCAGGCATCGGTCGTGATGGTGAAGCCCGGCGGCACCGGCAGCCCGAGCTCGTTCGCCATCACCGCGAGGTTCGCGCCCTTGCCGCCCAGGACGGCCGCGAGCTCGTCCGTGGGACCCGGCGGCGGCGCGTCGAAGTCGAAGGCGTAACGGTTGTCCATATCTGCCTTCTCGCATGCTCCCTGCCAGCCGCCGGACGCACCGCGCGACCGTCCCGTGACCTTCGTCGAGGCGGATTATCACCTTCAGGCGATGGGATATCCTCCCCTCGTGAGCGCGGACGAGCAGGTGCTGGACCAGTTCCTGGGCGACGACGCGTTCCCCATCGAGTGGCGCTCCGAGCAGGAGCAGGGGCTCTTCTGGGTCTTCGACGACCTCCACTGCCCCCATCCGCTCAGCCCGATGTTCTTCGAGATCGGCGGCTGGTGGCTGACCTGCGACCACATGTTCCGCCGCTTCGGGACGCCGTTCGCCGCGGACTGGCTGACGAAGCGCGTGAACGGCTACCTCTACACGGCGGCCGTCCCGGCCGACCGGGCGTGGACGGTCGACGCGATGGAGTACGGCGCCCACTACGGCGCGCGCGTCCCGTTCGATGCCGGCTACGCCACGAAGATGGGCGCATACCTCGACGCGGTGCTGCCGGTCTACGGCGCGCACTTCGTCGACTGGTGGCGCGAGCGGCTCGTGCCGGAAATGGAGCGGAACTTCACGTTCCTCGAGGAGCGGCTCGACGCGCAGGACGAGTCCAGCCTCGTGGACCTCGCCGTCCTGCTCGAGGACGCCATCGACATCCACGACCGCCATTGGAAGATCCACTGGATGCTGAACTTCGCCCAGCTGTCGGCCACGCTGAAGCTGCGGGCGGTGATGGAGAAGACCCACGGCCACGTCGACGAGGCGCTCCTCGGCCGGCTCCAGAACTCGGCGAGCGACCGGAACTGGGACTCGATCCGCGCGCTGTGGGAGATGAAGGAGGAGGCGAAGGCCGACGCCGGGCTCGGCGCCGCCTTCGGTCACGAGACGGCCGGCGAGATCATCGCCGCCCTCGAGGCGGACGAGCGGGGGCGCCGCTTCATCGGTGAGCGGATCCGGCCCTACCAGCACGAATTCGGCTGGCACGCGGTCTGGAGCCACGAGTTCGTCTTTCCGACCGTCTTCGAGCAGACCGAGCCTGTGGTCGAGCTCATCCGGGGCTACCTGGAGACCGATTACGACTACCCGTTTACGATGGGCGCCCTGAAGGCGGACATCGAGGCCGCGTCGCGCGAGATCCTCGAGGGGCTGGACGGTGACGCGCTCGAGGAGATGCGCGCCGCCAACGAGGTGAACCTCCGGATGGCGCCGCTCACCCCGGACCACCACTTCTACATCGACCAGGGCGCGAACGCGCACCTCCGCCTGGTGCTCATCGCCATCGGCCGCAAGCTCGTCGAGGCGGGCGTCGTGGATGCGGCAGACGACGTGATGTTCCTCCACTACAACGAGCTGCGGATGGTGATCGGCGATGGGGCGGCCATTGACGTCCGCGGCACGGTCGCCGAGCGGCGCGCGGCCCGCGAACACGCCGCAGAGCGACACCCGCCGGCGTGGATCGGCACCGCCACGGAGAGCCAGCTTGCCTTCCCGTACCTGACGAACTGGGGCTTCCCGGAGAAGTTCCACCGGAAGGCCGATGCCGTGGCGGGCCAGGTGTCGGGGATCGGCGGATCGCCGGGGGTCGTGGAGGGCGTGGCACGCGTCGTCCTCCGGGAGGACCAGTTCGACGACGTCCGGGCGGGCGACATCCTCGTCTGCCACATGACGAACCCGGCCTGGGTCGTCCTGTTCACGAAGATCGCCGGCCTCGTCACGAACGCCGGTGGCCTCACCGCCCATCCGGCGGTCCTGAGCCGCGAGTTCGGGATCCCGGCGGTCGTCGGCACGCAGGACGGGACGCAGCGGATCGCGAACGGCGACCGCGTCCGGGTCGACGGCACGAAGGGCCTGGTCGAGATCCTCCATTCCGCGGCCCAGCCGCGGAACGACCTCTTCACCGCGTAGCGATGGCGTACGTCCTCGCCGTCACGTGGCGCGCGAAACCGGGGGAGGAGGATCGCATCCGCGAGATCCTCGAGACGATCGCCCCGCTCTGCCGCGCCGAGCCCGCCTGCCGCGTCTATCAGGCACATCGCTCCGTCGACGATCCGGCGCTCTTCTTCATCTACGAGCAGTACGACGATGAGGCCGGCTTCCACGCCCACACCGAGACCGAGCACGTCCGGCGGCTCGTCCTCGGCGACGCCGTGGAGCGCCTCGCGTCGCGCGAGCGAGCCGTCTTCGAGACGCTCGACCGATGACGCCCGACGGTCGCTGACCGCGGCCGGTCGACGAGCCCCATGTTCGCGTACGCCCGCCCGACCTCGATCGACGAGGTACATCGCCTGCTGCTCGAGCAGCCCGCCGCGCGTCTCCTCAGCGGCGGGACCGATCTCCTCGTCGGCGCTCGGAAGGGGACCGTCGATCCGCCGCTCGTCATCGACCTGAAGCGTGTCGCCGAGCTCGCACCGGGGATCGCCGAGGTCGACGGGCGGCTGCGGATCGGCGCGACGACGGTGATGACCGCGCTCATCGCGGATCCCCGCGTTCGGGAGGCGTTCCCAGCGCTCGTCGAGGCGGCGCAGGTCGTCGGCTCGATCCAGATCCGGAACCGGGCGACGCTCGCCGGCAACCTCTGCAACGCGTCGCCCGCGGCCGACACCGCGACGCCGCTGCTCGTCCACGGGGCGCGGGTGCGGCTCTTCGGCCCCGACGGGGAGCGCGAGATGGCCGTCGCCGACTTCTTTCGCGGCCCGGGTCGCACGGCGCTCGCGCCGGGGGAGCTCGTGGGCGCAGTCGAGCTGCCGCTCCCCGGGGAGCGGACCGGGGCGGCGTTCGAGCGGATGACCCGTCGCCGCGGCGTCGACCTCGCGACCGTGAACCTGTGCTGCGCGGTCACGGCGGGCGGCGCGGTGCGGCTCGCGATGGGCGCCGTCGGCCCGACGCCGCTCCTCGCCGTCGACGCCTCGGGGGCGCTCGCCGACCCAGAACTACCGGACGGGGAGCGGGACCGCCGGCTTGCCGACCTCGCCGCGGCAGCCACCCCCATCACGAACGTGCGCGCCACTCGCGAGTACCGCGCCGAGATGCTCCTCGTCCTCGCGCGCCGCGCCCTCGTCCGTGCCCAGCGCCGGCTGCGGGAGGGCGGGGATGGCTGAGCCGGTTCGCATCGGCCTGACGGTGAACGGCGCCGAGCGTGCGGCGGAGGCGCCGGCCGAGGTGACGCTGCTCGACCTCCTCCGCGACCACCTCGGCCTGACCGGCACGAAGGAGTGCTGCGCGGAGGGAGAGTGCGGCGCGTGCACGGTCATCCTCGACGGGCGGAGCGTGAACTCGTGCCTCGTCCTGGCCGCGGAGGTCGACGGCTCGACGGTGACGACCGTGGAGGGGCTCGCCCCGGGCGACGCGCTGAGCCCGGTCCAGGACGCGTTCCTCGCCGCGGGGGCCGTCCAGTGCGGGTTCTGCATCCCGGGCATGGTCGTCTCGGCCCACGACCTACTTGGGCGGATCAGCGTCCCGAGCCGGGACGAGATCCGCGAGGGGCTGTCCGGCAACCTCTGCCGCTGCGGCGGCTACAACCAGATCTGCGACGCGGTGGCGCACGCCGCGGCCGAGCGGGCAGGGGCGCGATGAGCGAGCCGCACGGCGTCGAGCCGCGGAGCGGGCGCTCCGAGGCGATCTCCGGCACGGCCGCGCACATCGGAGTGGCTCGGCCTGCGACATCGCCGATCGGCCGCTCGGAGCGGCGCGTGGGCGGCGTGGAACGGGTGAGCGGCGCGTATCGGTACGCGGCGGACATCCCGCTCGACGGCGTCCTCCACGTGGGGCTCGTCCACCTCGACGTCGCGCACGCGCGGGTCGACGGGATCGATGCGAGCGCGGCCCTGGCCATGTCCGGCGTCCACGCCGTCGTCACCGCCGCCGACCTGCCGACCCCGATGCCGCGCTTCGGACCCGGCTACAGCGACCGCCCGCTCCTCGCCGACGGCGAGACGAGCTACCACGGTGAGCCCGTCGCGGTCGTGCTTGCCGAGACGCCGGAGGTTGCGCGCCGGGCGGCACGCCTGGTCAGCGTCGACTACGCCCCGCTGCCGGCGGTGCTCACGATCGCCGCTGCCCTCGAGCGCGGCGCGCCGCTCGTCCGGCCGCCGGAGCTGCGACCCGCCGATGACGAGCTGCGCGAGACGAACACGCTCACCGCCTGGCACTTCGGCTGGGGCGATCCCGACGCGGCCACGGCCGACCTCGTCGTCGAGGAGCGCTACGCGACCGCCGCCACGACCCACTTCGCGATCGAGCCGCACGCTTTCATGGCCGCGCCCGACGGCGACGGCGTCGTCGTGTGGAGCACGATCCAGCACCCGTACGTGCTCCAGCGGCTCGTCGCCGCCACGCTCGACCTGCCGCTCTCCCGCGTCCGCGTCATCGCGCCGGACCCGGGCGGCGGGTTCGGTGGCAAGCAGCACGCGAAGTTCGAGCCGCTCCTCGCCCTCCTCGCCATGCGTCTCGGGCGGCCGCTCCGCCTCGTCCTCACCCTCGAGGAGACGTTCCAGGCGGTCCGCTCCCCGACCTTCGAGATCCGGGCGCGGACCGGGTTCCGCGCCGATGGGACGATCGCGTTCGTCGACAACATCGTCGACGGTCTCCTCGGCGCGTACGCGGACATCGGCTATCGCGTCGTCTCGAAGAGCGCCTACCTGGCCTGCGGCCCGTACCGCGTACCCGACGCGCGCATCGAGGTCCGCGCCCTGCTCTCGCACACCCCGCCGGCGACCGCACTCCGCGGCTTCGGCAGCCCGCAGATGGCGTGGGCGATGGAGTCGCAGCTCGACGAGGCCGCGCGGCGGCTCGGGATCGACCGGCTCGAGATCCGCCTCCGCAACCTCGCCCGGCGTGGCGAGCCGATCGTCCGTGGCGCCGGGGACACCCCCGCGGACGGCGACTGGGAGCAGGCCGTGCGCAAGGCGGCGGAGTGGATCGGCTGGGGCGAGCCGACGCGGCCGGGCCGGGGCCGGGGCCGGGGGCTGGCGATCGGGATCAAGTCATCCGCGACGACGGGCGCCTCGTACGCCGTGGTGCGGCTCCTCGCCGACGGCAGCGTCGTCGTCCTCGCCGGCACGTCGGACATGGGACAGGGCGCGCGCACCGTCCTGGCACAGGTCGCCGCGGAGGAGCTCGGCGTGGCCCTCGACCGGATCAACGTGGTCATGGGCGACACGTCGGTCGCGCCGTACGACATGCAGACCTCGGCGAGCCGGTCGACGGTCTTCATGGGCACCGCAGTCCAGCGCGCCTGCGAGGAGATCCGGGGCAAGCTCGCGACACTGGCCGTCGAGGCGTACGCGGTGGAGCGTGACGCCGTCGAGGTCACGCTCGGCCTGGTGCGGACGCAGGCGGGCACGCACACGTTCGTCGAGCTCATGGCCGATGCCTTCGGGCCGATGCTCGGCGAGGTCGTCGGCACCGGCGAGCGCCGAGGCGAGTGGATCCGGGACCACCCGCTCGGCGGACGCGCGGCGTTCTACGAGTTCTGCGCCACTGCCTCGGAGGTCGAGGTTGACGAAGAGACCGGTGAGGTGCGCCTCCTGCGCCACGTGACGGTCTCCGACGTCGGCAAGGCGATCAACCCGACCCATGTCGCGATGCAGGACGAGGGCGCGGCGATGATGGGCATCGGGCAGACGCTCATGGAGCACCTGCTCTTCGACCCGGAGACGGGCCGCATCCAGAACCTCGGCGCGCTCGACTACCGCATCACGACCACGAAGGACGTGCCGCTCGAGATGGCGTCGCTCGTCGTCGAGAACGGCGACGGCCCGGGGCCGTACGGCGCGAAGGGAACGGGCGAGAGCGGCCTGCTCTCGGCCGCGCCGGCGATCGCGTCGGCGATCTGGGACGCGACCGGGGTCGTCGTCCGCGACCTGCCGATCACCCCGGAACGGCTCTGGCGCGCGATCCGCGAGCGGCAGAGGAGCTAGGGCTAGGGCGCCCTGCCCGGCCCCGCGCGGCGCGTTTCACCGGGCGGAGGTATCGGCCAGGATCGGCCAGGATCGGCCCGTCCGCGGCGTCAAGAGGCCAGCTACGTGGCCGCTTGTGCCGGGTGATGGTGAACCGGCCACGGATCGCAGCCTGCGTGGCTGTTATCTCCACCCGGTGGCACACCCTCGGCCCGGGGGGCTCAGCCGCGGACGTCCGGCAGCGGCGTGACGATCGCGCGGCGGTCGGCGTAACGGTTGTGATCGGTATAGCCGGCGGCGCGCGCCGCCGCGACGACCTCGGCATGGCCCCACGCAGCCTCCGGCGCCATGTGGGCGTCCGAGGCGAGGAGGATCGGCACCCCCGCCGCCCTGAAGCGAGCCAGCAGCTCCGGGCCGGGGTAGACCTCGTTGATCGGATGGCGCAGGCCAGCACTCGACACCTCCACCGCCGTGCCGGTCCGCGCCGCGGCCGCCGCGAACGGGTCATAGAGGTCGGCCAGGCTGCCCTCGGGCAGGATCGCGAGCCGCTTCACGTAGTCGGCGTGGGCAAGGCCGTCGACCATGCCCGACGCAGCGAGGGCGGTCTCGAGCGCGAAGTAGTCCTCGAACGCTCGCCGCGGCCCGCGCCTCGCGAACTCGTCCGGCGCGCTCGACTGCATGAAGTTCCAGGCGCCCACCCAGTGGACCGAGCCGATGAGGAAGTCGAAGGGGTACCCGGCCAGCAGGTCGATGACCGCCTCTTCAGTCCCCGGCACGAAGTCCACCTCGAGGCCGAGCTTCACCGGCAGGCCGCGCGCCTTCGCGTCGAGCACGGCCTCCACGTAGCGCGGCAGTGACAGGTTCCGTTCGGAGGTGACCCAGGCCTCCATCGCGGCGCGCAGGGTCGGGTCCGGGTCGCGCTCCCACCAGTGGCCGAGGAGCGGCTCGGCCTCGACGCATCGGTACAGGTGCTCGGTGAAGCCGAGCTCGGTCACCCCGCGGGCGAGTGCCGCCTCGACGAAGCGCTCGATGTGGCCGTCGGGGTAGACGCCCATCGGCGGGGCGTCCGGCCGCGGCGTGTGCGGATGGAGGTGGAGGTGGTAGTCGCTCACCCGCGGAACGGGGCGCTCAGGCGGTCCCAGAGCGCGCCGGCGTTGTGGCGCTGGATGTACGACATCATGTACTCCTGACCGGTGTCGACCGGGAAGCGGTCCGCGAAGTTGACGCGCTCGATCGTCTGGTCCCGCGACCAGCCCTTTGCCACGGCATCGGCCACCGCCGCGACCCAGTC
>JBBQMC010000005.1:0-33847 GCA_038328565.1 Candidatus Limnocylindria bacterium
GTTCGCGTACACGTCCTGCACGTCCTCGAGGTCCTCGAGGCGTTCGACGAAGGAGAGGACGGCTTTGGCGGTCTTCTCGTCGCTGAGCTCGATCTTCGTGGTCGGCTCCATCGAGAGCTCGGCCGACTCGGCCTCGTAGCCCGCGCCGGCGAGCGTGGTGCGAACGCGCTCGAGGTTGGCAGGATCGGTGTAGACGACGATCGAGCCGCCCTCCGGCGCCTCGACGTCAGCGGCGCCCGCGTCGATCGCCGCCAGGGTCAGGTCGTCGGGGTCGCGCCCGTTCAGCGGAATGCTCACCACGCCGCGGTGCTCGAACTGCCACGCCACCGGCGCCAGCGAGCCGCCGACCTTGTTGAACGCGCTGCGGATCTCCGAGGCGGTGCGGTTCCGGTTGTCGGTCATGGCCGCCACGATGACCGCCACGTTGCTCGGGCCGAAGCCCTCGTACGTGATCTCCTCGTACAGCTCCGCGTCATCACCGGACCCGGTGGCGCGATCGATGGCGCGCTTGATGTTGTCGGCTGGCATGCTGTTGGCGCGTGCCTTGTCGACCGCCATGCGGAGGCGGTAGTTGCCGTCGACGTCACCGCCACCCTGGCGCGCGGCGGTGATGATCTCGCGCGTCAGCTTCGTGAACAGCGCGCCGCGCCTGGCGTCGTTCGCGCCCTTCTGGCGCTTGATCTGGGACCACTTGCTGTGGCCGGACATCGCCCCTCCCGGACGTGATTCGTGCTCAGCCGAGCGCTGATTCTACCAACGCGGGTTCGCGGCCGCCGAAGCGCCGTCCGAGCCACGCGTCGACGCTCCAGCGGCCGGCACCGAGCACGACCAGGACCGATGACAGCCCGAAGAGCCCGACATGGGCGAGGATCGGGTCATCGGGCAGGCCGAACACCGCCAGGGTGAGGACCGCGAAGCCGAGCACGGCGCCGAAGCGCGTGAGGACGCCGAGCAGGATCGCGAGCCCCAGGGTCGACTCGAGGAGACCAGCACCGACGACCCACAGCTCCGGGCTCACGGGGATGACGGCGGTCAGGTGGTACTTCGCGACCGCGTCGAGGCCCTGGGAATAGGAGAGGAACTTGTCGACGATGCCCGATGCCAGGAACGCACCGCCCAGTCCGATCCGCACGAGGAGCGGCACGAGATCGGCGTACACGCGCTTCGAGGGCGCCTCGGTGGCCGCCGCGCGTCCCGGGGCACGTGGCAGCGCGTGGCGCAGGAGGTCGTCGACGCTCGGCAGCCCCGGCCCGAGCAGGGCGATGGCGGCGAGGCCGCCGGCGACGTCCCAGATCTCGATCAGGCCCGGCTGCCAGACGAGCGCGCCGAGGTAGATGGCCAGCGCCGCGATCGCGGCGGGGCGCACGGCGAGGCCGAGCAGCAGGAGGAAGCCGAGCGCGCTGAGCACGACGTACGGCCACGCCGGCGGCTGCACGTCGGGCGCGAAGAGCACGCGTGTCATCCCCGCTCCCAGCAGGACGAGCCCGAACGAGAGGCGCAGCATCCACGGCACGAAGTCGCGGTAGCTTTCGGCGCGAGCCACAAGCCGCAGGCGCGCGGCCTCCATCGGTCGCAGCCGCGCCCAGGCGACGACCAGCGCCAGGACGAGGACCGCGCCGACGACCAGGATCGCGAGGTTGCCGGCGTTGGCCAGCGTGCGCAGCAGGAATCCGAGCGGATCCGGCGCAGGCTCGGGCGGCGCGATGTAGCGCACGTGGGGATACATGCCCTGATGCTCCCATCCCGGGCCGGGGCGTGCACGATAATGGCCGCCCACCCGACGAATCTGCACCCTTCGAGGAGACCGATGAAGCCCACCTCGCCCGACCGGATCCGGAACGTCGCCCTCATCTCCCACGGTGGCGCCGGCAAGACGAGCCTCGCCGAGGCGATGCTCTTCGACGCCGGCGCAATCCAGCGGCTGGGCAGCGTGGACTCGGGGACCTCGACCCTCGACCACGACCCGGACGAGCAGAAGCGGAAGCAGAGCATCAACCTGGCGGTGGCGACGCTCGAGCACGACGGGACCAGGATCACGATCGTCGATTCGCCCGGCTATGCCGATTATGCGAGCGACGTGGTGCAGGCGCTTGCCGCGGTCGACGCCGCGATCGTCGTCGTCGACGCGTCCGCCGGCGTCGAGGTCGGGACGGATGCGGTATGGCGGATGGCGGACGAGCGGCGCATGCCGCGCTTCGTGTTCGTCAACAAGATGGACCGCGAGAACGCAAACTACGACGCGGTGCTCGATGGGCTGAAGGCCGCCTTCGGGCCGAAGATCGCGCCGGTCTACCTGCCGATCGGCGCCGCCGACTCATTCCGCGGCTACGTCGACGTCATCGAGGAGCACGCCACGATCTACGAGAGTGGGAAGCCGTCGGAGGTCCCGATCCCCGCCGAGCTCGAGGGGATCGAGCATTCCCGGCGCGACGCGCTGGTCGAAGCGGCGGCCGAGGCGAGCGACGAGCTGATGGAGAAGTACCTCGAGGGCCAGCCCTTCACCGATGCCGAGATCGAGGCGGCGATCCACAAGGGGACGCGCGAGGGCTCGGTCGTGCCCGTGTTCGTCGGCAGCGCGATGAAGAACATCGGCGTCCGCGAGCTATTGAGCATGATCGCGAAGCACATCCCCTCGCCGGCGGAGATCGGCGCCCGGATGAGCGCCGGCGGCGAGCGCGTCGAGCCGGATCCGTCCGGGCCATTCGTCGCGCAGGTGTTCAAGACGACCGCGGACCCGTTCGTCGGCCGCCTCACCTACCTCCGCGTCTTCTCCGGCACGCTCGCCAGCCAGGGCCACGTCTGGAACGTGACCCGCAAGACGGAGGAGCGGTTCGGCAACCTCCTCGGGCTGATGGGCAAGGAGCAGGTCAACGTGCCGAAGATCGGGCCCGGGGACATCGCGGCGGTCGCGAAGATGACCGGCACATTCACCGGGGACACGCTGGTCGCCGACCGCGGCTCGGGCATCCAGATGCCGCCGCTCGTCTTCCCGAACCCGACCCTCCAGGTCGCGATCGAGCCGGAGTCGAAGGCGGACCTCGACAAGCTCGGCCAGGCTCTCCATCGGCTGGAGGAGGAGGAGCCGAGCATCCGGATCCACCGCGAGGATGGCACCGGGGAGACGATCCTCACCGCGATGGGCGACGCGCATGTCGACGTCCTAGTGGATCGCCTCAAGCGGAAGTTCGGGGCGGCGGTCACCACCGGCACGCCGCACGTGCCCTATCGCGAGACGATTCGGCGCCCCGCGCGAATCGACAACAAGTTCAAGCGCCAGACCGGCGGCCACGGCCAGTACGGGCACGTGGTGATCGAGTTCGAGCCGGGCGAGGCGGGCACCGGCTTCGTGTTCGGGAACCGCATCGTGGGCGGCGCAGTGCCGAAGCAGTACATCCCGGCCGTCGAGAAGGGGCTGACCGAGGCGATGGGCGAGGGCGTCCTCGCCGGCTACCCGGTGGTCGACCTGCGGGCGACCCTCGTCGACGGGTCGTACCACACCGTCGACAGCTCGGAGATGGCGTTCAAGATCGCCGCCTCACAGGCGTTGAAGCGGGCCTTCGAGTCGGCCGATCCCGTCCTGCTCGAGCCGATCCTCGAGGTCGAGGTCGTCGTGCCCGACGAGTACATGGGCGACGTGATGGGCCAGATCACCGGGAAGCGCGGCCACGTGCTGGGCATGGACTCGGAGGCCGGCTCGCAGCGCCTTCGCGCCCAGGTGCCGCAGTCGGAGATGTTCCACTACGCCACCGAGCTGCGGAGCATCACCCAGGGCCGCGGCCGCTTCGCGTGGTCGCTCGATCACTACGCCGAGGTTCCGCACTCGATCGCCGAGAAGGTGGTCGCGGGGCACGCCGCACACGCTGCGGCCGCCGAGCGGAGCCACTGACGATCCCTGTCGGGCCTCGGCCCGGCAGCCGATCAGCCGCGCGGATCGCCGGAGCGGCGAGCGGGATCCTGATTCGAGGTGGTGCGCGTCCGGCGATTGGCCACGCGCTCGGCGATGAGCACGACCACGCCGACGAGGAAGCCGACGATGGCCATCGCGGCGGGCGTCAGGGCGAATGGCCGCCCGCCGGCCATCACCACGCCGATCGCCCACAGCACGACGCCGGTAAGGCCGGCCGCGGCGAGCGCCGAGGCAAGCGCGCCGGTGGCGAATGCACCGAGCATCGGCGTCACGCGACCTCGACCGCGGCGAGCGCCCGCTTCCCGCGCCGCAGGACGAGCCACCGGCCATGGAGCAGCTGGTCGCTGGACGGGACGGCATCGGCGGCCGTCACCCGTTCGTTGTTCAGGTAGGCGCCGCCCTCGCTCACCGTGCGGCGCGCCTGCCCGCGGCTCGTGGCGAGCCCGGTCGCAACGAGGAGGTCGCTGACCGACGGGATGGGCTGGCCGGCGCGCGCCTGCGGCAGGTCGGCGACGGCGGCAGCCAGCGTCGGCGCGTCGAGGTCGCGCAGGTCGCCGGCACCGAAGAGCGCCTGGCTGGCGGCCACGGCGGCGTGCGCCGCTTCGGCACCGTGGACGAGCGCGGTGAGCTCCTCGGCGAGCGCGTGCTGGGCCCCGCGGCGCTCGGGATGCTCGGCGATGTCGCGCTCCAGCGCCTCGATCTCGTCGCGGGACCGGAAGCTGAAGGCGCGCAGCAGCGCCCCGACGTCGGCATCGGCCTGGTTGAGGAAATACTGATAGAAGGCGTAGGGCGACGTCATCGCGGGATCCATCCAGACCGATCCGGCGGCGCTCTTGCCGTATTTCGTCCCGTCCGCCTTCGTGATGAGGGGCGTGGCGAGGGCGTGGACCTCCGCCCCCTCGACGCGGCGGATGAGGTCCACGCCGGCGGTGAGGTTGCCCCACTGGTCGGAGCCGCCGGTCTGGAGCGTCACCCCGTGGCGACGGAAGAGCTCCAGGAAGTCGTTCGCCTGGAGGATCTGGTAGCTGAACTCTGTGTAGCTGATCCCCGCCTCCAGGCGTGTGGCGACGACCTCCTTGGCCAGCATGCGGCTGATCGTGAAGTGCTTGCCCACGTCGCGGAGGAAGGCGAGCACCGGCATCGGTCCGGTCCACTCGAGGTTGTTCACGATGCGCGCCGGGTTGTCGCCGTCGAAGCGCAGCACGCCCTCGACCTGGGCGCGGATGCGATCGACCCACGCGGACACGACCTCCGCCGCGTTGAGGGCGCGCTCCTCCGACTTGCCCGATGGGTCGCCCACGAGCCCGGTCGCTCCCCCGACGACGCCGATCACCCGGTGGCCAGCATCCTGGAAGCGGCGCAGCGTCACGAGCTGGAGGAGGTTGCCGAACTGGAGCGACGGCGAGGTGGGGTCGAAGCCGCAATAGAGCACGATGGGTCCTGCGCCGAGCGCATGCCGAAGTGCGTCGAGGTCCGTGGCGTGGGCGATCATGCCCCGCCAGGCGAGGTCATCGAGCAGGTCGGATCGGCCGGACGGGTCCATGGGCCGCTGAGTATACGGCGCGTCGCACCCGCCACCGGTGCCTGCCGGGAAGCTCCGCCGCCGCCCGTGCTACCCTTCGGCCCCGATGGCCCGCCGACCTCCACCCCGTTCCCGGCCGCCCGTGCGTGGCCGCATCGGGCGCGGGCCGGTTGCACCGGCGCGTCGCGTGGCGCGGCGTGGCATCGCCGGCGTGCCGGCCATGGTGATGGGGATCTTCGCGCTCGCCGGCATCGGTCTCGTCGTGGGCGCGATGTCGGTCTACGCCTCGTACACCCGCGACCTCCCCGACGTCTCGAAGCTCGAGAGCTTCGAGCTGGCGCAGGGATCGACGGTCGTCTCCGCCGATGGCGTCGACCTCGCCACGTTCGCGGTCGAGGACCGCCGCACGATCCCCTACGACCAGATCCCCGAGGTCATGCGAAATGCCCAGGTGGCCGCCGAGGACCGGACGTTCTGGACGAACCCGTGCGTCGACTTCCGCGGCATCGTCCGCGCCTTCGTGCAGAACCTCACCGCCGGACGCCAGGTCTCCGGTGCGTCGACGATCTGCCAGCAGCTCGTCCGAGCCCGCCTCTTCGACGCGAACCTGATGGCCGACCCGAAGCGCGAGGTCGAGCGGAAGATCAAGGAGGCAGTCCTTGCACTCCGCGTCTCGGACGCCTATCCCGGCGAGGACGGCAAGAAGCAGATCCTCGCCATGTACCTCAACCAGTTCTACTACGGCAACAACGCCTACGGCGTCTGGGCCGCGGCGCACGCCTACTTCGGCAAGGACATCACGAAGGACGACCCCGCCAACCGCCTGACGGTGAGCGAGGCGGCGATGCTCGCCGGCCTCGTGCGCTCGCCATCGCGCCTCGATCCCACGAAGGTCGCGATCAAGCAGGACGGCCCCGACGGCACGCCGATCCTCGTGGTGCCCGACGGCGCGGATGCGATCCGCGTTCGCGGCTTCGTGCTCGACAACATGCTCGCCTCGAACTACATCACCCAGGCGCAGTACGACGAGGCGACGAAGGCGAAGGTCGTGCTCGCTCCGCCGTCGGATGACCGCTTCAAGGCGCCGCACTTCGTGTACGCGGTACGCCGTGCGGCGGCCGACCTCCTCGGCGACGAGCAGCCGCTCGACTCCGACGGCCTCAAGATCGTCACCACGCTCAATTACAAGGGCTACCAGACCGCGGCCGAGAAGTGGACCATGGTCGCCTACGACATGGATCGCATGACGAGCGCCCAGCTGGCGGCGAAGTACGGCCAGGATGCGCTGCGCTGGATCGGCCAGCTCCAGGGCCGGAACATCAACAACGCGGCGATGGTCAGCCTCGACTACCGCACCGGCGCCGTCCTCGCCTATGTCGGCAGCGCGAACTACTACGGCGAGGCCACGCCTGCCCACCAGCCGAACTTCGACGTCGTCGGCCAGGGCTATCGGCAGTCGGGATCCGCCTTCAAGCCGATCACCTACGCGACCGGCTTCGAGCGCGGCGCCATCACGCCCGCCACGATGCTCATGGACGTGGTCACCGAGATCGTGCCCGGCTCGGGCTTCAGCCCGTCGAACGCGGACCTGCGCGAGCGCGGGCCGGTGCGGGTGCGCGAGGCGCTGAAGTACTCCATGAACGTGCCGGTCTCCAAGGCTCAGCAGCTGATCGGGACCGATGCCGTCGTCGCCGAGGCCGAGCGGCTCGGCATCCACTGGGACCCCTCCCAGGATCCCCACGTGCCATCACTGACCCTCGGCACCATCGGTGTCCACCAGCTCGACCTGGCGGCGGCCTACGGTGCGCTCGCCAACGGCGGCGTCTACCACGCCCCATACCTCATCGAGCGCATCGAGGACAGCCACGGCAACGTGATCTACGACCACAAGACCGATGCGGCCGATCCGGTCCAGGCGATCTCGCCCCAGTCGGCCTACCTCGTCACCGATATCCTCGCCGACAACACCGATCCCGCCGCCAACAGCATCTGGGGTGCGCGCTTCCAGCTCCCCGGGTCCAATGGCGGGCGCCGCCCGGCAACCCTGAAGACCGGCACCACGAACGACTTCCGCGATCTCCAGGCGTTCGGCTACCTCGCTCCGGATGCGGATACGTCGGTCGACGAAGGTGCCATCGTCACCGGGGTGTGGGTCGGCAACAGCGACTTCTCCGCCATCAAGGACGTGTTCGCCGCCGACGGCCCGACGTTCATCTGGCACGATTACATGGCCGAGGTGGCGGCCCTCAACAAGCTGCCGGTGCGCGACTTTCCGCGGCCCGACGGCATCGTCGACGCGAAGGTCGACGCGACGAGCGGCCAGCTGCCCGGCGACTTCACGGTGAGCACGGTCGAGGAGATCTTCGGGGCCGGCAACGTGCCGACGACGAAGGACACGCTCCACGCCAAGCTGCGGATCGAGGCGGAGACCGGCAAGATCTGGCAGGAGGGCTGCGGCGACTTCACGACCGCTCCAACGTCCAGAACCCCGAACCCGAGCGCCTCGCCGGTGCCTCCGCAGCCGGAGGAGAAGGTCTACCTCGACCTCAGCAAGGCGGATGCGTCCGCGGCACCCACCTGGGCACAGGCCGACCATGCCTGGATCGACAAGTGGCGCGGCAAGGAGGGAAGCATCGACCGACGGCCGCTGGGCAAGCTCGACGCGCCGCTGGCGCCGTCTGAGACGTGCACGCCGGGAGAGGTGCCAACGTCGACCCCTACGCCATCCCCAACCCCAACGCCATCGCCAAGCCCCACGCCGTCGCCGTCGCCGACGCCGAGCGCGACGCCGACGCCGAGCGCGACGCCGACGCCGCCCGGATCCCCCACGCCGAGCCCCTCGCCGACCTAGAGCTCGGCGATCGTCGCCCCGTCCCCGCCCTCCTCGCGCCGGCCGCTGCGGGTCGATCGGATGCGGGGATGCTCCGCCAGCCGCTCGCGGATCGAGCGGCGCAGCGCGCCGGTCCCGGAGCCGTGGATGATGCGCACCTCGTCCAGCCCGGCGAGGAGCGCCTCGTCGAGATAGGCGTCGAGCTGCTCGAGCGCTGCCTCGACGCGCTCCCCGCGCAGGTCGAGCTGCGGGCTGATCCGCGCCGCCGCGCGCCGCCGCAGCTCGTCGGTCTCGAGGTCGCGCGGTGACGGTCCGCTGACCGGCTCCGGGATGAGCTCGATGTCCTCCGCCGGCACGACGACCCGCATGCCGCCCGCCTCGAGCGTCACGCGCCCCGTCCGGCCGCTCACCTCGGCGATGCGGCCCTCGGTCCCGAGCGTCCGGCTTCGTGCGTGGAGCCCGACGCGCGCGATCGGTGCAGGCTCGGCTGCGTCATCGGCCGACGCCCTTGCGTCCGCCGGTGGGCTCGTCTCCGCCCGCACGCGCTCCGCGCGTCGCTCGAGCGCCGCGAGCTGATTCGCCGCGGGCGACGTCCTGCTGCCGGCGAGGTTGCGCTGGCGAGTCACCTCGCGCCGCACCTCGGCCACCTCGCGCTCCGCGCGGGAGACGAGCTCGTCGGCGGCACGCCGCGCGTCGGCGAGCATCTCGGCCGCCTCCTTGCGCGCCAAGGACACCCCGGAGCGCGCACGCTCGCGCTCTGTCGCGGCCGTCTCCTCGGCGCGGCGCGCCCGATCGAGGGCCTCCCCCCGCTCGCGTTCCGCCGCCTCGATGCGGGCCAGGGCGGCCTCCATCGACGCCGCCTCCGTCGAGAGGCGCCCGCGCGCATCCTCGAGGATCGCGGGCGGCAGGCCGAGGCGCTCGGCGATCGCGAACGCCTGGCTCTTGCCCGGCAGGCCGATCGTCAGCCGATAGGTGGGTCGCAGGCTGGCGACGTCGAACTCGACCGCCGCGTTCGTCACGCCCGGGTGCGTCTCGGCGAAGCTCTTCAGCTCCGCGTAGTGCGTCGTGGCGACGATCCACGCACCGTGATCGAGCAGGTGGGCGACGACCGCCATCGCAAGCGCGGAGCCTTCGGTCGGATCGGTGCCGGCCCCCACCTCGTCGAGCAGGACGAGCGTGCCGGCATCGGCCTCCGCGACGAAGGCAACGATGTTGCGGAGGTGGCTCGAGAACGTGGAGAGCGACTGCGCGATGCTCTGCTCGTCACCGATGTCGGCCATCACGCGCCGGTAGACCGGCAACCGCGCGCCCTCGGCTGCCGGGACGCGCAGGCCGGCCTGGTGCATGAGCGCCAGCAGCCCCAGGGTCTTGAGGCTCACCGTCTTGCCGCCGGTGTTCGGACCGGTGACCACGATGGCCCGATAGCCGAAGCGGTCGCCGAGGCGCACGTCGATCGGCACCGCGCCGGGGCCGAGCAGCGGGTGGCGGGCCGAGAGCAGCTCGGCGGCGTCGGCAGCGATCGCGGACCGCACCGCATCAAGGTCGCGGCCGAGGCGGGCGCGGGCCATCCACAGGTCGGCGGTGGCAAGGGCGGCGAGCGCGTCGTGGATCGCCTCGCCGCTCGCCTCGACGAGGCGCGACAGCTCGTCGAGGATTCGCTCCTCCTCGCGCTCCTCGTCGAGCAGTGCCTGGGTCCAGGTGTTGTTCAGCTCCACGACCGAGAGCGGCTCCACGAACAGCGTCGCGCCCGAGGCGCTCTGGTCGTGGACGATCCCCTTGACGCGTCCCTTCGCCTCGGCCCGGATCGGGATGACGTAGCGGTTGGCGCGGACGGTCACGATCGGCTCGCCGACGAGGCTGGCCATGTCCGAGGAGCGGAGCATGGCGTTCAGTCGCTCGCGCACCCGGTCCTGCGCGGTACGCAGGCGCTTCCGGATCGCAGCCAGGTCGCTCGAGGCGGTATCGAGCACCTCGCCTGCGTCGTCGACCGAGCGCTCGATGCGCTCGCGAAGGGGAGGGATATCGACGAGCGCCTCGGCCAGCTCGGCCAGGTGGCGGCCGCGCCATCCGGCGAGGCGCTGCCCGAGGCCACCGGCGGCACGGAGCGTCTCACCGATGTCGAGCAGCTCGGCTGCCGCGAGCCGTCCCCCGCGCCGCGCCCGCTCGAGCGGTGCTCGAATGTCGCGCGCGCCGCCGATTCCGGCCTGGGCCTGGCCCTCGATGAGCTTCGTCGCCTCGTCGGTCTGCTCCTGGAGCAGGCCGACGAGGGTGGCATCCGCCATCGGCAGGATGGCCTCCGCGAGCTCGCGGGACGGGGGGAACGCGGTCCGCGCGGCGAGGAGGGCGGTGATCGAGGCGAACTCGAGGGCACGCAGCGTGGCCGCGTCGGCGGCCACGCCCGGAGCGGGCTCAGCGCGAGACATGCGGGTCGCCCTCGATCCAGGACCGATACGGGCGATCGGCCCACGCGCCCGCGTACGCCACGCCGATGCGCGGTCCCGTCGCGATCCGGTCCGGGCGTTCGGCGGTCTCGATGCGGACGGGGCCGCGGACGAGGTCCGTGCCGTTGTCCCCGCGATCGAACCCGAACGCGCGTCCGAGGTTCCCCGGGCCGCGTGCCAGCTGGACGTCGGCGACGGCGCCGCGCCGTGCGCGGGCCAGCTCGCGTCCCTCGTCGATCTCGGCGGCGCGCAGGAGCACCGCCTCCGGCTTGGCGCCCGGGCCGCAGACGACGTTCGCGCAGTGATGCAGCCCGTAGACGAGGTACACGTACAACGCGCCGGGCGGCCCGAACATCACCGCGTTCCGGGGCGTGCGGCCGCGCGACGAGTGCGCCGCCAGGTCCTCCGGACCCTCGTACGCCTCGACCTCCACGATCCGCCCGCCGACCGTCCCGTCCGGCGAGGCGTGGCTGAGCCGCGCCCCAAGGAGGTCGCGGGCGACCTCGCGAGCGGGACGGTCGAACCAGGCGCGGTCGAGGATCGGGGCGGCCGACGGCGGCGCAGCGCCGGCCCGGGTCATCGGAGCGTGATGAAGCGCGCGATCTCGTTCGGCACGAACGGCCGCACGACGGCTCCCACGGTCGGGATGATCGTGGTGCGGAAGAATTCGACGATCACCGAGTCGTTCATCGCCTGCCAGTACGCGCGCAGGCCGTCCGTCTGGGCCGGCGGAAGCTGAGCGGCCGACGGGTCACGGAACAGCGTGTCGAAGACGAGCAGCTGGAAGACGATGAACGTCGCCACGAACAGGATGCCCAGCAGGGCGCCGGCGACCTCGTCGAGCTGGCGCGCCACGGGCAGCCGGGTCGCCTTGTAGAAGGCGCGCACGATGAACCAGCCGGCGATCGTGAAGCCCACGAAGAGGACGATGAAGATCCAGAACTCGCGCACGTCTCGGGTGAACGCCTGCCAGAACGACAGCAGGTCGGTCATCGGTCCCTTGAGCTGCGCGGCGAGCACGAAGGCGACGACGACGGCGACCCATCCCAGCAGGTAGCGAATGGCACCCTGCGTGAAGCCGGCGAAGGCGCCCGCGGCCAGCAGGATGATGATCGCGAGGTCGACGAAGTTCAGCTTGCCGAGGATCTCCACGTTCAGCTCCGTTCGGGCGAGTGCGACTGCGTCATCGCGTCGCGAGCGCGCGGTAGCGTAACAGGCGCCGCGCGTCGCTCACAACGGTCAGCGGATCTCGGCACCGAGGTGGTGGCGGAGCGACCCGGCGACCTTGTTCATGGCCTTCTCGACACCCTTCTCGTCGCCGGCGCGCGACGGCTGGAACCGAAACGCGAGCGCGTACGAGACGCGCCCCTGCCCGACCTGCGGGCCGCGGTACGCGTCGAACGGCCGCACGCTGACCAGGGTCGCTCCCGCCGAGAGGCGCGCGATCCGCAGCACCTCGCCAAGCGGGATCGCGTCGTCGACGACGACCGCGAGGTCGCGGTCGATCGGCTGTGCCGCCGCAACCGGCACGAGCGCGCGCGTGCCACCTGCGAGCCCGAGCAGCTGCGGCAGGTTGACGGCCGCGATCACCGGTCGTCCCGGCAGTCCCCATGCCGAGGCCACCGACGGATGGACCTCGCCGAGGCTGCCGTACGGCGTCCCGGTCGGATCGACGAGGTGGGCGGCACGACCAGGATGCAGGTGCGGGTGGCGCCGATCCCCCGCCTGCGCGGCATAGGCAGGCGCCGGAGCGCCGAGCGCAGCGTGCAGCGCCTCAACGAGGCCCTTGAGGTCGTCGAGGTCGGCGTCGGCGGCCGCCATCCCGATGCTGCGCGGCGCGCGCGGGCCGAGGAGCGCGATGCCGAGATGCCAGGTTTCCACGCGCCCGGTGCCGGCACTCTCCATCCCCGGTCGCAGGGTCGCGCCGGGCTGGAAGTGGTACGTCTTCCCGACCTCGAACAGCCACGGGTCGGGGCGCCGCATGCGGACGTTCTCGGCCAGCGCGCCGAGCAGGGACGGATAAAGCGCGGGACGCATGATCGCGTGCAGGTCGCTGATCGAGTTGGCGACGCGGATGAGGCCCGCGTCGTCGGGGTCGTAGCCGCTGCGGCGCAGGTCGTCGGCGCTGACAAGGGCGTGGGAGACGACCTCGTCGAGCCCGAGCCCGGCGGCGATGCGCCGGACCTCATGACGCGGACCGGAGGGGTCGGCGCGGAATGGCGGCAGGGCGGGGACCGGGAGGCGCCCGGGGATGCGCCCGTAGCCGTGCGCGCGCGCGATCTCCTCGGCGACATCCTCCGGGCCGACCACGTCGAGCCTATGGAGCGGCACGGTCACGTCCACGATGTCGCCGTCGCCCGCGGTGCGGAAGCCGAGCGGTGCGAGGAGCTCGGCGATGCGGTCGGCGCGCAGCTCGATCCCGAGCAGGCGCGATGCGCGGGCCACGTCGACGGCCACGGTCCGCGGCACCTTGTCCGAGGGATCGCTGTCGACGATCCCACGGCCCACCCGGGCGCCGGTGATCTGCGCGATGAGATGGGCTGCCCGGTCTGCAGCCATCCTCGGCAGGTCGCCGCCGATCCCCTTCTCGTGGCGCATGCTCGCCTCCGAGCGCAGCCCGAGCCGGCGTGCCGTGTTGCGGATCGCGGGGCCGTGGAACACGGCCGACTCGAGGATCACCGCTGTGGTTGCGTCCCCCACCTCGGTGCCGGCGCCGCCCATGATCCCGGCCAGCCCGATGGCATGCTCCCGATCGGCGATGACGAGCATCCGCGGATCGAGAGAGCGGGCGACGTGGTCGAGCGTCTCCAGCGCCTCCCCGTCGCGCGCGCGGCGCACGACGATCTGCCCGCCGGGGATCGCATCCGCGTTGTACGCGTGCTGTGGCTGCCCGAGCTCGTGCATCACGTAGTTCGTCACGTCGACGACGGCACTGATTGGTCGCATCCCGGCCGCCACGAGGCGGCGCTGCATCCAGTCGGGCGAGGGACCGTTCGCCACCCCGGTGAACCAGCGCGCCGCGAAGCGCGGGCACAGCTCCGGCTCGTCGATGCGCAGCGTGACGTGGTCGCTGGTCGCCGAGTCGGATTCCGTGACCCCGAGATCCGGCCACCGCACCTCGCCGCCGGTGAACGCCGCGATCTCGCGGGCGAGCCCGATCATCGACAGCGCATCACCGCGATTCGGCTTCACGTCGACGTCGAGGACCGTCTCGCCGACGATGGCAGCCAGCTCGGTGCCAAGTGGATGCTCGTCCCCGGTGCCAAGGACGTGGATCCCGTCCGCATCGGATCCGAGGCCGAGCTCGGCGGCACTGCAGAGCATTCCGTCGCTGACCACGCCGCGGATCTTCGAGCGCTCGATCCGTCGCTCGCCGGGCAGCACGGCACCCACCCGCGCCACCGGCACGAGCTGCCCCACCGCGAGGTTCTGCGCGCCGCACACGATCTCGAGCGGCTCGCCGGAGCCGACGTCGACCCGCGTGAGCCACAGCGTGTCCGCGTTCGGATGCCGCGCGACCTCGAGCAGGCGCCCGACGACGACATCGGTCCAGTCCGCGCCGCTGACCTCGATCGCGGCGACCTCCATGCCGCGCAAAGTCAGCTCCTCGGCAAGCGCTGCCGGCGCGAGTGGGAGGTCGACGTAGTCGGCCAGCCAGGAGAGCGGAACGCGCATCGGCTCAGCGCCCGCCGGCGAACTGGTCGAGGACGCGCAGGTCGGCGGACATGAGGAGCCGCAGATCGGGGATCCCGTGGCGCAGCATCGTGATGCGGTCGAGACCCATCCCGAAGGCATAGCCCTGGTAGCGCTCCGGATCGAGCCCGCCGGCACGCAGCACCGCCGGGTGCACCATGCCGGCGCCGAGGATCGTCATCCAGCCCGTCCGCCCGCAGGCGGCGCAGCCCGATCCGCCGCACACGAGGCACGCGACGTCGAATGCGACCGACGGCTCCGTGAAGGGGTAATACCCGGGGCGGAAGCGCGTCTTCGTGTCGCGTCCATAGAGCGCGCGGGCGAATTCCTCGAGCGTGCCCTTCAGGTCGGCGAGCGAGGTCGTCTCGTCGACCACCAGGCCCTCGATCTGGAAGAACTCGAAGCCGTGGCTCGCGTCGACCGCCTCGTAGCGGAAGCAGCGGCCGGGCATGATGACCCGGATCGGCGGATCGAGCTCACGCATCGCGCGGACCTGCACCGGGCTGGTGTGCGTGCGCAGGATTGTGCCGTCCTCGGCGGGGCGCGGCGCACCTGCTTCCACGCTCCCCGGCTCGGCGACGTAGATCGTGTCCCACAGGTCGCGCGACGGGTGGTCGGGCGGGATGTTCAGGGCCTCGAAGTTCATCGCCTCGGTCTCGATCTCCGGGCCCTCGAAGACCTCGAACCCGAAGGCATGGAAGATCTCGCGGAAGTCGCGCTCCACGGTCATGAGCGGGTGGAGATGGCCGACCCGGACCGGATGCCCCGGCCCCGTCATGTCGATCCGCTCGGCCTGGAGCCGGCCGACGAGGTCGTGCCCGGACAGCTCCGCCAGGCGGGCGGTGATCGCCGTCTCCAGCTCGCTGCGTGTCTCGTTCGCCAGCTGTCCCAGAACGGGCCGATCCGCGGGCGCCAGCTCGCCGAGCGTCCGCAGCAGGCCGGTGAGGCGGCCGGAGCGGCCGAGGAACTCGATCCGCAGTGCCTCGACCGCGGCCGTGTCGGCGTCCGACAGGCGCGCACGAGCCTCATCGCGGAGGCTGGTGATCGCGGTGCGCAGCTCGTCGGTCGTCATCGGTCCTTCGTCATCATCGGTCCAATACGAACGGCCCCGCTCCGGAAATCCGGAGCAGGGCCGTTGGGGCCGGCGCGTTCGGCGCCGGTCAGCCGGTAAAGGAGCCCTTGGCCTGGGTGACCAGTGCCTCGAACGCGGCCGGCTCGCGGATCGCGAGGTCGGCGAGCATCTTCCGATCGACCTCGATCCCGGCGGACTTCAGCCCGGCCATGAAGCGGCCGTACGGCAGGCCGTGGCGACGCGAGGCGGCGTTGATGCGCTCGATCCACAGGCGGCGCATGTCGCGCTTTCGGTCGCGGCGGTCGCGATACGCGTAGACGAGCGCGTGGAAGAGTGCCTCGCGGGCCGGGCGAATGAGGGTCGAACGCGTGCCGCGACGGCCCTCCGCCTGCTTGAGGAGGCGCTTGTGGCGCTTGTGGGCGGTGACGCCGCGCTTGACTCGTGCCATCTGTTCGGCTGCCTACTCGTACGGCATGAGGCGCTTGAGCTGCGCCTCATGTGCATGGCTGACGCCGGCCATGCCCGCGTAGCGGCGGGTGCGGCGGCTCGACTTGATCTGGAGGTGATGGCCCTTCCAGGCCTTCGGGCGGACCCACTTGCCGGATCCGGTCTTCCGGTAGCGCTTGGCCGTTCCCTTGTGGGTCTTGATCTTCGGCACGTGTTCCCTATCCCTGCTCTGCCGGCGCGGCGCTCTCCTCGGCGACCGGCTCCGGCGTGGTGACCGGTGCCTGCCCCTTGGCGGCGAGCGCCTCGCCGATCGTGTTGTCCACTGATCCGACCTCGGACGCGGTGCCGGCATCGGCGCCCTCGGCACCGTTCCCGTCCGGCTTCTTCTCCGCCCGCTTCTCGAGCGGTGCCATGACGATGTACATGTTCCGGCCCTCCATCAGCGGCTGGCGCTCGATGGTGCCATGCTCAGCGAGGATCTCCGATGCCTTTGTCAGGAGGTCGCGGCCAAGCTGCGGGTGGGTCATCTCCCGGCCCCGGAACTGGACGTTGACCTTGACCCGGTCCCCATCGTCGAGGAACTCGGCGGCTCGTCGCGTCTTGGTGCGGAGGTCGTTGACGTCGATCTTGACCCGCAGGCGGATCTCCTTGAACGTCTGGGACTTCTGCTTCTTCTTCTGCTCGCGCTCGCGCTTCTGGAGCTCGTACTTGTACTGCCCGTAGTCGAGGATGCGGCAGACCGGCGGGACCGCGGTGGGCGCGACCTCGACGAGATCGAGCCCCTTCTCCTGGGCCAGGGCGAACGCCTCCACCGTCGGCATGACGCCAAGCTGCTCACCCTGATCATCGATGACCCGCACCTCTCGGATTCGGATCATCTCGTTGATTCGGAGGTCCCGTGCTATTGCTCTACCACTCCTTCAACAAACGAGCCACCGGCCGCTACGGACGGGTGGCCCAACGAGCGCGCGAAACGCCGGAGGATGGTACCCGATGAGGCCCCAGTGGTCAACGCGCGCTCGCTCAGCGCGGCCAGTCGAAGAAGATCGCGACCTGGCGTCCGTCCGGGTCGGCGACGCGAAATGAGCGCGTCCCCTCCCACCGGTCGCCCGACGGCGGCGCCACGAGCGCGAACCCGCGTCGCGCGAGCTCCTGCGCCCAGGCGTCCACCTCCCCCGCCGTCTCAACCTTGAAGCCGATCTGGATGCCATCGCGGGTCGCGCTCTCCCCGCGCCGCAGCGAGAGCTCGAAGCCGTTCAGCTCGAGATCCGCAGCCGCCTCGTCGACGGCGAGCGGCTTGAACCCGAAGGCCGCGCTGTAGAAGTCCGCGCAGCGGGCCGGGTCGGTCGAGCGCAGCGCCAGCTGACCGATGGCGCGCATCTTCCTCATCGCGAGAACGACCGCGTCACGCCGGGGCCTCGCTCCCCGTCTCGACAGGCCACAGCTCACGGGCCGCGTTGCGAGCGGCCAGGTCGGCCACGAACGCGTCGAGCGGCACGCCCTGCTCCTGGTGCCCGGTCCGAAGGCGCGGCGAGACGGCCCGCGCCTCCTGGTCGCGGTCACCGACCACCACCATCACCGGGACGCGCTGCTCCTGCGCGTCGCGCAGCTTCGCCTGCATCCGCTCCGAGCGATCGTCGACCTCGGCACGCAGCCCGGCGCCGGCGAGCGCATCACGCACCTCGGCGGCGTAGTCGAGATGCCGGTCGGCGATCGGCACGATCATCACCTGCGTCGGCGCCAGCCACAGCGGGAAGGCGCCGGCGAAATGCTCGACGAGGATGCCGGTGAAGCGCTCGAACGAGCCGTAGATGGCGTAGTGCAGCACCGCCGGGCGCGCAAAGCCGCCGTCGGCCGTGCGGTACTCGAGATCGAAGCGCTGCGGCAGCTGGTAGTCGAGCTGCACCGTCGCCATCTGCCATTCCCGCCCCAGCGCGTCCTCGATGAAGACGTCGATCTTCGGGGCATAGAAGGCGCCACCGCCCGGGTCGATCGTGTACGCCGTCCCGGATGCGCGCATCGCCTCCGCCAGCTTGCGCTCCGCCTCCTCCCAGAACTCGTCGCTCCCGAGACGCTTCTCCGGACGCGTCGCGAGCCTGAACGTCGGCTCGAACCCGAACGGCGCGTACTGCTTCCGAATGAGCTTGAGCGCCAGGTCGATCTCGTCGATCACCTGGTCGTCGCGACAGAGGACGTGCGCGTCGTCCTGGGTCAGCTGCCGGACGCGGAACATGCCGGCCAGCGCCCCCGTCCGCTCCTTCCGGAACAGCCACGAGTAGTCGGCGAGCCGCATCGGCAGGTCGCGATACGAGCGCGCCCGGCTGCGGTAGATCAGCATCGACTCCGGGCAGTTCATCGGCTTGAGGCCGGAGACATGGTCGGAGTCGTCGAGCACGAACATGTTGTCCTGGTAGTTGCCCCAGTGGCCCGAGGTCTCCCAGAGCTCCTTGCGCACGACGGCCGGCGTGCGGACCTCGTCGAAGCCACCCGACGCTCGTACCTCGCGGGACCAGGCTTCGAGCGCTCGCCACAGCCGCATCCCCTTCGGATGCCAGAACGGCGCGGCAGGCGATTCGGGATGGAAGGTGAACAGGTCGAGGTCGCGGCCGAGGCGGCGGTGATCGCGCTTCTTCGCCTCCTCCACCCGCCACAGATAGGCGTCCAGGCCGGCCTGGTCGTCCCAGGCGGTGCCGTAGATGCGCTGGAGCATCGGCCGGTGCTCGTCGCCGCGCCAGTAGGCGCCGGCAACGTTGAGGAGCTTGAACGCGCCAAGTCCGCCCGTGCTCTCGAGATGCCCACCGCGGCAGAGGTCCTCGAACGAGCCGTGGCGGTAGAACGTGACGATGTCGCCCTCGGACGCCGGAAGGTCGCGGACGATCTCGACCTTGTAGGGCTGGTGCCGCGCCTCGAGCGTCTCGATCGCCTCGGCGCGGGTCGCCTCGGATCGCTCGAAACGGAGGTTGGCGGCCTGCTGGTCACGCATCCGCTTCTCGATCTGCTCGAGATCGGCGGGCGTCAGCGGCCGGGGCAGATCGAGGTCGTAGTAGAAGCCGTCCTTGATGGGCGGCCCGACACCCAGCTTCGCCTCGGGGAACATGTCCATCACCGCGGCGGCCAGCATGTGTGCCGCGCTGTGGCGCATCGCGGCCAGCGGGTCCTGCGGCGCGCCCGCGTTGAGCAGGTCGGCGGCGGAGGAGCGGATCTCGTCGGACTCGATGGCCATTGGACCGCGAAGCGTAGCGCGTCCCGCTCCCGAGCGGTGCCGGGCCGCGCTCGACGGACGCCGCAGCCGGGTCAGACTGTCTTGAACTGCTCGAAGGGCTGCCGGCAGGCGTCGCAGTGGCAGATGCTCCGGCAGAGCGTGGGTCCGAACGGGTTCTCGAGGGTCGTGGCGCGCGATCCGCAGTACGGGCAGGTCGCACCGGAGAGGACGGTCAGCTCGTCCAGTCCGTCGATCGTCGACGCGAGCGCGGGTGGGGCGAAGCCGCTGGCGCGCAGCTGCTCGCGGCCGATGGCGGTGATGCGATCGCTCGTCCAGGGCGGCGTGTAGCTGACCCGCACCTCGACTGTCGACGCGATCTCCAGCTGGCGGATGCGATCGGTCACCTGCTCCTGCATGACCGCCACCGCCGGGCAGCCGATGAACGTCGGCAGCAGCTCGACGTGCACCGCGTCGTCGGCGACGGCCACCGAGCCGATGACCCCCAGGTCGACGACGCTGATCGCCGGGATCTCCGGGTCCGCGACCTCGCGCAGCGCCTCCCAGACGCGTGCTTCGGCGGCAGACCATCGCGTCGCGCTCACCACGTCGCGCCGACCTCCGAGCGGGAGACCGTCACCATCTCGCCGTGCAGCCATGCGAAGTCGGCGCCGTGCCGCTGCCGGCCGTCGGCGGCTGGCTCCCCGGCGGGAACCGGCAGGTCGAGCTCGGTGAGCATGGGTGTCACCCGCTCCAGCCAGCGGGCGCGGATAGCACGCATCGGTTCGGGCAGGAAGCCGGCAGCGAGGAGGATCTCCTCGCCGTCCAGCGGCCCCAGCACGCCCATGGCGTCGGTTCCGAGGGAGGCGAGCGCGGCCGCGAGCCGCGCGTGGACGTCCGCGCCGGCCGCCGCGAGCCGGCGGATCCAGGCGTCGACGTGGAGCAGGTGGTACCGCTCCTCGCGCCGCATCTTGGCGACGAGCTGGGCGAGCGGCTCGTATGACGAGCCCGCGACGGCCTCGAGGCGTGCGGCGTCCGCGGTCTCGTAGAGGAAGCGGCGCGCGATCGTGAACGCCCAGTCGGTGCGTGGATGGTCGAGTAGCGGAGCGTGCCGGAAGGCCGCCGCGTCGCGTGCATACGCGATCTCGTCCGGATCGCGGCCGGTCAGCTCGCCGAGCATGCCGAACAGGGCGGCCGCGTGACCGATCTCGTCCTGGCTGATCGAGCTCATCGCCACGTCCTCCTCGAGCATCGGCGCGATGCCGGTCCACTCGGAGTCCCAGTAGCCGACCACGAGCTCGTCGTCAGCCATGGTGAGGATGAGCTCCGCGAGTGCGTCTCGCTGCGCGACGCTCAGGTCACCCATCGGTCCGCGGTCCCGCTCGGGCCTTGGCGGCCTCGAGCTTGTGCTTGATGATGTACCCACCCGGCCGCTTGAAGGACCGATCGAACGGCGGCTTGAGAAGGTCGGGATCGTCAAGCTCCGTGATCGCCTCGCGCGGCACGACCCAGAGGCGGTTGCTCTCCTGGCGGCGGCCGTAGAACTCGCGTGCGTAGTGGAGCGCCAGCTCGGCGTCCGGCGCGTTGACGCTGCCGCCATGGATCATCGGATCCCCTTCCGCCTCCCGGCGGAAGACCTCCCAGACGCGTTCGGTCGTCACGCCGTCAGGCGGCGGCAGCCGCGCCACCGGCGAGCGCATCGCGAACCCACTGCGTGTCCGCATAGCTGAGCCGCCGGAAGTCGAGGCGCGCCTGGGACGCCGGGCCATGGCCGGTCACGACGGACCGCAGCTCGTCCCAGTCAGGTTCGGTGTACGCCCAGCGGCCTGCCGCTTCGTCGCGGCGGAGGTTCGGGTCCGGGATCCGGAGGCCGAGCTCACGGATGCGGGGCACGTAGATCGAGAGGAACTCCTGGCGCAGCTGCTCGTTGTTCTTGGCCTTGATCCGCCAGTGGAGGTCCTTGTCCTTTGCCGGATCCGTCGGCGGGCCGTGCATCTGCATGAGCGGGCTCCACCAGCGGTCGAGCGCCTCCTGGACGAGTCCGCGCTGCGCATCGGTCCCGTTCATGAGGGTCAGGACGACGTCCCGCCCGTGCATGATGTGGACGGACTCCTCCCAGCAGATCTTCTTCATCGTCCGCGCGTACGGCGCGTAGGACGAGTCACGGAGCGCCTGCTGGCTGACGATCGCCGCCGCGTCGACGAGCCAGGCGATGATCCCGACGTCGCCCCACGAGCGGGTCGGGTAATGGAAGACGTTGTGGAACTTCGTCTTGCCCGCCAGCAGATCGGCGAGCATCGCCTCGCGCGGCTTGCCGAGGTCCTCGGCCACGCGGTACAGGAGCTGGGCGTGACCCACCTCGTCCTGGATCTTGCTCGTGAGCGCCAGCTTCCGCTTGAGGGTCGGCGCGCGGAGGATCCAGTCACGTTCGGGCAGGACCCCCATGAGCTCGCTGTTGGCGTGCATCTCGACGAACTTCAGCACCGCCGCGCGATAGTCATCGGTCATCCAGTCGTCCGCCTCGACCTTGCCGCCGGCTCCGACATGGGCGTAGAACGCCACCTCGTCGCCCGGTGCATAGGTCGCGCGCGTCTGCTGCTCGTCCATTCGTCCTCCTCGCCGCTCAGCGGCCGTTGTCCGAAGGGTACTGCACAACCGCGTGGGTGGCACGGCACGACGCGGGCCGGCACGCACGTGATCGCCGGGATGGTCCGCGGCCGCCGCGACCCAAGCTCAGTCGTGCGGCGCGCGCTTCAGCGGCCGATGCCAGCGCTCGTATGCCTCGCCGCGACTGATCGCGACAGAGATGGCACCGTCCTCGGTGGCCGTCACCTCATCCCGTGGCACGTACAGGTCGACCGGCAGCAGCCCGGTGGTGCGGACGAGGAGGTAGTCGGCAAAGACGGCGTCGACCCTCCCGATCCGTTCGCCCCGCTGCCCGGTCAGCGCGACACCGATGGCGACCTGCGTGGCGCTCATCCGTGCACCGTACCCGATACGGCTGGCATCGCGACCGTGAGGGCGGCCGGCCGCACCTCGATGCGCAGCGGCAGGCTGCCGAACGGCTCTCCGTCCAGATGCACCGGCACGTCGCTGTCGACCGCCTCCAGCTCCACGGCGCGAACCCGTGTCATCGAGACCGCCGGGTGTCGCACGTGAGTCCCGCGGTAGAGCCCGGGCAGCTGGCCGAGCGCCGCGAGCCGCGACAGGTCACCGACCAGGCACAGGTCGAGGCTGCCGTCGTCGAGCCGCGCCCCCGGAGCGATGTGCATGCCGCCGCCATACCAGGCGCCGTTCGCGACCGCCGCAAACAGGATCATCCGCTCGGCCGCCGGCGCGCCATCGACCGCGATGCGGACGCGCGAGTTGCGATAGCGCCGCAGCTCGTCGAGGGTGGTGAGGAGGTAGCCGGCGCGTCCGCGCTGCCACCGCTGACGCGACCCGGCCATGCGGGCGGCGATCCCGGCGTCGAAGCCGATCCCGGCCGCGTCGACGAAGATGCGCGATCCCCTGCTGCCCGTCGCCAGGCCGACGTCCATCGGCTCCGCAGCGCCGTGGAGCGCAACCGCGAGCGCCGCGACCGGGTCTCGCGGCAGGCCGAGGGCCCGCGCAAGGTCGTTGCCGTTCCCGCCCGGGACGATGCCGAGCGTGATCACGCCGCCGCCGGCGACGAGCCCGTTCGCGATCTCCTGCACCGTACCCTCGCCGCCGACCGCGACGACCCGGCGGTAGCCCCCGTCCGCCGCCCCCGCGGCGAGCTCAGTGCCGTGACCGCGGGCCTGGGTCTCGACGAACGTCGCGCCGGCCGACCGTGCCGCCGCGGCAATACGCTGCGCTGCGCGCTGCGCACGGCCGTTGCCGGCGACCGGATTGAGGATCACGAGGGCGGACGCGGTGGCTGCCATGGCCGCACGATTCTGGCGGCTCCGTCAACGGCCTCGCGCCGCACCGCTATCCTCATGGCATGGTCAGCTCCATTCGACGTGCGTTCGGCGTCGCCTCGCTCGCACTCGCCGCCTTCGGCGCAGTGGTGGCGATCCAGCTCGTGCGCCTCCGCCGACTGACACTGCTGCCCGGGCACCCGGGCTTCTGGATCAACCACGTCGTTGCTCCCTCGATCGGAGAGCCGCGCGGCCCGCGGCTGCGCCTCACCGTCCTCGGCGACTCAACCACGGTCGGGGTCGGCGTGGCGGCCGCGGACCTCTCGCTGCCGTATCGGATTGCGCAGCTAGTCGCGGATGCGCGGCAGCAGTCCGTCCACGTCGCGACCTGGGGCTATGCGGGCGCCCGCGTCGAGCACGTGGCCGGTGACCAGGTCCTGCAGGCCATGGAACCGCTCCGCCGCGAGCCCGCGGGCTCGCCGGGCTTCCTGCCGACGTCGCAGATCGTGGTGATCGTGATCGGCGCCAATGACGCCACCCATCGAACCCCCACGGCCGCCTTCCGGCGCGACCTGCGCGCGGTGCTCGAGCGCATCCGCCAGAGCGCGCCGCGGGCACAGGTCGTCGTGGCCGGCATCCCCCGCCTGCGCGGCATCCTCGTGCACCTGGAGCCGCTCATTGCCATCGCGGACGCGTGGGGGGCGCCGCTGCGCCGCATCCAACGCCAGGAGTCGCTGCGGGTCGGTGCCGCGTTCGCCGACCTCGCACGGGAGGTCGCGCCGCGCCTTCGGGGACGGATCGACCGGGCGGACGCGCTGGCGGCGGACCAGTTCCACCCCGGGCCGCAGGTCTATGCCGCCTGGGCCGAGGTGATCGTCGAGGCGCTGGAGGCTATGCCCCGCCCGAGCGCAGCACCGGTCGAGCCCCACGCGGGGCGGCCGGTCGCGCCAGACCACGCCGGCGAGCGCGCCGGCTGAGCTCGACGAGGTCGGTGCGCAGAACCTCCGGCATGCTCACCGGCTCGATGGCGGCCACCGGGTACTCGCCCTGGAAGATCGCCCGCGTGAGGTCCGCCGTCGCGACGTCCTGGTCCGCGTCGAACTCGAATGCGTAGTGGAGCTCGCCGCTGGCAGCCTGGCGGGTGGAGCGGATGGTGGCCCACAGCGACACGATCCCGGCGGCCAGCTCGAAGCTGACCAGATGCCGATCGCGCGCGACGAGCGCCTCGCGAGTCGCCAGCAGCGCGCCGCCGACCGACACGTCCTGCACGCCGGCAGTCGTGCCGTCGACAGAGCCGGGCACATCCACGGCGAAGCGAACCCCGGCGCGGCGCTCCCCGGCGAAGCGCAGTGAGCGCACGCGACCGATCGCCAGCCACACGAGCCCCTCGTTGATGGCGAGCCAGCCGAAGGCGCCGATCGCGGCCCAACTGGACCGATAGGTGATCGGTACCACGCCGAGCAGCGCCAGCGCGTACACCACCGCGGCGACGAACGACAGGGCCAGGATCGCGGTCAGCGGCGCCGGGGCGTGCATGCGGCCGCGCGCATCGGCGGTGCGCCCCTTCGGGGTCACGACGAAGCGCGGCACGCGCGGGAGCACGAGGGTGAGCGTGGCGCGCAGGTTCGGCGTCATGCGCACGAGCTCGAACAGGATCGAGAGGATCGGGCGGTAGGCGCCCCGGCCCAGCCGGAACAGGGCGAGCTGCTGAAGCGCATAGGTGGCGCCGAAAAAGAGCGCGAACGTCGCACCGTCCGCGACGATGGGGATCGCGCCGGTGAGGAGCACGGCGGGCGGCAGGATCAGCAAGCCGAGCGTGCGCCACGCATCGAACCAGCCGAGGAGGGTGGCTGCGTACGCGAGCCGCTGGGTGAGCCGCAGGCCGGGCACCACGAGCGGGTTCTCGATCTTGAGGACCTGCATCGCGCCGGTGCCCCATCGGTTGCGCTGGAGCTGGTACTGGGCCGCGTCGTCCGCCGCGAGGCCGCGAGCGAGCACTTCGTTGTGGTAGACGCTGCGCCATCCGCGGCGGTGGAAGCGGATCGTGGTGTGGATGTCCTCGGTGATCGTCTCGGTGGCGCAGCCGCCCACCGCACGGAGGGCGGTCGCGCGCACGACCGCGTTCGTGCCGCACCAGAAGGCCGCGTTCCAGCGGTTCTTGCCTGGCTCGAGCAGCCGATAGAAGAGCGTCTGCTCGTGGAAGCGCTCGCCGAACGTGCGCCCGGATCCGTGCTCGAAGCTGGTGACGTTGTAGAACTCCTGCGGCGTCTGGACCACGGCCACCTTGGCGTCGCGGAAGTAGCCGAGCGTGCGCAGCAGGAAGTCGGGATGCGCGACGTGATCGGCGTCGAGGATCCCGAACAGGTCGGCATCGACGATCTCGAGGGCATGGTTGATGTTGCCCGCCTTCGCGTGCTCGTGGGTCACGCGCGCGACGTAGCGCGCGCCGACCGCCGCCGCCATCTCGCGCACCCAGGGTCGTGCGCCGTCGTCGAGTACCCATGTCTCGTGCGCCGGCTCGAGGGCGACCGCAGCGGCCACGGTGGGGAGCAGGACCTCGCGCGACTCGTTGTAGGTCGGGATGAGGACGGCGACGCTCAGGCGCGGGTCCGGGGGCCGCATCGCGGGGCGGGCATCGACGTCCCACAGGCTGAACGCGAACAGGCCCAGCCCGACTGCCGCATGCACCTCGAGGAGCAGCATCGGCAGCGCGAGATACCAGGCGGCCAGGTTGAGCGTCGAGGTGGCGCGCCAGGCGAGGTAGGCCGCGGTGACGGCCAGCGCCAGCACGGCAAGGCCACGCGTCACCAGCAGGCGGCGCGCAGGCTCGGCCGCCGGCAGGCGCGGAGATCGGGGGTCGCTCACGTGCCAAGTACGCCTGACCACGGCCCAGCCGGCGATGGCCCGATCCTCCCATCGGACCGTGGTACTCCACCGCCCCCGACGGTCGGTGGTGCACCTGCGCACCATCGACCTCGAAAGTCCTTGCCCGCGTCCCGCTACCTCTGGCATGCTCGCGCTCCGCGCGGCTGGCGTGCCCTCGCCCCCGATCCACGGGTGGACCCGCGCGCGCACCAGGAGCGCGATGTTCGTGCGACGGCCGATGCTCGTCCTCGTCGCACTCGGCCTTGCCCTCGGCCTGGCCGGGCAGGCAAACCCCGCCCGCGCGGCGGGAGCCGCGGTGAAGGTAGCGATCATCGTCGGGCCGGTCGGCGCCGAGCTGACCCCGGTCTACATCCAGATCGCCGATGCCGCGTCACGGGCCGCCGCGGCACGGGGCGCGACCGTCGCCCGGGCCTACTCGCCGAACGCGGATGCGGCGAGCGTCCTCGCCGCGGTGAAGGACGCGAACATCGTCGTGTACCTGGGGCACGGCGTCGGCGTGCCGAACCCGTACTCCGACCACCCCAATCCGGAGAAGGTCAACGGCTGGGGGCTCAACGGGCCGGGTCGCCATGGCGACCACAGCGACTCGTGGAAGGACGGCTCGCTCGCCTACTACGGGGAGGCGTGGATCGCCAAGCACGCCCGCCCCGCCCCCGGCTGGGTGATGATCTATTCGAACGCCTGCTACGCCCCCGGTGCGGGCGAGGGCTGGATCGGTCCTGCGAGCCCTCAGGATGCCGCGACCCGCGTGGCGAGCTATAGCCGCATGCCCCTCACCACGCTCGGCGCGAGCGCCTATTTCGCCACCGACTTCTACGAGGGCGCCGCGCACCTGATCGACCGCATCCTCGGTGCGCCGGCCTCGACCTGGGGCGACATCTTCGCCGGCGAGGCGACCTTCCAGGCGAAGGATCTCACCCGACTGCCCGATCCGGCCGCGCGCGGCCGGGAGGTCTGGCTCCACCGCTCCGCGTACTTCGACGGGAAGGTCGACTACTGGTACGCCTTCGCGGGCGATCCGTCCGCAACGCCGGCGAGCACGATGTTCGCGGCCGCGCCGTCCGCGACCCGGGCGGCGCCGGCGCCCTCAACGGCGCGCGTCGTGACCGGACGTGCCTCGAGCTACGACCACACCGCGGGATGGGAGGGGCGCGCGACCGTCGCGCTGCCCACCGCGGAGGCGACGGTTGCGTCGTCCGGTGCGCCGACGACCGTCGTGGTGTGCGCGGATCGATGCGCGCCGCTCCCGGTCGTGGACGCCTGTCCCTGCTACGCGGGAACGGCCGACGCCCGGGTTGCGAACCTCTCGCTGGCGGCGTGGGCACTCGTCTCGGACGCGCCGCTCACGGAGGGCCTGATCCCGGTCACCGTGTATCTCGACGGGCCGCCCGGCGACCCGCCGGGGCCGGCGGCGGGACCGCGGGCGGACAGCCCGTACTGAGGCTCCCGGCTAGGTGACGTTCACCGACAGGGCGTGATAGCCCCGCGCGCCGTCCGGGGCCGGCGGGGTCGAGCGCTCCTCCTGGAGGACGCCGTTCCCATCGGTCGCCCGCACGCGAAGCCGATGCGCCCCCGCAGGCGCGTCCCAGCGGTACACCCACTGGACCCACGTCTCGTCCGAGATGGCTGGCCCCAGGCCGGCCGCCTGCCATGGGCCATCGTCGACCTGCACCTCGACCTTGCTGATGCCACGCGTCGGTGCCCACGCGATGCCCGCCACCGGCACCCGGCCGACGCGCACCGAGTCGTGCGGCACGTCGATCCGTGACTGGAGGAGGATCGGGCCGTTCTTCGCCCAGCCGAGCGGAATCCAGTACCCGTCGAAGGCGTCCAGCGTCGTCAGCTCGATGTTCGTCAGCCATTTCGTCGCCGACACGTAGCCGTACAGTCCGGGCACGATGAGCCGCGCCGGGAAGCCGTGGTCCGGCGTCAGGGTCTCGCCGTTCATGCCCACCGCCACCATGGCGCCCTCGCCGGGACCGGTGAGCCATTGGGTCGGGAACCCGGCCGTCCAGCCATCGAACGAGCGCCCGACCACCTGCGTGGCACCGGTTCGCACCCCGGCCCGATCGAGCAGGTCGCGCAGGTGGACGCCGGTCCACTTCGCGTTGCCGACGAGGGCCCCGCCCACCTCGTTGCTCACGCACGAGATCGTCACGTAGCGCTCCACCAGGGGCATGTCGAGCAGCTCGTTGTAGCTCAGCTGCAGCTCGTGCTCCACCATGCCGTTGATCTTGAGCGACCAGCTGGTGGCGTCGATTCGCGGGACGAGCAGCTTGGTGTCGATCCGGTAGAAGTCCTTTGTCGGCACCACGAGCGGCGAGACGCCGTCGACGAGCACGCTGTCGGCGGGGAGAGGAGCGGCCGTCGCGGAGGGCATGGGCATGGTGGCGCGCATCGGTGCATCGGCGACCTCCTGCCGCGCGAGGAGATACCGTCCGAGCCCCCCGCTGACGAGCGCGAGCGCTCCCACCCCGATCGCGCTGCCCAGGAACTGCCGCCGTCCCCACGCCGGCATCTCGGCGGCCGGCGTCGGGCGCGGCGTCGCGGCGAGCCGACGGAACACGAAGCCGCTGGCGGTGGCGGCCACTGCCGCGGAGAGGAGCGCCAGGACGGGCTGCACAAGCGGGTCGCGCAGGCTGACGAGCGCCGCGGCGAGCGCGATGGCGGCTGCGCCGCTGACGGCGATCCGGTGATCATTCCGGCCCAGGATGCCGAGCAGCGCGGACAGGCCGAGCGCCACGACGAGCACCGCCAGGTTGAGGGCGAGCTTGTCGGCCGTGCCCAACAGGTCGACGACCAGCTGCTTGGCGCCCGGCGGCTGGAGGTCGATGACGAGCGAGCCGACGGCGGTGATGAGTGACGGGGCACCGGCCACGACGCCCGCCAGCAGCTCGCTGAGCGACAGGCCCAGCGCACCGGCGACGAGTCCCGCGATGGCGGGGCGGAGGCGCTGCTGCATGCGACCAGTGAAGCGCATCGGCGTGACGGGCGTGTGACGTCCGCGTGAACGACCCTCCCCGCGCAGGCGCATCTGGAATACTCCCACGCGACCGAGCGACGAGCAGGAGGGCGCCATGGCAACCGGCATCGACCACGACCGCGTGGCGGAGATGTTCGCCCGGGAGCGCGCGGCATTCGTTGCCGCCCATCCCCGCTCGGCCAGCCTCTTCGAGCGCGCCCGGCGATCGCTGCTCGGCGGCGTGCCGATGAACTGGATGGCGAAGTGGCCCTCGCCCTTCCCGCCGTTCGTGGACGAGGCCGCCGGCGCGCACTTCACCTGCGTCGATGGGCACGACTACGTCGACCTGTGCCTGGGTGACACTGGCGCGATGACCGGCCACGCGCCCGCGGCCACGGTGGCCGCGATCACCGACCAGCTGCGGCGCGGTATCACATTCATGCTGCCCACCGAGGATGGACCGATGGTCGGCGAGGAGCTGGCCCGCCGCTTCGGGCTGCCGGTCTGGCAGTTCGCGCTCACCGCCACCGACGCGAATCGCTTCGCCATCCGTATTGCGCGCCAGGTCACCCGCCGCCCGAAGATCCTCGTCTTCAACTGGTGCTACCACGGGACCGTCGACGAGTCGTTCGCCACGCTCGACGCCGCCGGTGAGGTGGTGGCGCGGGCCGGAAATATCGGTCCGCCGGTCGCGCTCGAGGCGACGACGCGGGTCGTCGAATGGAACGAACCCGCGGCGCTCGAGTCCGCGCTCGCCCACGGCGACGTTGCCGCCGTCCTCACCGAGCCGGCGCTCACGAACATCGGCATCGTCCGGCCGGCGCCCGGCTTCCACGATGCGCTGCGGCGCCTGACTAGGGAGGCGGGCACCCTCCTGATCGTCGACGAGACCCACACGATCTGCACCGGACCGGGTGGCATGACCGCGGCCGAGGGCCTCGAGCCCGACATGCTCGTAATCGGCAAGCCCATCGCCGGCGGCCTGCCGGCCGCCACCTACGGCCTCTCGGCGGGGGTCGCCGCGGCCATCGAACGCGAGATCGAGCTCGAGCTGTGCGACGTTGGCGGCATCGGCGGCACCCTCGCGGGCAACGCGCTGAGCCTCGCCGCCACGCGTGCCACGCTGCGCGACGTCCTCACCGAGTCCGCCTATGCGCGGACGATTCCGCTGGCCGAGCGCTGGGCGGCGGGCGTCGAGGCGGCGATCGCGACCCATGGCCTGCCATGGCACGTCACCCGCCTCGGCTGCCGCGCCGAATACCTGTTCGGAGCGACGCGGCCGCGCAATGGCAGCGAGGCGGCCGCCATGGACGACTTCGCCCTCCAGCAGCTCACGCACCTCTACGCCCTGAACCGCGGCGTCCTCCTCACCCCGTTCCACAACATGGCCCTCCTCGCGCCATCAGCGACCGAGGCCGACGTCGACCGCCACACCGCGCTCTTCGACGCGATGGCGGCGGAGCTCGTCGCCCAGTGACCTACGTCATCTGTCGCATGCGGAGCCTGGCGGATCGTCGCTGGCCGGCTGTGGCGCGCGACCCCAGGCTGCATCGATGAATGCATTCCCGGCCGCTCCCGTCCGTCGCGGCCTCGCGCCGCGACGCGCGCTCATCGTCCTGCTCGCCTTCGAGGGCGTCGTGGCCCTGTGCGCCGCCGTCGCGCTGGCGTTCGCCGCGCCGGCCGCCGGCGACCTGCTCGGTGGCGCATTCGGGGCACAGGCGACCGTGGCCGCCCTGCTCCTCGCCGGGCTGAGCCTCGTGCTCGCGCTCGGTTGCTTCGGCGCCACCGGCGGGCTGCTGCGCGACCGGCCGGGCGCGGAGCTCACCGCGATCGCGATTCAGGCCACCATCGTCGTCGGCGCGGTCGTCGGCCTCGTGAGCGCGGCCGTCGTGCCGGAGCTCGTCACCGCCGCTGCGCTCGGCGCAGTCGGCCTCCTCCTTGCACTGGTCGTCACCGCCACCAGCCCTCGCTGACCGCCAGCCGGCTGTGCGGCCGGCCCACGCCGCCGGGGATACACTGCCGGGCATGCAGGTCTGCCCCAGCTGCGGGGAGGAGAACCCGCCGCGCTTCCGGCTCTGCGGGTTCTGCGGCGCCTCTCTCGCCTCGGTCGTCGCCGAGGAGCGACGCATCGTGACGATCGTGTTCAGTGACCTCAAGGGGTCGACGAGCCTCGGTGAAGTGCTCGATCCCGAGGCCCTGCGCGAGGTGATGACGCGCTACTTCGATGCCATGACCGAGGTGCTCCGGCGCCACGGCGGGACGATCGAGAAGTTCATCGGCGACGCGATCATGGCCGTGTTCGGCCTCCCCCGCGTCCACGAGGACGATGCGTTGCGCGCGGTGCGCGCCGCCTCGGAGATGACGATGAGCCTGGCGGCCCTCAACGAGGACCTGCGACGCGTCTACGGCGTTGAGCTCACGAACCGCACCGGCGTGAACACCGGTGAGGTGGTTGCCGGCGACCCGACCGGCGGGCAGCGCCTCGTGACCGGTGACGCCGTCAACGTGGCGGCGCGGCTCGAGCAGGCGGCGCCGGCCAACGAGGTGCTGATCGGCGAGCTGACCTACCGCCTCACCCGGGACGCGGTGGAGATCGAGGGGGTCGAGCCGCTCGAGTTGAAGGGCAAGGCGGAGCGCGTGGCGGCATATCGCCTCCTCTCGGCACGCGGCATCGAGGGGTACCAGCGACGGATCGACACCGCCCTGGTCGGCCGCGAGCTGGAGATGGCACAGCTCGACGCGGCCTTCGGCGCGGTCATCGGGGCGTCGCAGGCAAGGTCGATGACCGTCATCGCGGAGGCGGGCATCGGGAAGTCGCGCCTCGTTACGGAGTTCACTCGGGCGCTGGGCGACAACGGGGTCACGGTCGTGCGCGGCCGATGCCTCGCCTACGGCGACGGCATCACGTTCTGGCCGCTGCGTGGCGCCGTGCGCGAGGCTGCGAGCATCTCGGACGACGACTCCCCCGCCGAGGCGCGCGAGTGGCTGGATGCCCTCATTCCCGATCCCGATGTCACCGAGCGCATCGCGTCGGCGATCGGCCTGGCGAGCGCCGAGTTCGCGGTCGGCGAGATCGCCTGGGCCGCGCGCCGCTTCTTCGAGCACCTCGCGGCCTCGGGCCCGGTGTGCGTCGTGTTCGACGACATCCACTGGGCCGAGGCCACCTTCCTCGACCTCGTGGATGAGCTGGTCGCGACCCTCGAGGGCAGCCCGGTCTTCATCGTGGCCACCGCCAGGCATGACCTGCTCGAGGACCGGCCCGAGTGGGGTCGTGCGCCGCGCACCGAACTGCTCGAGCTCGAGCCCCTGGCTCCCGAGGACGTCGAACGGGTGATCGCCAACCTGCTCGGCGGCGAGGCGGTCGCGCCCGAGATCGCGTCGCGCGTCGCCGCCGCGGCCGACGGCAACGCCCTGTTCCTCGAGCAGCTCCTCGCCATGCTCATCGACCGAGGCGCGATCCAGCGCGACGGCAACCGCTGGACGCCGACCGCGTCGCTCGCATGCTTCGACGTGCCACCCACGATCCAGGCGCTGCTGGCAGCGAGGCTCAACCGCCTCGAGCAGGACCAGCGCGCCGTCATCGACCGCGCCTCGGTCATCGGCGTCGAGTTCCCGACCGCCGCGGTGGTCGAGCTCGTGCCGGATCCATTGCGGCCGGACGTGGATCGCCATCTGCTGGCCATGGGACGGCGCCAGCTCGTGCACGAGCGCCCGCCGGACCGCGCCGAGGATCCGGGCTACCGCTTCAGCCACGTCCTCATCCGCGACGCCACCTACGCCGGGCTGCTCAAGCGGGCGCGGGCCGCCTACCACGAGGCGTTCGTGGGCTGGGCCGATCGCGTGAACGCCGAGCGTGGACGTGAGATTGAGTTCGAGGAGCTGCTGGCCTACCACCTCGAGCAGGCGTATCGGTACCTCGCGGACCTGGGACCGCTCGACGACCATGGCCGCGAGCTCGCCCTGCGCGCGGAGGAGCGGCTTGCGGCCGCGGGGCGGCGGGCACTGGCGCGCGGCGACATGCCGGCCGCCGCGCACCTGCTCGAACGCGCCGCCGCCCTGCTGGCGGCCGCCGACCTGCGCCGCCTCGCCCTCGTCCCCGACCTCGCCGAGGCGTTGCTCGAATCCGGTCGCTTCGACGATGCCCGAACGCGGCTCGACGAGGCGATCGCCATCGCCTCCGCCCTTGGCGACGAGCGGCTCCGCCTGCGCAACGAAGTGGTGCGCCTGCTCCTCCAGCTCCAGACCGGCGAGCGGCCAACGTGGAGCCGCGAGGCCATGGCCGTCTCCGGCGCCGCCATCCCCGTTCTGGAGCGCGCCGGCGACGACCTCGGGCTCGCCACCACGCATCGCCTGCGGTATGCGATCCACGGCACCGCGAATCGCTATGCGGAGGCGACAGCCGCCGCCGAGCAGATCGTGCGGCACGCGGCCAGCGCCGGCGATGCCCGCCTCCAGCGCCGCGGGGCCGCGGCGTATGTCGCGACCGCAGTCTATGGACCGATGCCGGCGACCGACGCCATCGCGCGCTGCGAGCAGCTCCTCGACGAGGCGGCGGGCGACCAGCGCACGGAGGCGCTCGTCAGCGGCGCGCTCGCGCAGCTCGTCGCCATGCGCGGCGACTTCGGCCGCGCCCGGGACCTCTACCAGCGCTCACGTCACCTGCTCGAGGAGCTCAATGCCGGCGTCCTCGCGGTGGCCACCTCGACGGACTCGGGGCGCGTCGAGCTCCTGGCGGGCAACCTCGACGCGGCGGTGGCGGAGCTCACCCGCGACTACGACGCGCTTTCCCTCATGGGCGAGCGATTCCTCCTCTCGACGGTCGGCGGCCTGCTGGCCGAGGTGCACGCGCGGCGCGGCGACCACGAGCGCGCGGAAGAGGTGGCCCTCGTCGTCGCTGCGCTTGCTGCGGAGGACGACCTCGACGCGCAGGCCCTGTGGCGCGGCGCGATGGCCCGTGTGCTCGCCGCGCGCGGCGATCTCAGCGCAGCGCTCGCACATGCACGACAG
>JBBQMC010000006.1:0-29344 GCA_038328565.1 Candidatus Limnocylindria bacterium
AGCTGAATGACACCCAGCAGAGCGTCCTGTCGCTCGCCTTCAAGTACGCCGATGACAAGCACCTGCCGCTCATCGACCTGCCCGACCTGCGCGCCCTCCTCAACCACCTCGACTCGGATGACGGGAAGCAGGAGATGGAGGAGTACGGCGGCGTGGCGACCGCGACCGTCGGCGTCATCATCCGCAAGATCGTCGAGCTCGAGCAGCAGGAGGCGGATGCGTTCTTCGGCGCGCCGGAGTTCGACGTTGCCGACTTCCTGCGCACGACGTCCGATGGCAAGGGGATCATCAGCGTCCTCGAGCTGGCCGACATGCAGGACCGCCCGGCGCTCTTCTCCACCTTCATGATGTGGTTGCTGGCCAAGCTCTACCAGTCACTGCCCGAAGTGGGCGACCCGGAGAAGCCGAAGCTCGTCTTCTTCTTCGACGAGGCGCACCTGCTGTTCCGCGACGCGAACAAGACGTTCCTCGAGCAGATCGAGCTCGTGGCGCGCCTCATCCGGAGCAAGGGCGTGGGCGTCTTCTTCGTCACCCACTCGCCGGCTGACGTGGAGGCATCGGTCCTGGCGCAGCTTGGCAACCGGGTGCAGCATGCGCTCCGCGCCTTCACGCCGGACGACCTCGAGGTGGTGCGCGCCACCGGCCAGACGTTCCCGGTGACGACGTTCTACAAGCTCGACGAGGAGCTGACGAAGCTCGGCACCGGCGAGGCGCTCATCACCGCGCTCGACCCGAAGGGCAGACCGATGCCGACCGTGCGCACGATGATGCGGCCGCCGCAGTCGCTCATGGCGCAGCTCGACCCAGCTGCCTTCGCGGCGGTCGTGGCCGGCTCGAAGATCGTGCCGGAGTACGCGACCGACCAGGACCCGGAGAGCGCGAAGGAGATGCTCGCCGCGGCGGTCGCGAAGGCACACGCCGATGCGGAGGCGCAGGCGAAGACCGATGCGCGGATGGACGACGTCGCCGATCCGTCGGCGGGCGGAGGACGCAAGCGCTCGACCCACGCGCCGGAGCGCGGCGTCGACTGGGGCAACGTCGCCAAGGAGGGCGCGCGGGTCGCCCGGTCGGGCGCCTTCAACACGATCCTGCGTGCCGTGCTCGGCGTGCTCGGGGCGGGCAGCAAGCGCCGCTGAGCCGTCCAGGGTGGCTTGTCGCGGGGCGTAGACTCGAGGTCACGGGCTGACCGGCCGGATCTCGCCGAGCACCGAGTCCGGCGATCCTGGCCGAACGCGCCCGCCGAGGAGGCGCCATGAACGTGCTGATCGTCGAGATGGACAACCAGCCGGGCGAGCTGGCGAGGACGGCCGAAGCGCTCGCCGACCGGGGAATCAACATCACCGGGATCGGGGCCGCCGGATCGACGGGCGGCAAGAGCGCCATCGCGATCCTGACGAACGACGAGTCGGGCGCGAAGACCGCCCTTGAACGCGCTGGGATCGCGTTCCGCGAGACGCCGGTCGTGGCCGCGACCCTTGATGACCGCCCGGGAACGCTGGCGCTGGCCGCGCGCCGCCTCGCCGATGCGGGCGTGAACGTCGAGGCCATCGTTCCGACGGGCCGCTCCGGCTCCGGGGTGACGGTGGGGATCGGGGTCGATGACGCGGCGAAGGCACAGGCGGCGCTTGGCGAGCTCGCCGGAGTCGCCTCCTAGCTCATTCGCGTCCGGGGGCATGCCGCGGGGCTACCGGTCCGCGGCTGCCTCCGCGACCCGCAGCCAGTCGTCGATCCCGTCGCCGTCGGGCAGGGCGCGTACCACGCACGTGTCGAGCAGCGCCCGGTACGCGACCAGTCCGTCGTGCACCCCGGCGGGATCGGCCGCGGCCACCCCGACGAGCCCCGTCTGGCCTCCGAAGATCGCCGTGTACGCGGGGGAGTGCCGCGCGTACCGCTCCATCTCGCCCCGCAGCCGCTCCCTGGCCCCCGGCCCCACAGCCACGCGCACGTACGCGGCGACGTCGGGGACCTCGCGGCCGCCGGATGCCGCCCCCTCGGCGATCCAGTCGCGCTGCGTGGCGAGATGCTCCGGGAGTGACCAGTTGAGGAGGACGACGTCGGCGACTGCGCCGCCCAACGCGCACATCCGCGGGCCGACGGCCGCGACCGCCACGGGGATGCCCGGCAGCAGCTCCCGCACCGCGGCGACGCCACGTCGCACGAGCCCCAGCGACCGCGAGGCGCCACTCCCGAGGCCCAGGATGAGCCGATCGCGTGGCAGTCCAGCCGCGACGGCGGCTTCCACCTCGGCGGCGATCCGCTCCGGGCCGCGCTCGGAGAGCGCGATCACACCCACGCCAAGCCGCAGGTCCGACGTGCCTGCCGCCGCCGCCGCGAGCGTCGACAGCCCTGAGCCGCGGCGGGTGTCGTTCGCCCACAGCTCGTCGTAGCCGAGGGATTCGACGGCCCGGCCGAGGCGCTCGGTGCCATCCCGGGGCACCGCCGCGATTCCGAACGCGAGGCGGGTCACGGCCCCGGCGACGGATCGGAGGACGGATCGGGCGAGGCTGCCGGCGGGCCGAGGGCCGCGCGGGCAACGTCGGGCACATCGGTCACGAAGCCCCACAGCCCGTATGCGGCGAGGTGCTGCATGCGGCCGGGATCGTTCACGACGTAGCAGCCGACCTCGCGGCCGTATGCCTTCGCCTGCGAGAGCATCGGCGCCGGGTCGAGCCCGAGGTCGCCCTCGTATGGATGGACTGCGGTGTGGCCGTGCTCGACGGCCCAGCTCAGGGCCGGCTCGAACGGCTGCCCCGGGACGAGGAGATAGCCGGTTGGCAGTCCGGGATCGAGCGTGTGCGCCTCCTCGATCGACTGCTCATCGAAGCTGATGAGGCTCGCTCGACCGCTCATCCGGACCGGGTGCCTGCGGAGCGCGTCGACTGCCCCGGCGACAGCCGCGCGCGCCTTGATCTCCACCACGAGCCTCACGCCCTCCGGGAGCCAGGCGAGGACCTCCTCGAAGGTCGGGACCCGGAGGCCCGCACCGCGGAACGGGTAGGAGCCCTCCGCGCCGGCGAATTCGGCCCCTGCATCGGCCTCGCGGATCTCGGCGAGCGTGTGCTCGACGATGGCGCCACGGCGGTCGGTGGTGCGGTCGAGCGTGTCGTCGTGGATCACGATCAGGGCCCCGTCGGACGACACGTGGAGGTCGAGCTCGATCGCGTCGGCGCCCTCGCGGACGGCGAGCTCGAAGCTGGGCATCGTGTTCTCGGGCGCGTGGGCCGCGGAGCCGCGGTGACCCACGACCAGGGTCACGGATGCACCTCTACCCGGTAGCCGGTGAGCGCCTCGTCGAGCGTGTCGTCCGACGCCGGAGGCGGCTCTGGCACGCCGCGCACGATGAGCGCGCCGACGACCATGAGCACGAGCAGCGACAGGATTGCGACCTGGTAGGCGATCGGTCCGCTCCGCTCCGGGTCGAGCCAGAAGATGATCCCGCCGTAGAGGAGGGGACCGATGACCGCGGACAGCTTCCCGGCGAGGCCGTAGAGCCCGAACATCTCGCCGATCTCGTCCGGCGTCGTGAGCCGCAGCAGGTACAGGCGATCGGTCACTGCCACGCCACCCAGCCCGCTGCCCAGGATGACCCCGGCGATAAGGAACGGGATCTTGGCGAGGAACAGGCCGATGATCAACAGGCCCACCGTCCACGAGGCCAGCACGATCATGAGCGTACGCTTCGGCCCGATGCGGTCGCAGAGGAACCCCCAGCCGAAGCTGGCGATGACCGCGGCAACGGTCAGCCCGATGAGCACGAAGCGGGCCTCTGTGGTCGTGAAGCCGACGGCGTTGATGGCGAACAGGCTCATCACGGCGATGGCGGTGTTGATGGGGTCGGAGTAGAAGAAGCGCCCGACGATGAAGCGCAGCAGCCCGGGCCGGCGCCGCGCGTGCGCGACCGTGGTGGCCAGCTGCCCGAACGAGTTGATCGCGTCCGCTGCTCGAAAGCGGGCGCGGGGCCGGTGCCGCTCGTGGACGAACAGAAAGATCGGGATCGCGAAGACCGCGAACAGCGCCGCCACGAGGACGAAGCTCGCCGCCGTCGTGTCGCCATTGCCATTCGTCGTCAGGCCGTAGAGCAGCCCTGCGACGATGGTCCCGAGGTAGCCCAGGGCGACGCCGACCCCGGACAGGCGGCCCCGCGCGGACGGCAGCGCCACGTCGGGCAGGAGCGCGTCGTAGTAGATGAGCGCCGCCTGGTAGGCGAAGTTCGCGATCGCGAACGCGAGCAGGCCGATCCCGATCCCCACCAGGCCGATGAGCGCGGTCGGCACGATGCACATCACGGTGAAGACGAGCAGGTAGGACTTCCGGCCGCCGGTGCGGTCGCTCATCGCGCCGAGCACCGGCGAGACGAGCGCGTTGAGCGCCACCGATGCGCTGCCCGCGACCGTGAACGCCAGCGTGCCGTTCGTCTCGCCCAGGAACGAGGTCGCCCACGGTCCCATCGCGAAGCTCACGATCGCGAAGGAAAAGATCGTGTTCGCGAAGTCGTAGAGCGCCCACGCCACCCCGTCGACGGAGCTGCCGGAACGCGTGAGCGCGCCGACGCCATGGGCACGGCGGGCGGGCGCGAGCGCGGTCACGCGCGGAGCGGTAGGCGGCGGCGATTCACGCGCGGATCATACCGATGCATTCCCGATGCCTTCGGCGCTTCGCGCCGCGCGGCGGCCCTTCATGGCGGGCACCGCCTGCCATTGCCCAGCCTGTGCACGTTGCGCGAGCTTGCGGCACGAGGAGGGGTGGCTTGCACCCGCCAACCTGCGCGGCGTGCACGTTGACCCGGGCTGGTGGCCCTCATTCGCGTCGCCACGATCTGTGGGCGCGGATAACGTGCAGGGCACGGGAGATAGGACACGCTCACGTGCTACGACAGCCGCGCGAGCGCCGCGGCCGCACCGAGCCGCGTCACCGCCTCCGCGGTGCGTGGCCAGCAGTGGGCGACGAGATGGGTCACCCCGAGCTCCGCGTAGCCGGCGAGGGCAGCGGCGATCTCCTCCGTCGAGCCGGTGATCGCCTCGTCCGGCGCATCGGGGTCCTCGGCCACGGCGACGAAGATCCCGGCCGTCAGCTCGAGCGTCGCGGCATCGCGGCCCGCACGCGCCAGCGCGTCGCGCAGGTTCGCGATCCGCTCGCGGAGCTCGTCCGCCTCGTCGGGATGCCCGTACCAGGCCGCGTTCCACGCGTCGGCGTGCCGCGCAACGAGGTCGAGCATCCGTGGCCCCTTGCCCGCGATGAGGATGGGAGGGCCACCCTGGCGCGGCCCCGGCGGCACGATCGCCGCATCCGCGGCGCGCTGCCAGCGGCCGGCGAACGATGCCGCCCCGGTGCGCAGCATCGGCACGATGATCTCGAGCGCCTCCGCGAACTGGCTGACGCGGTGGTCGAACTCGTAGCCGAACGCAGCGAACTCCGGCTCGTGCCACCCGCACCCCAGCCCCAGGATCAGCCGTCCGCCGCTCACCTCGTCGAGCGTGGTTGCCATCTTCGCGGTCAGGGCTGGGTTGCGGAACGGCACGCAGAGGACGAGCGGCCCGATCTCGACTCGCGTCGTGAGGGCGGCAACCGCGGTGAGCACGGTCCAGGCTTCGTGGATGCCATCGGTCCCGTTAGGCTCGGCATGGCGGAAGAGGAGGTGGTCCGCGCACCACACCGAGTCGAGCCCGCTCGCGTCCGCGGCGACCGCCATGTCGCGGAGGGTGGACCAGCGGTCGGGGCGGCGCAGCAGCTCCTGTTGGCCGATGGGCAGCATGAGGCCGATCTTCATGCTGGCGATGGTAGAGCGCCAGGTGCGACGACGCGGTACGCTTCCCGGCGCCCACCACCCGAGCACGGAGTCCACGAGCAGACCGATGCGCACGAAGCTGCTGGCGATCGGCCTCGCCATGGCCGGGCTAGCCTCTGCCGCGGTCGCGGCGGTGGCGGTGTGGCGACGCATGGGCCCGGAGCGCGACGCCGCTGTCGCGCGGCTCCTGCCGGTGCCGGTGCCGGACACGGCGACGCAACTGGCGCTGCCGTCCGACGCCGCGGCGCCCCCGGTCGCCACGAGCGGTCCCGCGCGCCGCGGGCCGCCGCCCGACCTCGAGCCGCACCCGACCGGCGTGTTCGCGGCCCTCGGCCGGTTCGACTACCGCTACCGTCGTGTCCTTCCGATCATCGGGCTGGCGCTGATGATCGCGCTGTTCGCGTGGTCCTCGGTGGCCGGCGGGAAGCTCATCCAGGGCGGATGGTTCATCGCTGGCTCGCAGGAGCAGCGCGCGGCGGAGCTCCTCGCCGACCGCTTCGGCGCACAGGCAACGACGATGGTCGTCGTCTTCGTCGACCCGGCGGGTGATGCCGGGTCGCCGGCCTTCCAGCGCACCGTGGCGTCGACCCTCGACCCCATTCGCGACGACGCGGCGGTCGATGGCATCACGACGTATGCGGACGCGCCGGTTCCGTCGCTCCTGAGCCGCGACCATGGCAAGACGCTGGCGATCGTGACGCTGACGAAGGCGGAGGACGACTCCGTCGACGACGCGGCGCGGCTGGCCACGGAGATCCACCCGCCCGCCGGCGTGACGGTGACGGCCACCGGCGTGCCGCAGATCTACCACGAGTTCAACGCGAAGATCGAGCACGACCTCGTGCAGGCCGAGACGATCAGCCTGCCGATCGCGCTGCTCATCCTGCTGGTCGTGTTCGGCACCGTGGTGGGCGCGGTGCTGCCCCTCCTCGTCGCCGGCCTCTCGCTGCTGACTGCGTTCGCGGTCATCAGCCTCCTCGCCGGCGTCACCGAGATGAGCATCTTCGTCACGAATCTCGCGAGCATGATCGGACTGGCGCTCGCGATCGACTACTCGCTCTTCATGGTCAGCCGCTTCCGCGAGGAGCTTCGCCACCACGGCGTCGAGATCGCGATCGAGCGGATGATGGGCAGCGTGGGCAAGGCGGTCGCGGTATCGGGCGTGGCGGTCGCCGTCGGCCTCTCGTCGCTCACCGTCTTCGAGGCGCCCGCGCTGCGCAGCATGGGGATCGGCGGGATCGTCGTCGTCATCGCGACGCTCGTCTTCGCCCTGACCGTGCTGCCGGCCGTGCTGAGCCTCCTCGGCCCGCGGGTGAATCGGTTCCGCCTCCCGCTCCCGCAGCGGCTGCGCCTCATCGAGGACGATCCGGATGCCGCCGAGGCGCGCCACGGGCGAGGCGTCTGGTCGTGGATCGCGGCGCGGGTCATGCGCCGCCCGATCCTCGTTGCGCTCCCCGTGCTCGTGCTCCTGCTCGCCGCCGGCTCGCCGTTCCTTTCGATCCAGCTCTCCACCGGCCAGAACCTGTCCGACATCCCGAAGCTGCCGTCCCGCGACGCGTTCCAGCTCATCGCCGACGAGTTTCCCGGCGGCGAATCCGACCCGATCACCGTGGCGGTGACGTATGCCAGTCAGCCGCCAGCCGACGCCGGCCTCCCGACCGAGCGCCAGGCGGACCTGCGCGCGTACAGCGACCAGCTGCGCGCGCTGCCCGGCGTCTCCGACGTCGAGAGCGCCCTCGATCCGCCGCCCGGGATGGCGGCCGACCAGTACGCGGCGCTCCTCGCCATGCCACCTGACCAGCGACCGGCGGAGGCGCGGTCCGCGCTCGACCGCTATCTCGCGGACTGGATCGGCGCCGATACCTTGAAGGTGCGGGTCTTCTCGAAGCTGCTGCCCGACTCGGACGTGGGCCGCGAGCTCGTCGACCGGGTGCGGGCGATCCCGGCGCCGCGGGACAGCGAGGCGCTCACTGGCGGGCTTCCATCGCGCTCGCGCGACTTCATGAGCAGCTTCGCCGCTTCCGTTCCCAACGCGGTGCTCATCGTGGTGGCGGTGACCGCACTCGTCCTGTTCCTGACCTTCGGCTCGATCCTCCTGCCGCTCAAGGCGGTGCTCATGAGCCTCATCAGCCTGTCGGCGAGCTTCGGTGCCCTGGTATGGATCTTCCAGGAGGGTCACCTGGCCGGCCTGTTGGGCTTCGAGTCATCCAACACGATCACCGCGTCCGTGCCGGTGATCATGTTCGCGATCCTGTTCGGCCTGTCGATGGACTACGAGGTCTTCCTGCTGTCCCGGATCCGCGAGCGATACCTGGCGCACGGCGACAACACGCGGGCCGTGGGCGAGGGGATCGGGATTACCGGCGGCATCATCACCGGTGCGGCCCTCATCATGGTCGCGGTCTTCGCCGCCTTCAGCCTCTCCGGCGTCACGTTCATCAAGGCGCTCGGTTTCAGCATGGCGCTCGCCGTGCTCATCGACGCGACCGTGGTGCGCGGCATCCTGGTGCCCGCCTTCATGCGGGTCATGGGGCGCCTGAACTGGTGGGCGCCGGCCTGGGTCCAGCGCGCCATCGCGCGCCTCGGCCTGTACGAGGGCATCGCGACCGTCGCGCCGCGAGCGGCCGACCCGATACCCAGCGTCGAGCCCGCGTGAGCCGCAGGACCGAGCTCGCCCGCCTGACGGACCGATGGCGCCGCCGCCACGACGCCGCGCGGCCTCGCTCCGACGCCCGCCCCGCCGCGGATCCCGCGCGCGAAGCGCTTGCGCGGAGCGCGTTCCCGGTCGCGACAGTGACTCCTGCGGCCTACGTGGCCGAGCACGGCGACGCGATGGTCGGCTTCACGTACGACGAGGCGCGGTATGCCGACGCCGACCTCGATGCCTGGCTGCTCGAGGTCGGGCGGCTCCTCGCCGCCCGCCGCCGGTGATCGCCTCGCGTGGCGCGCCGGCGTGGGCGACGGACCTCGTGCGCGAGGTCTGCGCGGCCGCCGGTGTCGCGGCGCCGACCCGGCTGCGCTGGATGCGCCGCGATCGTGAGCGCTCGTCGGGAGTCACGCGCCATACCATCGGCTTCATCGGCGTCGTTGCCGGGAGCGACCCCGCCGACGCGCGTCAGACGCTGCTGCACGAGCTCGCGCACTGGCTGACTCCGCCGCCTCGACGCGCTCGGCGCGGGATGCGTCACCACGACCGTCGCTTCTATGCCGTCGCCTTCGAGCTCTACCTCCGGCACGCTGACGGCGGGGCCGCCTCGCTCGCCCGCGAGGCGTCGCGCTACCCGAGCGCGGTCGGTCACGCACGGGCACTCGGGGTACCGGGGGCGGAGGTGGCGTGGGGGGAGCGCCAGGCGGCGCTCGCCCATCGACGCGCCGCGCGGCCGTCGCTCCGGGTGCTGGTGCCGGAGCACGGCGTGCGGTTGGCGCGGGACGGACGCTGGCACGTCTGCAGCGTATGCGGCGCACGGATCGTCGGCGTCACGCTCGCCCGCCTGCTGCGCGCACGACGGCCGCGGATGCGCCACGTGCTCCTGACCCGGCAGTCCGCCTAGGCCGGCTCTGGGTCGCCGGCGGGGGCGGCGCCACCCATCTTCGGTGGTGTGTCGAGCGCCGCGAGTGCCGGCTGGAAGAGGAGGGGCAGCACGCTCAGCGCGAAGATGCCACTCGTCAGCAGCAGCACGATCCGCACGTCGAGGAGCTCGGCCACGAATCCGACGACGACGACGCCGATCGGGATCGCGGCGTTCACGATGGTGGCGTGGGCTCCGAACACGCGGCCGCGCACCTCGGCGGCCACCCGGCTCCCGAGCACGGTCAGCACGATCGGCCCCACCGGACCGATGCAGAGGCCGCTCACCAACTGCGCGCCGGCGGCGAGCGGCAGGTCCGGCGCCCAGGCCAGCAGCGCCGGCGCCACGCCGGCCGCCACCACCCCGACGGTCAGCACCCGGCGGCGCCCGAAGCGACGCGTGAGCCGTGCCGAGCCGAGCGCGCCGCCCAACGTGCCGACCCCGAACGCCGCCACGAGGATCCCCTGGTCCGAGGCGATCCCACCGCGGGCGACCACGTAGAGCGGCAGCAGGACGAAGAACACCGGGTTCAGGAGCACGTTGACCGTCCCGCTCACCCCCATGAGGGCGCGGATCAGCCGGTCGCGCCACAGGAGCGCGACACCATCTCGCAATCGCCAGCCGGCGGTCGCGGGCGCGGCTCGGAGGCTCGGGACGAGCAGCCGGACGAGCGCGGCCGAGACTGCGAACGTGGCCGCATCGACGAGGAGCGCGAGCGCAGGCCCGGCGAGGACGACGAGGCCGCCGCCGATGAGCGGCGCGACGAGGATGTTCAGCCGCCGCACCGTCTCGCTCGCGCCGTTGGCCGCCGCGAGCTCCACCCTTCCGCGGTCCGCGAGGCCCGGCAGCAGGACCGAGCGCGCGGTCGCGCCGGGGAGGTCGAGCACGGTGCCGATGAAGGCGAGCGCGCAGAGGAGCCAGAACGGCAGCAGGTCGGCCATCGCCAGGAGGGCGATGGCCGCGACCGTCGCCCCGGACGCGAGGTCACTGACGATGCTCGCCGCCCGTCCGCCGACGCGGTCGACGATGACGCCACCCAGCAGCGCGCCGCCGAGGAGCGGCACGAGGGCGGCGAAGCCGATGAGCCCGATCTCCGCGCCGCCACCACCGCGCGCGATGATGAGCCACGGCAGGGCGACGCTGGTGAGGACGTTGCCCGTGCCGGAGATCGCGTTCGCGAGCAGGAGCGCCATGATCGGCGGCGACCGGAGGGGCGAGACGGCGGATATGCTCACGCCGGGCATCCTACGAGGCGACCGGAGGCCTGACGCGACCGCTGCGGCGCCCGCATCCCGCACCACTGAGCCGCCGCATCCGCGGCTTAGCCGCTCGCGTGCTCAGCGGCCCGCGAGCGCGCACGGCGCAACCGGGCGACGGGCTCGAATCTGGCATGCTGCGTGCGGTCGTGCCCGCCACGGGACACGACGTCCGGGCCCGGACGGTCCCAAGGTGTTGGAGTGAGCACCGCATGGCCCAGCGCTCGGTCATGGTCGTCGAGGACGACCCCGAGCTCCGCACGATCTACAAAGAGGTGCTGACCGAGCACGGCTATGACGTGCTCGCCGCACGTGACGGCGTCGAGGCGCTCGAGCACCTCGATGGTGGGTCTGTCCCGTGTGCGGTGCTCCTGGACCTGCGGATGCCGCGGATGAGCGGCTGGGAGCTCGCGGATCGGCTGCATGCCGACAGCCGCTGGAGCGACGTGCCGCTCATCGTGTGCGCCGCCTACTATCGGATCGCCGAAGAGGCAGTGCGCCTGGGCGCACGCGCCTGGATGCAGAAGCCGATCGACCTCAGCCGCCTCGTGGGCGTGATCGAGGACGTCTGCGGCACGGATGGCGCCAATGGCTGACGCGGAGCTGCGCGACCCGGTGGCCGGGTGGTCGCGGTCTCCCGCCGACCTGGAAGAAGTCCTTCGCCTGGCGGGCGACGCGATCACGGTGCAGGGTCCGGATGGTGCGCTCCTCTACGCGAACCGGGCGGCCGCGGCGCAGATGGGCTTCGACGACCCGTCCGAGCTGGTGGATCATCCGCTCGCGGAGGTCATGTCGCGCTTTCGGATCCTGACGGCGGAGGGCGAGCCGTTTCCTCTCGAACGCCTGCCCGGGCGGAGGGCAATGCTGGGCGAGATCGGTCCCAGCGAGGTGCTCCGCTTCCAGCGTCTCGACGTCCTCGGCGACGATCGCTGGTCGCTCGTGCGCGCCACGCCGGTGCGCCGCGATGGTGAGCTGCACGCGATCATCAACGTCTTCCAGGACATCACCGACCTCAAGCGCCGCGAGCTCGAGCTCGCCACGCTGGCGCGCGTGGGCGAGCTCGTCGGCGAGTCGACGGATTACCAGACCACCCTCCAGAACCTCGCCGCCGCCGTCGTGCCGCAGCTCGCCGACTGGTGCGTGGTCGACGTGTTCGAGGCGGATGGCGTGAACCGCGTTGCGGTGGCCCACGTCGACCCCGCGAAGGTGCGGATGGTCGAGGAGCTCCAGGAGCTCTACCCGGCGGACCCGAACGCCCCGTCCGCCGCGCAGGCGATCACGGATACCGGCGAGCCGCAGCTCTACTCGGACATCACCGAGGAGCTGGTCACCCAGTCGGCGCAGGACGACGAGCACCGACGCCGCCTCCTCGAGCTCGGCCTCCGCTCCGGCGCGCTCCTGCCGCTCGCCGCGCGCGGTGAGGTGCTGGGGATGATGACCCTCATCGAGGCCGAGAGCGGACATCGGTACACCGAGGCGGAGCTGCCGCTCTTCATGGACCTCGCCCGCCGCGCCGGGGTCGTGATCGACAACGCGCGCCTGCTCCACGAAGCCAACGAGGCGGTCCGGATGCGCGACGACTTTCTCGCCACCGCCTCCCATGACATGCGGACGCCGATCGCGACGATCCTCGCCTACCTCCAGCTCGCGCGGCGCCAGCGTCCCGGTGGCGATCCGGCTCGTCTCGACGGCTACCTCGAGCGGGCCGAGCGCACCACCGTGCGGCTCGCGCGGCTCGTGTCGGAGCTGATGGACGTGTGCCTGATCCGCGCGGGTCAGCCGCTGCCACTCATGGTCGAGGAGGTCGACGTGGCGGCGCTCGTCGAGCGGGCGGCGTACGAGCACCGTCCGCTCGTGCCGTCGCATTCGATCGTCGTGGACGCGGCCGGCCCGCCCTTGACGGTGGCGACCGATGCATCCCGCATCGAGCGCATCCTCGACAACCTGCTCAGCAACGCGGTGAAGTACAGCCGCGAGGGGACCACGGTCACGCTCGGCGTGGCGCGGGCCGGCGATGGGGCGTCGATCAGCGTCACCGACACCGGGGTCGGCATCCCGTCCGACGAGCTGCCGACGATCTTCGAGCCGTTCCGACGCGCGTCGACGGCGGGCGGTGCCCCGGGGGTCGGGCTCGGCCTTGCCGGCGCGCGCCAGGTGGCGCAGCAGCTCGGCGGCCGGCTGGATGCCGTCAGCGCAGCAGGGGAGGGCAGCACCTTCACCCTCCATCTCCCCGCCGCCGCGCCCGAGACGCACCTCGATGAGGCCGCCGCCGGCTGATCCACGACGCGCGGGTCGCACGCCTAGTCGCGCGCGGCTCCCAGGACGAGGGCAGCGTTCAGGCCGCCGAATCCGAACGAGGTCGACAACGCGACGTCGACGCGCCGCTCGATCGGTCCGGTCAGCACCGCGAGGTCGATGCTGGGATCGAGGATGGCGAGGTTGCAGGTGCCCGGCAGGATGCCGTCGCGCAACGCCAGCGCGGTGATCGCCGCCTCGATGGCGCCGCTGGCACCGAGCGCGTGGCCGTAGAGCCCCTTCGTGCCGGAAACCGGAACGTCTCGCGCCCGCTCGCCCAGGGCGAGGTGCAGCGCGCACGCCTCCGCCGTCTCGTTGAGCGGGGTGCTTGACGCATGCGCGTTGACGTAGCCGATCTCCGTTGCGTCGCGGCCGGCATCGGCGAGGGCGGCCGTGATCGCCGTGGCTGCGGCTTCGCCGGAGGGGAGCGGCGCGGTGAGGTGGTAGGCGTCGGTCGAAACACCCGCACCGAGGAGCTCGGCGATGATCGGCGCGCCCCGTCGCATGGCCGCCTCGCGCTCCTCGAGCACGAGGATCGCCGCGGCCTCGCCCATCACGAACCCGTCCCGGTCGCGGTCGAACGGTCGCGAGGCCGTGGCCGGGTCGTCATTGCGCTGCGAGAGGACCTTGATCATCGCGAACGCGCCGAAGGTGAGCGGCGCGAGCGGCGCCTCCGCGCCGCCGGCCAGCGCCACGTCCACGGCGCCGGCCCGGATTGCGGCGAGGGCCTGGCCGATCGCCGTCGCGCCGGACGCGCACGAGTTCGCGTTGCCGATCGCGGGTCCGCGGATCTCAAGGTCGATCGCCACGTTCGAGGCGGCGGCACCGCCGAAGACGGCCGTCGCCAGCGTCGGGGAGACGCCACGCAGGCCGCGCGTCACGTAGGCGGCGTGCTGCTCCTCGCCGAACGCGACGCCGCCGAGCGCCGAACCGATCCAGATCCCGGTGCGGGCAGCCGGCCGTTGCGCCGGCGCCAGCCGGGCGTGCTCGACCGCCATCCGCGCCGCGGCGACGGCGAACGCGCTGAACCGATCGAGCCGCCGCGCCCGCCGGGGATCGAGGTGATCGCTGGCCACGAAGTCATCCACCTGCGCCGCGATGCGCGACGGGAAGGGCGATGCGTCGAACCGATCGATCGCCTTTACCGCCGAGCGATTCGCCATGACCCCCTGCCACAGCCCATCGGCGCCGTGACCAATGGGCGTGATCGCACCGATGCCGGTGACGACGACGCGCCTCACGCGCGGGCCTCGGCGAGCGCCCGCACCCGGCGCAGCGTGCGCCGCGCGATCGGCCCGATGAACTGGCCGTCGATGAACCGCGCCGCGAACCCGCCGATCAGGGGCCAGCCGAGCGTCAGGTCGTGGGAGATCCGCACGTCGACGATGCCATCCGGTCCGGAGGCGAAGGTCCAGGCCACGGCCATCCCGCGCGTCACGCCGCCGGTGTGGCGGAACTCGAGCCGGTGCTCCTGGGGGAGCGGGCGGACGAGCGCCTCCCAGCGCACCGGGATCCGGCCGCGGCGCGCCCCGAACGCGTAGCGGCGTTCGCCAGCCGAGCCGATGCGCCGCACGTAGCGGTAGTGCGGCAGGCGCTCCGGCCAGCGCTCGACGTCCGAGGCGAGGTCGAAGACGACCGCCTCCGGGGCGGCGACGAGGATGCCGATCTCGCTGTTCACGGGCGCAGCAGGTAGGCGAGGAAGGCCGGGCTGAGCGCGTCAGTGGCCGGTCGGCAGTCGCCGAGCGCCGATCCGAGCCGTGCGGCCGCAGGAGGGTCGGCGGCCAGCCGGCGCAGGACGTGCCCGAGCACCGTTGGCGCGGCCAGCATGCCCTGCACCGCCCAGGTCAGCGTGTCCTTGGCGGCGAACGCCGCGCGCCGCGCGGCGAGGTAGCGCTGCTCGGCACCGGCGTCGCCTGCGTGCAGCGCCTCGGCCGCCGCGCGCGCCGAGCGAAGGGCGCGGAAGATGCCCTCGCCGGTGAAGGGGTCGATGAAGCCTGCCGCATCACCGACGAGGAGCCACCCGTCGCCGGCGGCGCGCGCGACCCGGTGGCCGATCGGCGAAACGCCGCGGATCGGGGTGAGCCGGCGCATGCCGGCGAGTCGTGCGGCGACCGCGGGCAGGCCGTCGATGGCCGCGGCAAAGCGCGTCGCGGCGCCACCGCGCCCGGCGAGCGGGAGCGCCATGCCGACGTTGAGCTCGCCGCCCGGCGTGGGTGCCAGGCCGACGTACCAGCCTGGGCCGACGTGCATCTCGCCGTGATCGGTCAGGTCGGGGTGGCCCTCGTAGTGCGCGACGAGCCCAAGGCGTCGAGGGAAGGCCGGTCGATCCACGCCGACGCGGCGGCTGACCGATGAGCGCGCGCCGTCCGCGCCGATCACCCAGCGGCTCTCCACCCGGCGCGGCCCGTCCGCCCTTCGGAGCACGGCGCCCATCACGCGCCCGCCCTCGAGCTCGACGCGCTCGAGCGTGGTGAGGTCCATGAGCCGCGCGCCGGCCGCGACCGCGTGCCGCGCGAGGGTGGCATCGAACGTCCGCCGATCGAGTCCCCAGGCACGGCGAGCCCCGCGTCGGTCGTGGTAGCCGATCCGCACCCGGTCCGCCCCGCGCACGACGTCCATCCCCGCGAGCGGGACCGCGTCCGCCTGCCAGCCGCCGTCCATGCCGAGGCGCGCCAGCTCCTCGGCAATGCGCGGGCTGGCGTACTCGGCGCAGGCCTTCGGGCGCGGGTGCCGGCGCCGCTCGACGAGGAGCACGTCGCGACCGTCGCGCGCCAATGCGGCGGCCACCGCAGAACCCGCCGGACCGGCGCCGACGACGAGGACATCACAGACGAGATCGGTCATCGGTAGGCCGTGACGACCCGTGGCATGAACACCGGGGAGCGCCAGACGCGCCGCAGGCCGGCATCGGTCGCCATCGCGTCGAGCTCGGCCAGGGTGTAAGACCGGCGCGCCGACAGGAGCCCGTCGGCGCGGGTGACGTGGTGCCGGGCCAGGCTAAGGACGATGGCGGCGCTGAGCGCGTACGCGATCCTGCCGCGGCGCAGGTCGTTGACCACCACGCCGGCGCGAGCGACCCGGCGCATCTCGCGGAGCGCCCGGACGACCTCGTCGGGGCGGAGATGATGTACGAGGAGCGACGCGTGGGCCACGTCGACCGAGGCGTCCGCCAGCGGCAGCGCGAGCGCGTCGGCCTGCATCAGCTCGAGGCATGGCCCGGTCCGGGTCCAGCTGCGCGCGACGTCGAGCACCGCGGCGCTCGCATCGGTCCCGATCACCGTTGCATGCGGCAGCTCGCGCCGGACCCGTCGCGGGAAGTCGCCGCCGCCGGTCCCTACGTCGACGATCACCGGCGCGTCGCTCGTCGTCAGGTGGCGAATCGCGGCCAGGCTGGCACCGATGCCGCCGGGAAGGCGGTTGAGCATCGCCATCTCGCGCAGGTTGACGCGCAGGTCACCCTGGTCGAGGGTGTTGCCGTCGAGGAGCTCCCGCGCCTCCGCGCGGCGATCGAGTGCGTGCATGCCGAAAAGGTCACCCGCGAGGAGGCGGTGGAGCGGGAGACGAGGTTCGAACTCGCGACATGCAGCTTGGAAGGCTGCCGCTCTACCAACTGAGCTACTCCCGCGCGACCACCATCGTAGCCGACGTCGTAGGTCCGTTCGCGGGCGGTAACAGGTCGACCGTTACGGCGCGTCCGTCCATGCTTGCCTACTCGATGTCGATCTTCTCGTGCGGCCGCGCCTCGGCGGCCTCCGCCTCCGTCTTCTCGAGCCGCTCGATCCATCGGTCCAGGTAGACGCGCGCGGCCATGAGCTGCTCGCGCCCGGCGTTCTTGAGGTGCTTCCGCGCCTCCTCCGGGAAGACGCTGTGCATGACCGCCCAGAACGCCTCCTCCATGCCGGAGCGCGCGCCATCGACGGACATGGATCGCGGGACCCGGCGTTCGAGGTCGGCGAGCCGCGCCTCGAGCGCGGCGGTGCGATCGGCGGAGGACTGATCGGTCATTCGTTCGTCTCCTTTGCGGGGCGGGCGGTCTAGCGGGCCGGTGCGAGGAACCGGACCTTCAGGGTGCCATCGGTGAACGTGGCCCCGTCGGTTGGCGCGTCGACGAGGATGCGCGGCAGGACGAGCGTGCGCCGCCACGTCCCGAGGTCGATGACGAGCTCATCGGCATGCCGCGACAGGTTGATCTGGGTCTTGTCGGTGAACGGGAGGTCGACCGAGACGAGGAACGCCCCGTTGTCGCGACTGACAGCATACGGCCGGCCGCGGTAGAAGAACTGCGTGGGGTCCTCGTCGCGGTAGAGGCTCTTGCCGAGCTCACGAAGGAGCGGCACGCCGACCATCTCGCGGTCGAACATCGGCGCCCGCCGGACCGGGATGGGATGGAATGTCTTCTCGACCAGCGGCCCGTAGCGCTGCTGGGCGTCGTACCAGTCGCGGAAGTAGTGCCACTCCTGGTTGTCGGGCAGCACCCGGTTGGCCACCACGAGATCGGTCGGGTAGTTGTAGAGGTGGAAGTACGTGAAGGAGCGCTGCGCCTCCTTGATCACCACCTGCTCGAGGGTAAGCACGACACGGACCGATGTCTTGTCGTGGTCTGTCAGCAGGTCGTGCATGTGCTCGAGCCGCGCGAACAGCTCCTCGCCGGCGTTGAACACATCCTCGCCTGGCATCGGCATGCCCACCACCCGGCTGATCAGCGGTCCGGTGAGCTTGCTGATCTTGCGGCCGATAGGCTCGACCTTCTCCATCCACCACTTCGCCGCCTCCGGCAGCGACAGGAGGCGGAGCGTCTCACCCGTGGGCGCGGCATCGACGACGACCACGTCGTACAGCCCCGAGTCGTGGTGGTCGGCGATCCACAGCAGGCTGCCGACCTCGTCCATGCCGGGCAGGACGGTCATCTCCTCGGCCATCACCTCGTCGAGGCCGCGCCAGCGCAGGACCGATGCGGCGTACTGCTGGATCCTTCCCCAGTAGCGCGCGACGTTGAAGAAGACGTCCGACTCCTGGCCCCACAGGTTCGGGGCGATCTCGACCGGCGTCGGGCCGAGCTGGACGTCGAACGCGTCGCCGAGCGAGTGCGCGATGTCGGTGCTCATCACGATCGTCCGGTAGCCGCGGTCCGCGCAGGCGAGCGCCGTGGCGGCGGCGACGCTGGTCTTGCCGACGCCGCCCTTGCCGGTGTAGACGAGGATGCGGGTCATGCGGCGTCGATTCTACGGCCCCCGCACGGCGTACCACGAAGATGGCCGACGTTGCCGGCCCTCCAACACCGTCTGATTCACGCCGAGTGACCGGTATTCGCGAGAAACGGCCCGGGAACAGCTCGGATTCACACCGGGCATGAGCCTGAGGGCCGCGGGGGGCGCAGCAGTCGGCCAACGGTCACGTGGCGTGCATCCGCGACGGTGACGACCCGCGGAACGGCGGAGTGCCGCACAGTGGAGCTGCGCCGCCGAACGCGCGCTAGGCCGCCAGGCGCTCGGCGAGGAAGCGGATCGCGAGCGGGTAGCGCCACTCGAGGTTGGCGTGCGTGCCGTCGAAGAGCTCGAAGAACAGCGCCGGCTCCGTGATCCCTATGCCACGCAGCTCATCGACGAATGCAGCCGCGCCGAGGTCGAGATAGAAGTCGTCGGCGCGTCCGGCGTCGACCCAGATCGCCCGCAGGCCGCGCAGCGCATCCGCATGGGAGGCCACCATGCGGACCGGGTCCCACGCCAGCCATCGGTCCCAGACGTCGTGCCGAATCCGCCCCTCCGCGTCGAAGGGGAGCTGGACGGTGCCGTCGGTATCCGCGCTGTAGCAGGCGGCCATCGTCCAGACGTTGAGGAGCACCCCGTCGCTCGACCTCGGCCGCCCGGGCCGTGCCCGGACATCGGTCCAGTACGCCTCGTACGAGCCGTCGTACGTGTCGCGCAGCGCGCGGGCCGCGTCCCGGACGTCGGGCCAGTAGCCGTGCTCGAAGAGCGCGTCACCGGCGTGGGTGGCGAGGCCGCCGAAGAGGTCCGGGCGGAGCATGGGCGTCACCATCGCGCCGTAGCCACCGGAGCTCTTGCCCGCGATGCCGCGGTGCGCCGCGTCCGCCAGGGTCCGGAACCGCGCGTCGACGAACGGCACCACCTCGTCGCACAGGTAGGTGTGGTATCGGCCGGTGGCCGGCGAGTCGAGGAACTGGCTGCCGCCGAGCGAGGTGAAGGCGTCGACGTAGACGACGATCGCGGGCGGCGTGGCCGGGTCGGCGAAGAGCTCGTCCACGAGCTCGGGAACGGTGCGCTGGAACGGCTTGCGATAGAGCCACGCCTCGACCATGCCGGTCAGGCCCTGGATGAGGTAGATGGTCGGGAAGCGCCGCGTCGGCTCCGCCGCGTAGGCGGGCGGGGTGTAGACGTAGAGCGTGCGCCGATGCGGGTCGCCGAGCGGGTTGCCGGTGAGCGCCTCGCTGTCGATCTCGAGCGTCTCGAGCGCGCCGGCCCAGGCGTGGCTGCGGGTCATGCGGCCAGGTGGCTCAGCCGACGTCACCGGAGATCTCCAGCACCATCAGCCGTCGCATGGCTACGGCGATCGCGAGCGCCGCGATGACGGCCGCAGCGACGGCGGCCGCGCCCACTGCCACCGGCAGCTCCACGGTTGCCACCGCCGCGGAGAGCGAGTCGGCGAGCGAGCGGCCGAACGAGATCGACTCCTGGCGCACGGAGAGGGTCCGGATCCCGGGGAACAGGCCGGCGAGCAGCCCTTCCCAGATGAGCACGTAGCCCAGGCCGATGACGAAGGCGCGCGACGTGACGAGGCTGAGGGCCATGAACAACGCCACGTAGACGCACGATGCGACGAGGCTGGCGATCGTGTACGCGGCGGCGACGCCGAAGTCGCCACAGCCGATGAGCGCGGCCACGAACACGGGCGGCAGCGAGATGGCGGCCGCGCACGCCGCACCGACGACGAGCTTCACGATCCCGATCCGCCAGCGGGCCACCGGCTTCGTGAGGAGGTGGACCGCCGTCCCGTCCTCGAGCTCGGAGCCGATGGCGCCGGTCCCCATGATGAGGGCGACGATCGGCACAAGGGTCGTGAGGCCGAGCGCTTCGAGCATGCCCATCGTCCAGCGCACCGCCTGCGCGTCGCTCGACGCGTCACCGCTGAGCCGGTAGGCGAGCGCCACCACGATGAGGACGAGGCCGAGCAGGCTGAGCAGCAGCGTCCGCCGCCGGCTCAGCAGCTGGCGCAGGGTGATGTTGGCGATCACCCCATTCACGACCGCACCAGGTAGGAGAAGACGCTCTCGAGCGACTCGTCGGTGGGCAGCACCTCGTAGAGGCGGAGGTCGCCGCGACGCGCGACGCCCGCCACGAGACGGCTGAACGCGCCGAAGTCGCTGGCGCGCACGGTGAGCAGCCCATCGTCGAGCGTGACGCCACCGACCGCCGGCTGCGCGACGAGCGCAGCCGCCAGGGCCCGGTCGTTGGAGGAGCGGATGGTGAACGTGTGCGGTCGATCGGTCATCAGGCGCCGTATCTGCCGGAAGTCGCCGGACGCTGCGAGGCGCCCCGCCACGATCACGAGCACCCGCTCCGCCAGCCGCTCCACCTCCTCGAGGATGTGGCTCGAGAAGAGGATGGTGCGGCCGTCGGCCGCCATGCGGCGCAGGAGGGTCATCATGTGCAGCCGCTGTCGCGGGTCCATGCCGTTGAATGGCTCGTCGAGCACGAGCGCCGGCGGATCGTGGACGAGCGCGGCGGCGACCTTGATCCGCTGCCGCATGCCCTTGCTGTAACCGCCGATGGCACGGTCGGCGGCCTCGGTCATCTCGACCGCCTCGATGGCCCGCCCGGTCGCCGCGCGGGGGTCGGCGAGGCCCTGGAGGCGCGCGGCGGCGCTGACGAACTCGCGCCCGCTGAGGAACGGATAGACCGCCTCGCGCTCCGGCACGAGGCCGATGGATCGGTACACCGCGGGATGCCCGAAGCTCGCCTGGCCCCCAACCGTGACGCTGCCGGTGGAGGGAGCGAGCAGGCCCGCGACCATGTGGAGGATGGTGCTCTTGCCCGCCCCGTTCGGGCCGAGCAGGCCGGTGATCCCGGGCTCGACGCGAAGGGTGACGTCGTTCACGGCCACGACGTTGCCGTACCAGCGCGAGACCGCCTCGAGCTCGATCACGTGCCGATCCGGCGGTACCGCCAGACGAGGAGGCCGATGGCGACGGCGACCACCACGACCGCGACGATGGCGTAGGACGACGGCGACAGGCCGCTCCGCGCCACCGGGGAGGCGGCGATCGTGCCGCCGAAGAGCCAGGTCCGCGTGCCGTCGAGCCAGACGAACGGGTTGACCATCGGCCCGAAGTCGCGCAGGAAGCCGCTCGAGAGGCGGGAGACGGCCTGTGCGAGCCCCTGCCCCACGATGAAGACCGCGATGATCGCTCCGGTGGCGTACGCGCGCCGCGGCGTGAAGGCGGCGATGGCGAGGCTCACCGCGCCGACTCCGAGCGCGTGGAGGAGGGGCGAGGCGATGACGATGGGAAGCGATCCGACCTCGTCGCCGACCCCGGTGCCGAGGTCGGTGGCTCCGAGGATGCGGCCGAAGAAGAGGACGATCATGGGCGCGCCCATCACGATCGCGAGCGCCGCCACCATCGCGCCGAGCTTCGCGATGACGTAGTCGATCCGTTCGAGGGCGTGGCTGAAGTACAGCGCCAGCACCCGATTCCGCTGGTCCCCGCCCACGAGCTCCGGCGCCTGGGCGGCGACGAAGATGCCGAAGATCGCCTGCATCTGCCAGATGTAGTCGTCGTACGTGAAGGGGGAGGCGCCGCGGCCCACGCTCGCCGTGATGGCGAGGGAGACGCCGGCGGGGATGAGGGCGATGGCGGTCAGGCCCCACGGCGCGATCTTTGCCCGCGCCGGCCGCCCCAGCCCGAAGGCGCCGCGCAGGCTGGCCACGAACAGCGCACGGGTGGCGTGGGCACGGCCGAGCCGCGGTCCGTCGTAGCCGCGGTAGCCGAGGTCGTAGATGCGGCTCGCCGCGGGGCCAGCGGCGGCGGTCGAGGCGCCCGCGGGGGTCGGCGGCTCAGGCGGCATCGGTCCGCTCGCTCGGCTCGTCGTTGAACAGGTCCTCGAGGCTGCCGCGTCGCTGCTCGAGCCGCACGAGGGCGAGGTCGAGGTCGACGATCGTGTCGCGCACGATGTCGTACGGCCGCTCGTCGGGGCAGGCGACGAGGACGGTGCGGCCGTCGACGTGCGCCTCGAGACCGGATCCGGTGAGGGCGGCCGCGAGGGCGTCGGCGCCCTCCTCGACCTCGACGCTCAGCACGCCGGTGCGCTCGGTGAAGCTCGCGATCGGCGCGCTGCGCAGCAGGTGACCGGCGTCGATCGCCAGGAGCTGGGTCCCGACCCGTTCGATCTCGCCGAGGAGGTGGCTGGCGACGATGGTCGCGATCCCGAACTCGGTCCCGATGCGCCGCACCAGCCCGAGCATCTCGTCCCGTCCGGCCGGGTCGAGCCCGTTCGTCGGCTCGTCGAGCAGCAGCAGGCGCGGGTCGTGGACCAGGGCCTGGGCCAGCTTCACGCGCTGCTTCATGCCGGTCGAGTAGCCCCCGATCGGGCGGTAGCGCTCCTCATACAGGCCCACGTGGCGCAGAACGTCGGCGGTGCGCTCGCGCGAAGCGGTGCGCGGCAGGCCGGCCATCTGGCCCATGTGGGTCACGAACTCGGTGGCTGAGAGGTCCGGCGGCAGGCAGTCGTGCTCGGGCATGTAGCCGACGAGGGCGCGCACCTCCGATCCCTGGCGAAATGCGTCGAAGCCCAGCACGGTGGCGGTGCCGCTCGTCGGCTCCAGGAGGCCGAGCAGGATCTTGAGCAGCGTGCTCTTCCCGGCACCGTTGGCGCCCACCAGACCGATGATCCCCGGCTCGACGGTGAGCGTCAGTGCATCGAGCGCCGTGATCCCGCCCGGGTAGCGCTTCGTGAGCTCGTACGTCTCGATGAGGGCCATGCGCTGTCCAGCGTATCAAGCGGCGGGCAGTACGAACGATCCATGGCCGTGCGACGCACGCGTGACCGATGGTGTCGGGGCCATGGCTTCCCCGAACGCCGTCGCGGCACCGGCGCGCCTGCTGCGTGCCGTTTCGCCGCGCGCGACTCGGCGCTGGCGTCGCGATGCGCCGCTCGTCGTCACCCTCGGCCAGCCTGTGCGCGCGGCCGACGTCGCGCTGTCGATGGCGAAGCGCGCTGGTCGCGACCGCGTCGTCGCGACCTCGGGAACCTGACGATGGCTGCCCGCATGCCGCGCCCGCGGGGCGCGCCCGCCACCGCCGCTCCGGCCGCGCGACGTGCAGCGACGACCTCGCCGCCCGCGTCGAGCCTGGCGCCGGTCAAGGCCCCGGTCCGCCTGGCACCGGCGCTTCCGCCGCCCGGGTCGGCGTTGCCGGCCACGCGGGCGATGCTGGGCGCGCTCTTCGACGCGACGCTCGACGCGGTGATCATCATGGACGAGCAGGGCATCGTGACCGCCTGGAACTCCCAGGCCGAACGGCTGTTCGGATGGGCCGCGGCCGAGGTCGTCGGGCAACGCCTCGCATCGCTCATCGTGCCGCGGCGGCTCCGCGCGCGGCACGAGGCCGGCCTGCGACACGTCGTCGCGACCGGCGATGCCCAGCGGCTCAACCAGCGGCTCGAGCTGCCGGCGCTGCGGCGCGACGGGACCGAGTTCCCGCCGGAGCTCACGATCACCGTCGTGCGCAGCGGCAACCGGATGGCCTTCGCCGGCTTCCTGCGTGACCTCACCAAGGAGCGCAGCGCGGAGCTCGCCCGCTCGCGCGCCGAGGGCGAGCTTGCCGCCGCGCGCAACGAACGGGCGGAGATTGCTGCCACGCTCCAGGCGCTGCGCGCGCGGGCCACGCCCGAGGAGACCGCGGTCGACATCGCGGCCGCCATCGAGAAGATTCGCTCCGTCGAGTTCGTGGCGATCTACAGCTATGAGCTCGACGGCCGGGTCGTACCGATCGCCGTCCGCTCACCATCCGGCGTGCCGATCACCGTCAGCCGCCCGATCCCCGCCGAGCGCGCCCGGTACCTCCGCGAGAGCTCGACCGGCCCATGGGTCGACGACTGGATGCCACGCGCCTCCGACGACGACTATCGGCGTGCCTGGCTCGAGGCCGGGCTGACGGCGGCCGCCTACGTGCCGTTCGGGCCGCGCGATGAGCCGTACGGGCTCATCTCGGCGGGCGTCGCGAGCCGACAGGGGCGGGAGACGATGACCTCGATCCTGTCGGCGGTGAATGAGTTCGTGCCGGTGACCGGCGCGCTGCTGGGACCGGAGCTCGTGCGTCGTCGGGCCCACGCCGACACGCGAGACGTCGTCGCCCGCACGCTCGAGGAGCATGCCTTCCATCCCGTCTTCCAGCCAATCGTGGAGCTCGAGAGCCGCGCCGTCATCGGGTACGAGGCGCTCACCCGCTTCCACGACGGCACCCCGCCGGACCGACGCTTCACCGAAGCGGAACGCGTCGGGATGTCGCGCGAGCTCGAGCTCGCGGCCATGGACGCGGCCCTCGCCGCTGCCGACGCCCTGCCCGCCGACCGCTGGGTGAGCCTCAACCTCTCGCCCGACGTCATCCTCGATGCACCGGTGCTGGCCGCCATGCGTGGGGCCGGCGAGCGGCACCTCGTGGTCGAGGTCACCGAGCGCTCCGCGATCGAGGACTACGCGGCCGTGCGCGCCGCGCTCGAGCGATTCGGCGACGGCGTCAGCCTCGCCGTCGACGACGCCGGCGCAGGCTTCGCGAGCCTCCGCCACATCATCGAGCTGCGGCCGCAGTTCGTGAAGCTCGACATGCGCCTCGTGCGCGGCGTCGAGGCGGACACGGCACGCCAGGCGCTCATCGCGGGGATGGTCTTCTTCGCCGCGCAGGTCGGCTGCACCCTCGTCGCGGAGGGGATCGAAACCGAGGACGAGCGGCGCACGCTTCGCCGCCTGGGCGTCAACTTCGGCCAGGGATTCCTGCTCGGGCGACCGCACCGCATCGGTTCCACCTGATCCGCTGACACGGGTCCGGGCAAGGGTCTTGCAGGGTGGGGACGCGAGACACCAACCCAGGAGCGTTCCGCCATGGCGATGACCCTCTCGGTCGGAGCTCGGCGCGACGCAACGCGTCGACCCTCCGACTCACGAGCACGCGACACGTCGCGCAGCCGACGAGCCTTCGTCGTTGACGACGACCCGACCACCCAGCTGCTGCTTGGCGACCTGGCCGGCGAGCTCGGCTGGCAGACGGAGCGATTCGCGACCCTTTCCGCGCTCCGCCGGGCCCTCGCCCGCGACGAGCCGGACCTGCTGATCCTCGACGACGCCCTCCCGGACGGAAGCGGCGGCGACTTCGTGGCCGAGATGCGCAGCCAGGACCGACTCCGTCGGCTGCCGGTCGTCATCTGCACCGGTGCGGTCCCGGCACGGCGCCGCCTCCTCGGCCGACTGGCGCCGGTGCTGGCGAAGCCCTTTGACCTCTTCTCCTTCGAGCGCATCGTCCGGGACGTGACGGGCACCTCCGGCGGCTGAGCCGCGAACACGTGGGCCCTGCTAGGGTGGCCCGCGTGCGCGTGCTGCTCTTGACGAACGAGTTTCCTCCAGCCATCTACGGCGGCGCGGGCGTTCACGTCGGTGAGCTGGCGAAGGCGCTCCGGGACCTCGTCGAGCTCGACATCCGCACCTTCGGCGACCAGGACCAGACCGATCCCGGCTGGCGCGTGCGCGGCGTCCGGGCGGCGCACGAGCTCGATCGCGCCGACGCGCGCCTGCAGCCGATGCTCGGAGCGCTGTCGCGCGACATCGGGATGGTGGCCGAGCCGGTGGACGCGGATCTCGTCCACGCGCACACCTGGTACGTCCACCTCGCCGGCGTGCTGGCGAAGCTGGCGTATGGGATCCCGCTCGTCGTGACCGTCCATTCACTCGAGCCGCTGCGGCCGTGGAAACGGGAGCAGCTGGGCGGCGGATACGACGTCTCGGCCTGGGTCGAGCGCACGGCGCTGACGATGGCCGACGCGGTGGTCGCGGTCAGCGAGGGCACCCGGACCGATGTCCTCCGCCTGTTCGACCTGCCTCACGAGCGCGTCCACGTCATCGGCAACGGGATCGATGCCGATTTCTTCCACCGCGTGACCGAGACCGATGCGCTGGAGCGCTATGGCGTCGATCCATCGGTCCCGTACGTGCTCTTCGTCGGGCGCATCACGCGGCAGAAGGGGATCGTGCATCTCGTCCATGCGATCGAGCATCTCGATCCGGGGATCGGGGTCGTCCTGTGCGCCGGCCAGCCGGACACGCCAGAGATCGCGGCCGAGATGGAGGCCGGCGTGCGCGCCGCGCGTGCCACGCGGCCGAACGTGACCTGGATCCGCGAGATGGTGAGCCGCACGGACGTGCGGCAGCTCTACTCGCACGCCGCGGTGTTCTGCTGCCCCTCGGTGTACGAGCCGTTCGGGATCATCAACCTCGAGGCCGGAGCGTGCGAGACGCCGGTCGTGGCATCGGCGGTGGGCGGCATTCCCGAGGTGATCGTCGACGGCGAGACGGGGCTCCTCGTGCCGGTCGAGCTCTCGCTCGAGGATCCGATGCTGCCCGTCGATGCGGACCGCTTTGAGCGCAACCTGGCCGGTGCGATCAACGCCCTCATGGCCGACCCGGCCGCGCGCGAGGCCATGGGTCGTGCGGGGCGGCGGCGCGCCGTCGAACGGTTCAGCTGGTCGGCGATCGCCGAGGCGACCGTCGAGCTCTACCGGACGCTCGTCTAGGCGGCCACCGCCCGTCGACCCTGGAGGTCGACATCGGACCCTGCGTGTCGTTTTCGTCCCTCGAGGTAGACCCCAGCCGGTGACGAGCCGTGCGCGTGGCCACCGTCGACCTGATAGGTCGGTTTCGCAATCCGCTCGCCGATATCGACCCACCGGGCAGGTCAGCCTCGCGGCCTCGCGGCAACCGGGGATAAGCCGGCGATAAGCCGCTGGTACGGGGCCCGGAAGCACAATCGGCCGGTGCCGAACAAGTCTCGGGCGATCGACGAGGCGTTGTACCGCCTGGCGCGGCGGCGTCTCGAGATCGGTGAACAGCTGCGCGTGGCGCGTCGCCTTCACGGGCTCACACAGCGCGAGGTTCGGGCGGCGATCGGGATATCGGATGCGGAGGTCGCAAGGCGTGAACTGGCACGACGTGGCAACCCGGGGATCCGATCGTTGGCGGCGCAGGCAGCCGCGGTTGGGCTTCGCCTCACGGTCCGTGCATATCCGGTGGGTGGCGAGACGCGAGACGCGGCTCAGCTCCGCTATCTGGGTCGCCTCCTGGAGCGGGCATCCATGCTTCTCACCCGCCAGCTCGAGGCGGTGATGCCGGTGGCGGGCGACCTCCGGGCAATCGACGTCGTGCTCACCAAGCCCGGCGTCTGCATCGCCGTGGAGCTCATCACGCGTCTCGTCGACGTCCAGGCGCAGGTGAGGATCGCCCGGCTCAAAGCCCGGGATTTCGGCGCAACGCGGCTGCTCATCGTGGTCGCCGCGACGCGGGCGAATCGTCGGGCGCTCGACGGCGCTCGCGCCGTGCTCGCGGCGGCGTTCGACCTCGACTCGCGCCGTGTGCTTGCCGCGTTGGAGGCGAGGGATGAAACGCCGCGCGATGCGATCATCTTCATCTAGGTGCCGCCCGCAGCGGCGCGCGCCTTGAGCTTCCGCCAGCCGCCCGCGCGGTTGTTCGCGATGATCTGGCCGAAGAAGGCGAGGAGCGCCTCGCGCCGGATGGGATCGCCGCGGCGGAAGCCGATTGTCCGTGCCGTCTCGTTGTCCTGGCCGGCGGTGATGAGCCCTTCCGGGTCCGGCACGATTGCCCCGTCATAGACGAACACGTTGACGTGGTCCCTCGCGGCGAGGAACGCACAGACGTTGCCGTCGAGGACGAAGTACGGCTGCACGCTGCGCTTGATCGTCTCGACGACGTCGGGATCCGCAACGTGGACGATGTCGCGGACCGCCCGGCAGATCGTGCGCTGCCAGTCCGGGAGCGCGTCGATGTACGCGTCGACACGAGGATCGGTGACGTAGCTCACAATTGGGCCCTCCTGACCGATGGATCCGGTCCGATGCGTTGAGCGCCGTTCGGGGCGAGCGCCACCCTGGCAGGCGCCACGGACAGCTTGATGACCCGCGCCGCCGACGAGACTCATCGGCGGCTCAGCCGGTCGCCGGGCGGACCCGCGCCATCAGGGCCAGCGTGTTCCCCTCGGGGTCGTCGAAGAACGCCATCCACTCCTCGGTCCCGTCGTCGTGGGTGTGGATCCGATGTGGCGCGCCCTGGAAGGCGACCCCGGCCGCGCCGAGAGCCGCGTGCGCGGCGTCGATCTCGTCGACGACGAGGTAGAGGATCGAGCTCGGCCGCCACTCCTCCGGCGGGACGGCGCGCAGGAAGATGCGCGTCTCGCCCGCCATGAAGAAGGCGAGGTCACCGAACGTGAAGGCATGCGGCAGGCGCAGCACGTCGCGATAGAACGTCTCGGCTCGCCCAATGTCGGTCGCCAGCATAGAGACCTGGCCGAGGGATCGAACGGTGAGGGCGGCGGGATCGGTCATGGCTGCGATGTCTCCTGGCGTGCGGATGCTGTCGGCGGGGATGCCGGGCCAGGCGCGGAGGGCATGCGTGCCATCCACGCCGAGCTTGCCGGCGATGTTCTCGAGGTGGTACTTCACCGCGTCGAGGCTCGTGCCGCGCTGGCGCGCGATGCGGCGCCGGCTCAGCCCATGGCGCAGCCAGTCGAGCACCGCCCATTCGGCCGGCGTGAGGACGTCCGGGTGCGGCGGCCGGCCGCGGCCTCGACGAGGTGTCATGGCGGGAGCCTAGCGCCTCGGCTCGCGAATTACCCTCCCCCCACTGAGGCGCCCGATCGAGGGGGCCCGCGCGACCTGCTAGCATCGCGCCGTGACGACCCCGAGCCGGGCTGCCCTGGCCCCCCGTGCGCCGCTCGGGGAGGCGATTATCACCGTCAACGACCTTCGCAAGCGCTACGGCTCGCTCACCGCGGTCGACGGCGTCAGCTTCGAGGTGGCCGGCGGCGAGGTGTTCGGGATCCTTGGACCGAACGGCGCAGGCAAGACGACGACGCTCGAGATGATCGAGGGCATGCGCGCCATCGACGAGGGATCGGCGACGATCGACGGGGTCGACGTGCGCGACGACCCGCGCGAGGTGAAGCGCCGGATCGGGATCCAGCTGCAGGCGTCCGCCTTCTTCGACGAGCTCAACCTGCGCGAGCTGCTCCACCTCTTCGGGCGCCTCTACGAGCGCGACGTCGACGCCGACGCCCTGCTGGCCGACGTGGAGCTGACCGACAAGGCACGCGCCACCGTGAAGACGCTGTCTGGCGGCCAGAAGCAGCGCTTCAGCATCGCGGCCGCCCT
>JBBQMC010000007.1:0-28902 GCA_038328565.1 Candidatus Limnocylindria bacterium
CGGCTGCGCGCTCGGCTGACCGCCGTCTGATGGCGGGGCGGCAGACAGCAGCGTAAGGAACGGTACGAACGACATGGCGATTCGATCCGACGAGATCACGTCGATCATCAAGAGCGAGATCGCGGGCTTCGATGCGAGCGCTGACGTCAGTGGCGTCGGCACGATCGTCGAGGTCGGCGACGGCATCGCGCAGATCTACGGCCTCTCCGGCGCCCTCGCCCAGGAGCTCATCGAGTTCCCTGGCGGCATCATGGGGATGGCGTTCAACCTCGAGGAGGAGACGGTCGGTGCGCTCATCCTCGGCGACTATACCGGGCTCAAGGAGGGCGACCAGGTCAAGACGACCGGTCGCATCGTCGAGATCCCGGTCGGCGACGAGCTCATCGGCCGCGTGGTGAACCCGCTCGGCGAGCCGATCGACGGCAAGGGCCCGCTCAACGCCACCAAGACCCGTCCCATTGAGCGCATCGCGCCCGGCGTCATCGTCCGCCAGCCGGTCGACACGCCGGTGCAGACCGGCATCAAGGCGATCGACTCGATGATCCCCATCGGCCGCGGCCAGCGCGAGCTGATCATCGGCGACCGCCAGACCGGCAAGACCGCGATCGCGGTCGACACGATCATCAACCAGAAGGGCCAGGACCTCATCTGCATCTACGTCGCCATCGGCCAGAAGCAGTCGACGGTGGCGCAGGTGGTGGCGCAGCTCGAAGAGGCCGGCGCGATGGAGCACACGATCGTGGTGGCCTCGTCCGCCGCCGACCCGGCCCCGCTCCAGTTCCTGGCGCCGTACGCCGGCGTCGCCATGGGCGAGGAGTTCCTCGACAACGGCCGCGACGCGCTCTGCGTCTACGACGACCTCAGCAAGCACGCCTGGGCCTACCGCCAGGTGTCGCTGCTCATGCGCCGCCCGCCGGGCCGCGAGGCGTACCCGGGCGACATCTTCTATGCCCACTCGCGGCTGCTCGAGCGCGCGGCGCGGATGAACGAGGACAACGGCGGCGGCTCCCTGACCGCGCTGCCGATCATCGAGACCCAGGCCGGCGATGTGTCGGCCTACATCCCGACGAATGTGATCAGCATCACCGACGGGCAGATCTTCCTCCAGACCGACCTGTTCAACCAGGGCCAACGGCCGGCGGTGAACGCCGGTATCAGCGTCAGCCGCGTCGGCGGCAATGCCCAGATCAAGGCGATGCGCCAGGTGGCCGGCAAGCTACGCCTCGACCTCGCCCAGTACCGGGAGCTCGCGGCGTTCGCGCAATTCGCCTCCGACCTCGACAAGGCGACGCGTGACCAGCTGACGCGCGGCGAGAAGCTCACCTACGTCCTCCGCCAGCCGCAGTTCGCGCCAGTCTCGGTCGAGCGCCAGGTGGCGATCCTGTGGGTCGCCACGAACGGCTACCTGGACGATGTCGAGTCGGGAAAGATCGGCGAGTTCGAGTCCGGCTTCTATCGCTTCCTCGACTCGGCCCACGACGGGCTGCTGCCGAAGATCGCCAAGGAGAAGGCACTCTCTGACGAGCTGACCGCCGACCTGAAGAAGGCGGTCACTGAATTCCGGCGCCAGGAGGGCATCGGGAAGTCGGAGGAGGCGGCCAGCGAGGAGAAGGCGGACGCGAAGGCCGAGGCTCGCGCCGAGGCTGCCACCGAGGCGGCTGACGAGCCCGCGAAGCCGGCTTCCGACGCCGACGATGCGAAACCGGCCACCGACGCCGACGAGGCGAAGCCGGCTGTCGACGAGGCGAAGCCGGCCGACGACGACGCCGCCGAAGACGCCGACAAGCCGAAGGACGAGGCCGGCGAGGACGAGAAGGCCACCAACACGGCCGCCGACGCGGCCAGCGCCGACGACGCGCCGGAGGCGAAGGGCTGACCCGATGCCGAGCCTGAAGGAGATTCGCGGACGGATCGGCTCCATCCGCAACATCTCCCAGATCACGCGGGCGTTCGAGCTCCTCTCCGCGGCACGGATGAAGCGGGCCCAGGACGCGATCCTGGCCGCGCGGCCGTACGCGGAGGAGCTGCACGGCGCCCTCGCGCGCGTGACCGCCATGGTCGGAGAGGAGGTCGATCCACTCCTCGCCCGGCGGCCGGTCAAGCGAATCGGGCTCGTGGTGATCACCACCGACCGCGGCCTCGCCGGCGCGCTCGACACGAACACCGTGCGCGCCGCGCTCCGCTACATCAGCGATCACGCGACCGCCGGCGCGGAGGTCGAGGCGGTGACCGTCGGACGCAAGGGCCGCGACCAGCTGCGGCGTGCCGGTGTCCCGATCGCCGCGCACTTCTCGCGCCTCGGCGATCGTCCGGCATTCAGCGACGTGACGCCGATCGCGCGCCTCGTGACCGACGACTTCCTCGCCGAGAAGTACGACGAGATCGCCGTCGCCTACGCCGGCTTCGTCTCCACCCTGACGCAGCGCGCCGACGTCCTGTCGATCCTGCCCGTCGCGCAGCCCGAGGAGATGACAGGCGACGAGGCGGCGCGCACGGACGAGTACCTGTTCGAGCCCTCGCCGGAGGCGGTCCTCGGCAGGCTGCTGCCGCATTACGTCGCGATCGACCTCTACCGTGCCGTGCTCGAGTCGAACGCCTCCGAGCAGAGTGCGCGGATGATCGCCATGCGCAGCGCCACTGATAACGCGAACGAGCTCATCGGTGACCTGACGCTCGTCTACAACAAGTCGCGCCAGGCCACCATCACCCGCGAGATGATCGAGATCGCCTCCGGCGCGGAAGCGCTCGGCGGCTGACGAAGGAGTAAGAGCAACCGATGGCCACCGGCAAGGTGATCCAGATCACGGGACCCGTGATCGACGTCGAGTTCCCGCCCGGGGACCTGCCCAGCATCTACAACGCGCTCGAGATCAAGCGCCCCAGCACCGCGGCCACCGGGAAGGGCGACGACACGCTCGTCGTCGAGGTCCAGCAGCACCTGGGCAACAACTGGGTGCGGACGGTCGCGATGTCGACGACCGACGGGCTCGCCCGCGGGCTCGACGCGAAGGACACCGGCGCCCCGATCACCGTCCCGGTCGGCGAGGCCACGCTCGGCCGCGTCTTCGATGTCCTGGGCCATCCGATCGACGGCAAGGGGAAGGTGACCTCGGAGCACATGCTCCCCATCCACCGCGATCCGCCGCCGTTCTCCGAGATGGAGACCGAGGCACAGGTCTTCGAGACCGGCATCAAGGTCATCGACCTGATCGCCCCGTTCAAGCGCGGCGGCAAGGTCGGCGTCTTCGGCGGCGCCGGCGTCGGCAAGACGGTCATCATCCAGGAGCTTATCCGCAACATCGCTGCCGAGCACGGCGGCTACTCGGTCTTCGCCGGCGTCGGCGAGCGCTCGCGCGAGGGGAACGACCTCATCGGTGAGATGACCGAGTCGGGCGTCATCGACAAGACGGTCATGGTCTTCGGCCAGATGAACGAGCCGCCGGGGGCCCGCCAGCGGGTCGGCCTCACCGGCCTCGCCATGGCGGAGTACTTCCGCGACGTCGAGGGCCGCGACATCCTGCTCTTCATCGACAACATCTTCCGCTTCACGCAGGCCGGGTCGGAGGTGTCCGCGCTCCTCGGCCGCATGCCGTCGGCGGTGGGCTACCAGCCGACCCTCGCCACTGAGATGGGCAACCTCCAGGAGCGGATCACGTCCACGAAGAAGGGCTCGATCACGTCCCTCCAGGCGGTGTTCGTGCCGGCTGACGACTACACCGATCCCGCGCCGGCGACGACGTTCGCGCACCTCGACTCCACGATCCGCCTCGAGCGCGCCATCGTCGAGATCGGCATCTACCCGGCCGTGGATCCGCTCACCTCGACCTCCACCGTCCTCGACCCGCGCGTTGTCGGTGACGAGCACTTCGCCGTCGCCCGCGAGGTGCAGCGCACGCTCCAGCGCTACAAGGACCTCCAGGACATCATCGCCATCCTCGGCATGGACGAGTTGTCGGAGGACGACAAGGTCACCGTGCAGCGCGCGCGGCGCCTCCAGCGCTACATGAGCCAGCCGATGTTCGTGGCCGAGCAGTTCACCGGCCGCCCCGGCAAGTACGTCGAGCGCAAGGAGACGGTCCGTGGCGCAAAGGAGATCCTCGAGGGCAAGCACGACCAGCTGCCCGAACAGGCGTTCCTCATGACCGGACCGATCGAGGACGCCCAGGAAAACGCCGAGGCGATGAAGTAGGACCCATGGACATGCAGACATGCCGCTGAAGCTCGAGATCCTCAGCCCGGAGCGGCGCGCCTACTCCGACGAGGTCGACATGGTCGTCGTGCCCGGCATCGACGGCCAGCTCGGCATCCTGCCGCACCACACGCGCCTGATCAGCGCCCTTGGCATCGGTGAGCTGAAGATCAAGAAGGGCGGCACCGAGGAGCACATGCTCATCTCGGGCGGCTTCGTCGAGGTCCGGCCGGATCGCGTGATCGTGATGGCCGACCTCGCCGAGCATTCCGACGAGATCGACGAGGCGCGCGCCGTCGAGGCGCGCAAACGTGCCGAGGCCGAGCTCGAGTCGACCCATGACCCGGTCGATATTGCCCGCGTCCGCGCCTCGCTCCAGACCGCCCTCATGCGGGAGCGCATCGCCGTCCGCCGCCGGTCGCGCGGCTGAGGATCCCGCTGCTCCGCACCGGTCCGCCGGCATCACGGGCCAATCCGCGCGCCCGGTGCAGGCTATCCACGGGCCTGGAGGGTGAGCGCGCCGCACCACGGGCCAATCCGCGCGCGGTGCACGTTATCTCGGCAGAAGCGGCTCACGCGTCGTGCGAATCTGGGCAAATCTACCCGGCGCCGAGGCGCCACCTGAGTTAGCTTGCATAGCGCCAGTCTTAGCCGGCGCACGGCCCGCCCCACGCACATGTGACCGCGATGAGGGTGGCCGCGAACAGCGGTACCATTCCCCGCGAGATGAGCGACGAGCGTGAGATGACCACCGAGGAGGCCGCGAAGGCGCACCTCCGCGGGCCGGAGGGCGCGCCGGACGAGGGGCACCGCCGCATGCAGGAGCTGCGGAAGATCGGTCGCGAATACCCGTTCATCTGCCCAGTCGACTTCAAGCCGCACCGTGGCTCGCCGCCCGGCGAGGACCCGAACCTTGACCCGACCTTCGTCGCGAACCATCGCGAGGACGACGGCCAGCACTACCTCGGCTGACCGAGCCTGACCGATGCAGACCTGTGACCACTGCGGGGCGCGCATGCCCCAGCTGCCGGTGCGCATTGACGTCGTGCGCGAGTCCGGCCCGATCGCTCCCGCCGGCGCCACCCCGAGCTCGGCGTTCACGAAGTCGTATCGGTTCTGCTCCTCCGACCACGCCTACGCCTGGGCCCGCGAGGGGAGGATGATGATCTGCAACCGCCAGCCGACCCCGTTCCATGACGGGATGCAGCCGCTCCTCCCGAGCCGCCACATGGGCGGCCGCATCGGGCTGTGCGACGGACACCACACCGGCGGCCACGAGTGGAAGGAAGCCTTTCCCGGCTGACGCCGGGCGACCCGCTACACTCGGACGCTCCATGCAGAAGTTCGTCGTCACCGGTGGCACCCCGTTGCGCGGCGAGGTGCGCATCGCAGGCGCCAAGAACGCGGTGCTCAAGCTCATGGCCGCCGCGGCCCTGACCGATGAGCCGGTCACGCTCCACAACGTCCCCCGCATCAGCGACGTGACGATCCTGCGCGAGACGATGACCGACCTCGGCTTCGAGCTGCGCCGGGTGAACGGCGACACGATCGTGATCACCGCCGGGGAGCCGGAGTGGCTCTTCGTGCCGCTCGAGGCGGCGATGAAGATGCGCGCCAGCTTCATGCTCCTCGGCCCGCTCCTGACCCGCTTCGGGCGGATCATCATCCCGAACCCCGGCGGAGACCGGATCGGGCGGCGCCCGGTCGACCTGCATGTGTTCGCCATGGAGCAGCTCGGCGCGGAGGTCGAGTACAAGAACGGCTACTACTTTGCCGCCGCCCCTGGTGGCCTGCGCGCGGCGCGCGTCCAGTTCCCGCAGGTCACGGTGATGGGCACCGAGAACGCGATGCTCGCCGCCACCCTGGCGCACGGCACGACGGTGATCGAGAACGCGGCACAGGAGCCCGAGGTCGACGATCTCATCTCGATGCTCACCGCCATGGGCGCACGCATCGCGCGGACCGCGCCGGACCGGCTGGAGATCGAGGGTGTGGACCGGCTGGGCGGGGCCGAGCATGTCGTGATCGGGGATCGGCTCGAGGCGGAGACGTTCGCCATCGGCGCGGCGGTGACCGGTGGCGAGATCACGATGCGCGGCGTGGAGGCGTCGCACATGGGAGCGTTCCTGGCCGTGCTCGACGAGATGGGCGTGCCCCACGACGCGCAGGCCGACGGCGGCCTCACCATCGGCTCGGCAACCGCCTACCACCCCGCCGACGTCCAGACGGCGCCGTACCCCGGGTTCGCCACCGACTTCCAGGCGCCGCTGGCGGTGCTCATGACGCAGGCCGACGGGGTGAGCAGCATCCACGAGACGATCTACGAGGATCGGCTCGAGTACACCACCGAGCTCGTCAAGATGGGCGCCGTGATCGAGGTCCTCGATGAGCGCCATGCCCGCATCGCGGGGCCGAGCGACCTCCACGGGCGCGAGGTCCAGATCGCCGACCTGCGCGCCGGCGCCACTCTCATCCTCGCCGCACTCGCGGCCGGCGAGACGAGCGTCATCAGCGGCGTGGAGCACGTCGACCGCGGCTACGAGCAGATCGAGTCGAAGCTCGTGGCGCTCGGGGCGCAAATCCACCGGATCGACGCATGACCGAGCCTATCCGCTTCACCGCGCCGATCATCGCCGCGGGCGAGGTCCGGGCCAACGGGTCCCGCGGCGGGGGCGCGCTGGTGGAGGTCCCGGCGGAGCTCATCGCGGCGCTCGGCGGCGTGAAGCAGATGCGCGTGGTCGGGACGCTGAACGGGCTTCCGTTCCGGTCCAGCACGATGCCGATGGGCGGCGGGCGCCTTTGCATCGGCGTCCACAAGGCGACCCGCGAGGCGGCAGACGCGGACATCGGCTATCCGATCACGCTCGAGGTGGCGCGCGACGACGCGCCACGCGTCCTGGAGCTGCCTGCGGAGCTCGAGGCGGCCTTCGCCGCGGAGCCGGCGCTCCGCGAGCGCTTCGAGCAGCTTGCGTTCACGCGCCGCCGGGAGCTCGCAGGACCGATCGCCGAGGCGAAGCGCCCGGAGACACGGGCCGCACGGCTCGAGCGGGCGCTCAGCGTGCTGCGGGAGCCGCCTGGCAGCGCGGGCACCAGTAGGTGAGCCGCGCCAGCTCGCGCTGGCGCCGGACCTCGATGCGCGTGCCGCAGCGACGGCACGGCCGTCCGGCGCGGCCGTAGACCCACAGCCCACCCTCCGGGCGCGTCTGCCGTGCGCCGCCGCTGACGTTCGCGCGCATGAGGCGGCGGCCGGTCTCCAGCGCGTGCCGCAGCGCGTCATCCGGGACGGTCGCCACCGGCGCCCACGGGTCGAGGCGCTCGAGGAAGCAGAGCTCGCTCTTGTAGACGTTGCCGATGCCCGCCATCGCCCGCTGGTCGAGAAGCGCCTCGCCGAAGGCCAGCGCATCGCGGTCGCGGAGGCGGGCGAGCGCCTCGTCGGCGTCGAACTCGCGGCCCAACAGGTCGGGGCCGAGTGCGGTGAGCGCGCGATGGCGCCCGACGTCGCGCTCGGAGAGCAGCTCGACACTCGGGGCGTTGAAGCAGACCGCCACGCTCTCCGCCGTCTCCAGGATCACGCTTGCCTGCGGCGCGGGAAGCCGCCACGCCTCACCCGGCCGGTATCGGTGCCAGGAGCCGCGCATCCGCAGGTGGGTGCGGAGCGTGACACCACCCTCGAACGTGATGAGGAGATGCTTCCCCCGCGGCTCGACCCGTTCCACGCGACGCCCGATGAGCCGCGAGAGGTCGGGGACGCGACGGATCCCGGGTCGCGGCTGCGCGCGGGCCGCGGTCACCACTCGCCCGACGAGCGCGGCGCGCAGCACCGTTGCGGTGCGGAAGATCGTGTCGCCCTCGGGCATGGACCGATGCTAATCGGTCGATAAGCGGTCATCGGGCACGGTGGGGAAATGAACTGGGATCGGATCGGCCGCGGCGCACGCGCCATTCGGCTGCGACTGGGCCTGCGGCAGGTGGAGCTGGCCGCGCGCGCCGGCGTTGATCGAGGGGCGGTGTCACGCCTCGAACGCGGGCACGGCCGCCGTCTCTCCGGCGCGCGCGTCGAGTCCATCCTCGACGCGCTCGGGGCGCGGCTCGACGGCCGCCTGGCGTGGCGAGGCGCGGACCTGGACCGGATGCTCGACGCACGGCATGCCCAGCTCCAGTCGGGAACCAAGCGCCGGCTCGAGGCGTGGTCGTGGGAAGTGCGGGCGGAGGTGAGCTTCAATCGATACGGCGAGCGCGGTCGTATCGATCTGTTCGCGTGGCATCCAGCGAGCCGATCCGTGGCGGTGATCGAGGTCAAGACCGAGCTCGTCGATACCCAGGCGCTCCTCGGCGCGATGGACGTTCGGACCCGCCTGGCCCCTGGCATTGCGCGCGGACTGGGCTGGCCGTACCCCGCGGCCGTCGTGCCGGTGATCGTCTTCGCCGAGGACCGGACGACGCGTCGTCGGCTGGTCGCGCTGGCGCCGCTCTTCAGCCGCTACGCGGTACGTGGCCGCGCGGCAACGGCCTGGATGCGTCGGCCGTCACTGCCGCCTCCGCCCGGGCTCCTGTGGTTCAGCGACTTGTCAAACGCTTCGTTGGTGCGCGTCAGCGGGCAGCGCGTCCGGTTGCGGCGGCCGCGCTGACGCAGGATTAGCACGGTTCGGCAGCCGTTGACCGCTGACGCGGCCGATGTGGTCGGCTTATGCGCAGGGTGGCGGCCTTCGACAAGTCGCGACGTGTGGACAGTCAACTGCTCCACCGGAGCGCGCACGACGAGCGGCGAGCGGCGAGCGCCGGGGATCTGGACGCCTGAAGCACGACGCCGATCGGTCCGGCCCGACCGATCGGTATACTTCGGGCGCCCCACGACCCGTACGGACGCGACACCGCACGCATGAAGATCGGCATCGACCTCGGCACCGCCAACATCCTCGTCTACGTCAAGGGCAAGGGCGTCGTCCTCAACGAGCCCTCGGTCGTTGCGATCAGCGACGACGACAATCGGCTGGTGGCGGTGGGCGAAGAGGCGCGCGAGATGATCGGCCGCACTCCCGGCAACGTTCGCGCCATCCGGCCGATGCGTGACGGCGTCATCGCCGACTACCTCATCACCGAGGCGATGCTGAAGTACGTCCTGAACAAGGTCGCGCGCCGCGTCCGCCTCTTCAAGCCGGACGTCATGATCAGCGTCCCCTCGGGCGTCACGAGCGTCGAGAAGCGCGCGGTGCGCGATGCGGCCCTCAAGGCCGGCGCCAGGGAGGCGTACCTCATCGAGGAGCCCCTGGCTGCCGCCATCGGCGCGAACGTGCCGATCTCCGGGCCATCGGGGAACATGATCATCGACATCGGCGGCGGCACGAGCGAGATCGCGGTCATCGCCCTCGGCGGGATCGTCGTCGCCGACAGCGTCCGTGTCGGCGGCAACCGCTTCGATGAGGCGATCGCGAACTACATCCGCCGCAAGTACAACCTCATGATCGGCGATCGGACGGCGGAGGAGGTGAAGATCCAGATTGGCTCCGCCCTCCCGCTCGACGAACCACTCACGATGGAGGTCAAGGGCCGCGACATGATCGCCGGCCTGCCGCGCACGATCCCGATCACCTCCACCGAGATCACCGAGGCGATCGAGCAGCCGCTCCAGCAGATTGTGACGGCGGTGCGCAACGTGCTCGAGCAGACCCCGCCGGAGCTGTCGAGCGACATCATCGACAAGGGGATGGTGATGTCCGGCGGCGGCTCGCTGCTCCGCAACCTCGACACGCTGCTCACGCAGGTGACCGGCATCCCGTGCCACGTGGCCGAGAACGCGCTGAACAGCGTCGCGGTCGGCACCGGCCTCGCCCTCGAGCACTTCGGCACGTACCGCAAGAGCCTCGTGAGCTCCTCGTGACGATCGCCGCGTCGGCGACCGACCTGCGCGCGGCACCCAGGGAGCGAACCGGGACGGGGGCCGAGCCGCGGACCGCGTTCGTCGACTTCCACATCCACACCCGCTTCAGCCGTGACTCGATCCTGGGCGAGGAGCGGTTCATCCGCACCGCCATCGAGCGCGGCCTGACCCACGTGGCGATCACGAACCACAACAACATCGAGGGCGCGATCGCGGTCCGCCACAAGGTGGCCGAGCTCGGCCTGACCGATGTCCTCACCGTCATCCTCGGCGAGGAGGTCAGCACGAGCGACGGCGAGGTGGTCGGCATCTTCCTGACGCGCACCATTCCGCGCGGCCTGAGCGCCGATGCCACCGCCGATGCGATCCACGCCCAGGGCGGCCTCGTCAGCATCCCGCACCCGTTCGACCCGTTCCGTGGCTCGCACATCCGCGAGGCGCCGCTCATCGCGCTCGCCGAAGCGGGCAAGATCGACATGGTCGAGGTCTTCAACAGCCGCGTGACGCTCCAGCGCCACAACCAGGAGGCCGCCGACCTCGCGGCTCGCTACGGGATCCCGGGCATCGCGGCGAGCGACTCGCACTCGCGGTTCGAGATCGCGATGAGCTTCAACGTCCTCCCCGCCTTCGACGACGCGTCGAGCCTGAAGGCCCTGCTTCCCCGCAACGACTGGCATGGGTCGCGCTCCACCGTCCTCATCCATGCCACGACCCGCTGGGCGGTGTGGCGGAACATGTTCGACGGCTGGCGCGGCAAGCGCACCGCGACCGGGCCGATCCTGGGGCCGGAGCGTCCCGCGCAGGTGGAGAAGGAGCCGGTCAGCCGGCCGGCTCCGGCTGACCTCCCCGAGCCGAACGATCCGGAGGCACAGGAGCGTGGCTGACGAGCGTCCGGAGCACGGGCACTCCATCTACGAGCCGAGCGAGTTCCTGGCCGCGAATGAGCCGATCCCCGAGGCGGAGGTCAGTCTCGCCTCGCGCTTTCTGAACTGGCGGACGATCGGCTCGATCGTCTTCGGGATCGGCATCCTCGTCTTCCTGTTCGCGTTCGTGCTGAAGGTGAACTGGGGGCAGATGTGGTCGCACCTGGTGGGCGCCAACCCGCTGCTCCTGCTCGCCGCGCTCGTGGCCTACTACGCCACCTTCCCGCTGCGTGGGCTGCGGTGGTGGTATGTGCTGCGCCAGGTCGGGACGGAGGTCCCGTACCGGGCCGCCACCCAGATGCTCTTCCTCTCGTGGTTCGTGAACTGCGTCGTGCCGGCCAAGCTCGGCGACCTGTATCGCGCGTACCTGCTGCGCGGCAACTTCGGTGGGTCGACGTCGCGCACGGTGGGCACGATCTTCATCGAGCGCATCGCGGACGTCATCGTCATCGCCACGCTTGCGCTCGCCGCTGGCTTCTGGTCGTTCCGTGGCCGCAACCGTCCAGAGGTCGACACGATCTTCCTCATCGGTGCGATCGCGGCCATCGTTCTCATCGCCCTCGTCATCGCGCTGCGCTTCGCCGGCCATCGGCTGACGCGCTTCCTGCCGGTCCGCTTCGCCAGCCTGTGGGAGCGATTCCACGAGGGGAGCACGGGAGCGCTGACGGCGCGCAGCATTCCGGTGATCATCGGTCTGACGGTCGCGGTCTGGATCCTCGAGGGGGTTCGCGTGTTCTTCGTCATTCGCGCCCTCGGCCTGCCGCAGGTGAGCGACCTCGGGATCAGCAGCGCCGTCTTCGTCGCGCTTGCGGCCGCGCTCGTGACCGCCATCCCGCTCACGCCCGCCGGGGTGGGCTTCGTCGAGGGCGCGATCGTGTTCGTGCTCGTCATCTATGGCGTGCCGAACGAGCCCGCCACCGCGGTCGCGCTGGCAGACCGCGCGATCAGCATCGTGACCGTCATCGTGCTCGGCGGCATCTTCTACGCCGTGAGCCCGCTCGTCCGCCGCGCGCACGGCGCCGGAACGCAGGCCGCCAGCATCACGCCGAGCGGCTGACGCGTCGGTACCTTTGGGTCATTGAGGGTCGCCCGGCCCGCTGCGACGATCCGGTTGCTCGGACGCACCACCGACCGTGCCTTGTTGAGGCGGTGGCGTCACGGCACACGGACAGAGTGCATGACCTTCCAGAATCCCCGCTCCTTCAACTCCTGGCTCCGCAGCCAGCTGAAGGAGAAGAAGATGAGCCAGCGGCAGCTTGCCCTGCAGTCGGGGGTCGACCACTCGACCATCTCGCGGCTCATCAAGGGCGATCGCATGCCCTCGCTGGGCACTGCCACGAAGCTCGCGCGCGGACTCCGCGAGATCGGCGACGAGGCGGACGGACCGGCCTACTTCGCGAGCCTCAACACCCGACAGCTGCTTCCCACGACGCGCGTCGAGTACGCGCTGCGCGGCGATGACCTCCTCACCGAGGCCGATGTCCGCGAGCTGATGCACGCCTACCTCACCGTCCGCACGCGACGCATGCGCGCCGGACAGGGTGACAACGGGAGCCCGCAGAACGGCCTGAGCCGGGGCGCCTAGTCCTTTCCCGGACGCGGTCACGCGCCCGGTACCATCGTCCCAGGACCCCGGGGTGCGCAGCGTCACCACCGTTTAGTGGGTCACCGCGCACCGGACCTCCGCGCACCGCACCACGTCCCCGGCCGTGGGGGTTCCAATGGTCCTGGGACCCCCCTAGGATGCGCCGCACTCGACCGCATGGCCGAGCGTGGAATCATCACCAGGGGACTGTTCGATGGCTCGTTTCACTTCCTTCCGCCGACGCGGCGCCCGGACGGCGCTGACGTTCGTCTCGGGTGCGGCGCTGGTGCTCTGCATCTCCGTCGGCACCGTCATGGCCTGGGTGCAGCCCTCGCTCGCCGCCAACTGCGCGCCGAACGAGAACAGCTACGCGTGGACCATCAACCTCGCCCAGGAGGCCGATTACAACATCCAGTTCAGCTGGAGCTCGACCTTCAGCAACCCGTGGTCGACGGACTTCGGCAGTAACGGCGCGCATGCGTTCACGACCGACCGCGGGGGTGCGACGCTGTACGCGCGCTGGCTCTCGGACGGCAACAGCAAGACACAGGGGAACGCCAACGGCGACCTGTGCGAGCAGCCGACCCCGACCCCGACCCCGACCCCGACCCCCGAGGAGGATCACGCCAGCCTCAACATCAAGAAGCTGGACGAGAACGGTCGCCCGCTTGCGGGTGCCGTCTTCAAGATCGACGGCATCGAGGGTCGATTCACCTCCGGTGACGATGGGAAGGTCTGCATCACGGGCCTGCCAGCCGACGCGGAGTACCTCGTCACCGAGGTCAAGGCACCAGCCGGCTACCAGCTCGCGGATCCGAACTCCCAGATGGTCGAGGTCGACGACGATGGCGACTGCAACAGCGCGGACGCCAAGTTCGTGAACCTGCCGATCCCGACGCCCACGCCGAGCGAGTCGCAGAGCGCCTCGCAGAGCGCCTCGCCGAGCGCGTCACAGAGCGCGTCACAGAGCGCGTCACAGAGCGCATCCGCGACTCCGTCAACGTCCACCTCCCCGGAGCAGTCGGTCGAGGCGGCGACCGGCACGCCGGCTCCGCTGCCCGACACCGGGACTGGCGAGCCGGTCCAGCTCTCGATGCTGGTCCTGGCCTTTGGTCTGCTCCTCGTCGGCTCGTCCGTCGCGAGCATCGTCATGGTCCGCCGTCGCGACGACGACTGACCACGACGTTCCCATCCGGTCCGACGGCCCCGTGCGAGCGGGGCCTTCGGCATGCCCGCACCTGACTCGTGCCCGTCAGACCGATGTGGGCCGCGCCCCGCGCGATGAGCGCCGGTTCAGCCGGAACGCCCGCGCCGGCAGCTCCGGCAGCGCCTCGGCGCCGCCGAAGAGGAGTCGCGCGCGACGGACATTGACCGCGTCATAGCCCTCCTCCTCGCCCGGCGTCTCGAGCACGAAGGTCGTTGCTCGCAGGCGCCGGTCGCGCAGGAGCGCGCCGAGGCCGGTCGGTCCGATCCGCCCCGCTCCCAGGTGCTCGTGGCGATCCGCCCGCGAGCCCTGCAGCGACTTGGAGTCGTTGAGGTGAATGAGCCGCAGCCGATCAAGACCGATGAGCTCGGCGAAGCGGTCGAGCATTGCCAGCGCTCCCTCCGCGCTGCCGACGTCGTAGCCGGCACCCCACAGGTGAGCAGTGTCGAGGCAGAACCGGAGCCGCGTCGTATCGCCACCGACGCTGTCGAGGATCGTCGCGAGCTCCTCGATCGTCGTGCCGAGCATTCCGCCGCCGCCCGCCGAGTTCTCGAGCACGAGCGTCGCACCCTCCGGCGAATCCGCGAGCACGGCGGCCACGCTGTCGCTCACGCGTCGGAGGCCACTCGCCCGGTCGCCACCGAGGTGCGAGCCGATGTGGGTGTTCACCAGCGTGGCGCCGTACTCGCTCGCCCGGCGCAGCTCCGTGATGAGCCCGGCGCGCGACTGCGACGCGATCGGCTCCGATCGCGCCGCCAGGTTGATGAGGTAGCTGGCGTGAATCGCGATCGGCGCGATGCCGGCGCGCGCCGTGTACTCGATGAAGTCCGCGGCATCCGCCGGCGCCGCGGGTCGCCGCCGCCAGGCGGTCGGGTTGTCGCTGAAGATCTGGAGCGCCCGCGCCCCGATCTGCCGCGCCCGGCGCCCCGCCTTGAGCAGCCCGGTGCGCACGCCGAGGTGGATGCCGACCGCAGGCGCGTCCTCCGGCCAGCTGAGCCGCCGGCGCGGCTCAGCCCGTGCTACGGTGCGAGGCATGCGGGACGAGGCGGATCAGCGGGAGGAGGAGGTCGTGCCTGAGCCGCCGGCCGCAGCCGAGCCGCCGGCGCGCCGCATCGCCGCAGACCCGCTGACGATCGCGCTCGTGGTCTTCTTCGTCGGCGTGATCGTCATCGTCGCGGCGCTGCTGCTGCTGCCGATGCTCGGCGGATCCTGAGCCGCCGCGTCGGGCATCAGCGCCCCAGGACCGGCTCGATGACGCCGTAGTTGCCGTCACGCCGGCGGTACAGCACGCAGATGTCGTTGGTCTCCGCGTTGAGGAAGACGAAGAACGCGTGGCCAAGCTCCTCCATCCGCGCGATCGCGTCCTCCTGGAACATCGGCTCGATGTCGAATCGCTTCGTCTCGACCACCGACGGCCGGTCGGTCTCTGGCTCGTCCGGCGCCACCGTCCCGCGCGCCTCCCGCGCCATGACGGCGACGGTTTCTTCGGCCTGGCGCTCGCGCACGCTCCGAGGCCGCTGACGGAGGCGGATGACCTGCCGCTCGAGCTTGTCGAGAAGGGCGTCGAGGGCGGCGATCGGGGTGGCGCCGCTCGAGGTGGAACGCAGGACCGTGCCGTTCGACACGAGGGTGACCTCCGCGACGTGCGCGGCATCGGCGGCGCGTGCGGACGTGGCGATGAGCTCGAGATCGACCTCCGCGTCAGGATGCGCGATGCGCTCGAGGCGGCGGAGCTTGCGCTCCACCTGCGCCCTGAGCCGCTCCGTGAGGTCCAGGTTGCGTGCCTTGACGTGCGTCCTCACGGTGCTGGCTCCGCTGCGGCTGAGAGGCCCTCAGCCTAGCACTCGCCTTCACCCGGGGTCGCGGGGGTGCCTACTGGATGAGCTGGACGCCGAGCTGCTGCGGAACGCCCGGGTTGGTGGGCGTGGAGCTGACAGGGCCTTCGAAGAATGCCTTGCGCCACACGCCCTCGATGTCCTTGCCACCGGAGCAGGCGGTGATCTGGAAGCCGGCGAAGCCGACGATGTGGTACCAGCCGTTCGACCCGGTTCCACCGGCGACGTCCCAGATCGGGACGGTGACGGTGATCTCGTTGTCGATGTAGTAGTCGCAGTCGGCGCTCACCTTGTTGCCCGGCAAGCTGCCGATCTGGTCGGCGCTCCCCGGTAGCCCCACCTGGGTGCAGCAGCCGTACGAGTTCGACGGCGGACCGATCTCGCCCTGAAGGAACGGTTTCGAGTTGGCGCATCCGCCGGCATTGGCCGGCGGATCCTGGCCCAGCCCATAGCCGTCGCAGCCGAACTTGAGCCAGCCGAAGCCGCCCGGAACGTTGAGGTTGCCAGGCGTCAGGTGCTGCGGATAGCACGGGTCGGACGGGTTCGTGCTGATGTCGCTCGAGCAGAACGGGTACGTGTTGAAGAACGCCAGCGAGATGCCGGCCGGGAAGAGCGTCCCGGCGGGCGGCCCCGCGGTCGAGAAGCCGCCCTTGGCCGTCGCCGTTGCCGCCGTGTCCCACTGGCTGACGCCGAACACGGCGAGGAAGAAGGGCCGCCACGAGCGGCTGGACTGCACCTGGACGCCGACGACGCCGGTGGGGATCGTCCCATTGCCGACATACGTGAGCAGTGCGCCGGACGAGTCGACATACCGGGGACCGTTCGGGCTTCCGAAGGTCATCGGTCTCCCTCCGTTCTTCGTCACGGCGAGCGAGATCGCGGACTGCACATTCGCATCGGTTCCGTTCACGGTGTCACCCGAGACGAACTCGGCGATGATCCGGGCCCCCGCCAGCGCGCCGAAGTCCGAAGCGTTCTGTGCCGCGCGGCGCTGCGCCAGGCCGAGCCCACCGTCGACGACCAGCCCGGCCGCGAACACGACCACCGTGAGGACGAGCGCGAAGAGCACGATCACCTGGCCGCGCGCGGAGGTGGTCGGGGCACGCAGGGCACGCATGGCTGGGCTCCTAGTTGATGACCATCGTCGCGGACGCGACGGTCGTGATGGACGGGAACATCTGACCGATGATCGGGGTGATCGGTCGGAAGGTGGAGACGACTCGCACCGAGGCGAGGTCGCCCGGAGCGCGGCTCGAGCAGGTCTGTGCGGTCCAGCCGCCGGATGGCGCCGTGGTCCGGTCACAGCTCGTGTAGAGATCCGTGGATGCCACGGCACCGAACGGGGTCATCATGCGGTTCGCGGCGGTCAGCGCATCGGTCCGCAGGGCGGCGACGCTGGCCGGGCACACCGGACCACCCGCGGCACCGCACGTCGTGTCAGTCGATCCCACCCAGTAGGCCTCGACGCTGACCCGGCGTGCCGCCTCCCGTGCGGCCTGCGACAGCGTGCTGTTGAGGTAGACGTAGCGCCCCATGTCGATCATCCCGAACAGGATCAGCAGGAAGATCGGCAGGACGAAGGCGAACTCCACGAGCGTCTGACCGCGGCTGCGGCGGGCGCCATGTGCCCGGAGCCGATTGACGATGCGCCGCATCACGAGTTCCTCGTGATCGTGGTGGCCCCACCGGCGTTCGTCACTCGCAGCGTCACCGGGTGGCTGCTGTTGTTGCCATACGTGACGGGCGCCGGATTCTGGGCGTTCGAGCCGGTGCCGAGGTCGGTGAACGTCCAGAGCCAGTCCGTGATCGGGCAATTCACCGCGTCGGCCACGGTCGACCGATCGCGGTACGTGTACGTCTTGCCGGAGCTCGTCCAGTCGAAGTTCGCGGTCGGCTTGGCACATGTCGGTGGCGGCGGGCCGGCAGGGACGGTGACGGTCCGCGCGGTGGATCCGGGCCCGCCCTGGTTCGTGACCTCGAGCGTGATGGTGTACATGCCCGCGTTCGCGTAGGTGTGCGCGTCGCCGGTCGCGGTGCCGACCGTCTCGTTCCCGTCACCCCAGGTCCAGTTGTAGCCGGAGATGTTGCACACGCCGCTATTCGGCGTCGATGCGCTCGGGTTCGCGAACACGCTGGTGCCCGAGGTGATGTTCACCACGAAGCTCGCGGCAGGCGGCGAGCACCCGGCCGGCGGCGTGCCACTGCCCGAGGCGGCGTAGCCGCGTACGGTGGAGGTGGCGCTGGTGCGCATCACGAGGTTGTTGGCGAAGAAGTTGTTCACCAGTGGGGTCAAGAAGGTGAATCGCTCGGTGACGACCACGGTGATCGTGTTGCCGGGTCCGGCGCCGCCGGTCGCGGCCGAGCAGGCGATGGTCGTGCCTGCCGCGTCGGCGCAGCTGCTCGTGAGGTTGATCGCCGTCTCGCCACGCTGCGCCTGCGCGTTCGTCTCCTGGAGGGCGCGTGTCTGCATCCCGGTGGCGTTCGTCGGCTGTCCCGCACCGAACGAAACGGCCTCGCGGGCGGCGTTCGTGATCTGGATGTACGAGAAGTAGAGCCGGCCGAAGTCGACCGTGATGACGAGGAACAGCGCGAAGAGCGGCAGCAGGAGCGCAAACTCGACCATCGCCTGGCCACGCCGCGACCCCGCCGGACGGGATGCCCGGACACGTGGTCCGGAGGTCGGGGTGGCTCGGTTGACCATGACGTTCGGAACCTCGGGCAGCGAGATGTCCATGTGGCCGGTTCGCGCGCCGACCCTAACGAATCTCCGGGCCGTGCGTTACGCGGAAGCCTACCGTCTGTTCGGCCGCTGGCGAAAGTACCTTTCACCGCCCAAAAGTGCCACTCGTTGCACTTGCGCACCGCAACGGTGGTGCTCAGACCTCTCGTGCGACGGCCAGGCCGAAGACCTCGCGCGCCCCTGCGTCGCGCAGCACCTCCGCGCAGGCCTCGAACGTCGCCCCGGTGGTGAGGATGTCGTCCACGAGGATGACGCGCACCGGCGCCGCCTGGCCGGGTCGCACCCGGATGGCAGCCCGCAGGTTGCGCACGCGGGCCGCGCGATCGAGCCGATGCTGGCGCTGCGTCTCACGCCCCCGCACGAGGATGTCCGCCAGAACGAGGCCGCGGGCCGCCGCCAGGGATTGTGCCACCAATGCCGCCTGGTTGTAGCCACGCTCGCGCCGCCGGACGGGGTGCAGCGGGACGGGCACGAGGTTGGCGGGTCCGGTCAGCGCGAGGAGCCGATCCAGCGCCGGCAGGGACTGCGTCGCCAGGACCCCGGCGAGCCGCGAGGCGCCGCCGTACTTGAGGCGCTGGAGACAGCGGCGCACGACACCCTCGTGGCGAAGTGCGGCGACGCCGAGCTCCAGGACCGTGCCCGTCATCGTGGCGGGGTCCGCGGCCAGGAAGGCAGCGTGCGGATCGCGTGCCTCGCGGATCCGGGCGCGGCAGGCGACGCAGATGACAGTTCCGAAGCGGCCACAGCCGGCGCAGGCGGGGGGAACGAGCAGCTCGAGGATGCCGGTGAGGGTCATGCGCCGCAGGATCGCCGCCCCGCCTTACCGGTGAGTTAGCGGCTGGTTATCGGCTCGCGCGCGAGCTGGTCGCCCGGCCGCGTTCCAGAGAGCGCGACCGCGCCGACCGGGAGCTCGATACAGTCGCGCGCACCGCGTGCCCACCACACCACGCGCCACGGTCGCAGCCGCTCGACCACCTTCGTGACGCGGTCGGCGGCGTCGATGAAGACGACGTCGATGGCAAAGCGCATGAAGAACATGTGGATGCTCTGCGTGCGCTCGATGAGCAGGCCGCTGCCCGGGTCGAGGTGGTCGTGGCGCAGCAGGCCGACGATCCGCTCGCCCATGCTGCTGGCCACCGCGCAGCGGTCCGCGAGCACCGTGCCGCGCGTGGAGTTCCGAATGACGAGCGTGGCGGCCATGCGACCGATCCTACCCGTCACGTGCATCGCCCGGGACGCGAATGTGCCCCGGCTGGGCCGGGGCACATCCTGGGTCGAGGACCATGTCCACTCACCTGATGAGCTGGACCCCGATGAGGTTGGTGGCGGGGTTGACCCCGTTGCCAGGACCGACGGTTCCCTTGGTGACAAAGCTCACGAAGCGTCCGACGAGGCAGGAGGTCGCACCGTTGCCGGTGTCGCAGATCGAGCTGTTATTGCCGTTGACGTAGGCCCCCTGCGTGAAGCTCTTCCCGTAGGAGTTGCTCATGCACTCGGGGATCGTGCTGCTGCAGAGCTGGAAGGCGGCGAACTGCGGCAGGTGATACCACTGGTTCGAGCCGTGCCCGCCAACGTTGCCGGTCGGGCAGTCCGTGACGAGCGGGCCACTCGGCTGCGTATCGCAGGTCAGGTCGAACTGCGGGATCTGGACGACCTTGCCCTTCCAGTTGTCATTGATGGCATCCTCGACGCCCTTCGAGTTCACGTTGCCGGTCGAGGTGATGTACTGCCACGAGGGCAAGTCGATGGCAGGGTTGCTCAGCGGCGGTGTGATGTTGTCGATCAGCTCGGACGTCCCGCCAGCGGTTGGCGTCCAGTCGAGCCATCCCACGTTGCCGGGACCGTTCTTGCAGAGTGGCACGACGATCGGCTCATTCGTCACCGGCCACTGGGTGGGGGGCTGCACCGGCGCCGGATTGTTCGAGCCGTCGCAGCCGAGCACGGTGACCGGCACGGTGACCGGCAGCACGTCGCAGCCGGACTGCGCGGAGCAGACCTGGTTCAGGTAGCCGGCGACGGCAGTTGCCGGCGCGCTGGCGGTGAACTGCGAGATGCCGATGACGCGCGCCAGGAACGTGTTGAAGGTCTGGGTGCCGATGGCCTGCACGCCAGCGGCGTTGGCCGGGATCGTTCCGGCGCCCACCTGCGCTGCGGTCGATGTCGACCCGGCGAGGCCGCCGGTGGAATCGAGCAGGCGCCCGGTCACATCGGTGTAGTAGGCGCCGAGCTTGCCGACCTGGTTGTCGCTGAATGCGGCGTTGACCGCGGTCGCGACATCGGTATCGGTCTTGGCGGGCGACACACTGGCGAGACGCTGTGCCATGACGACGGCGCCAGCCTCGGCGGCAGCATCGCTGGCGTTCTGGGTCTCGCGCTGCTTGCCCCAGGCGAAGCCGCCGTCGATCACGATGCCGACCATCGCCACGAGGACGACGAGCGAGAGTGCGACGATGACCAGCACCTGGCCGCGTTCGCTCTCGTGCCCTCGAGAGACGTATCGGTTGGTGATCCTACGGAGTCTCATAGCTTCGCTCCACTGGCTCGCGGGACGTGCTCGACATGTTGATCACGCCCACGATGTTCGAAAGGATGGGGGTGGCTGCCTGGTAGCTGTAGGTCACGGTGACCTGCACGTCGCAGGCGATGGCAACCGGTGTCACGCAGACGGCCGGGCTGCCATTCGGCTGATAGAACCCGACGGTCACATTCGAGGCCGTCAGGCCGAGCGAGGCAGCACGCTGGACCGCCTTCGCCTTGATATTGGTGACGTTCTGGTCGACGATCGCGAGCCGCACCGCTTCGCGCGAGGCGTTCGAGATCGTGTTGTTGGCGTAGATCGCGCGACCGAAGTCGAAGATCCCGACCAGGAGGAGGATGAAGACCGGCAGGATCAGCGCGAACTCGACGAGGGTCTGGCCGCGATCGCGCCGGTTGGGTCGACGGAGCCTCATGGCGTTGCCACCGGTCCGACGGTGACGCTCGACGTGCACGGGTAGGTCTGGCCGCCGATGAGCGACTGGTACTGGATCGTGTAGTTGCCGGAGCCGGCCTGAGCGGTATAGGACCCAGTAAAGCCGGCCCCGTTGAATGGTGCCTGCCCGCTGTTCTGCTTCACGCCGACCAGTTGCGGCATGGTGCAGGTGGCCGGAGGCGGTGTTGCCGCCGCGCTATGCGTGACCGTCATGGTCGTCGACGGGGGCTGGCATGTCCCGCTCACCGCGCTCTGGCCGGTGACCTGGTCGGCGTCCGACGAGCCCGCGCTCGGCGTGAACGTGCCGGTGAAGCCGGCGCCGGTCCACGTGGAGCGCGCCGTCGCCACGGTCATGGCGAGGAGGTTCGGGACCGAGATGTTCGGCGCGGTGCATCCCGACGCGGCCGATGACGTCATGATCACGGTTGCGGTCTTCGGGATGCAGTCGCCGACGCTGGATGATGGGCTGGTGTTCTGGGCCGTGACCGTCTCGGCATCCTTCCCGGCGCCGGTGGCGGGCGTGAAGCTGCCGGTGAAGCCGGCGGTGGTCCACGCGCCGCGGGCACTACTGACCGAGAGGCCGACCATGTTCGGTACGACCGCGTCGACGCAGCTCGGTGGCGGCGGGGGTGCGCTGCCGACGGCGACGCCATTGATCATGCCGCCCCGGACCGCGAAATCGGACTCGGCATGGAATATGAACGGGTTGCCGAGGATCGCACCGACGATGGGCGTGACGAAGGAGAAGCGGCAGGTCAGATTCACGGTCACCCGGTCGCCGAGCTCGTACGCGTTGGCGGTGCCGGTGATGCTGGTGAAGACCGGATCGGGGATGGACGCGGCCGTCCACGTGGCGCCGGACGTGGGAGCGCAGTTGATGCTCTGGAGGTCGCGGAGGACCTCGTTGCGGTAGGCATTCTTGTCCGCGACCGTGCCGGTGCCACCCCAGGTGTCCGGGTTGCTGGCCGCCGAGTTGGCCGCGATGCGCGCCGCGTTGTTCAGCGCCACCCATCCGAAGAAGACCCGGCCGAAGTCGACGGCCAGGACGAGGAGCAGGATGAGCACGGGAAGGATGAGCGCGAACTCGACCATCGCCTGGCCGCGGGTTCGCGCTTCGGTTCCGTGGTGGCGGAAGGGCAGCTTCATTGATACAGCTCGGATACGGGCGTCAAAGGTGAGCGGAGCATATGGAGCAAACCTTGCGCTCCACCTTGCAGGGTGCTTGGCACGGCCCCGTACTGCCACCGTACCTTCGTACGGCTACGCCTCTGAGGCGACGGGGTCGTCGTGCTCCGCGAGCTCGGCAGGGAGGAGCAGCGCGATGCTCGTCCCGGCCCCCAGCGCCGACTCGAGCGCGACGGACCCGCCCATGGCGCCGATGAGCCCGCGGGCGGTGTAGAGACCGATGCCGCTGCCGTCCGGCGCCGCGCTGCGGGCATCGGCGGCCCGATAGAACTGCTCGAACGCGTGCGCCTGCGTCTCGGGGCTCATGCCACGACCGTGATCGGTGACGGTGACGGACAGCCGGGGCCCGGGGATCGGCTCGACCACGACGTCGATCGCGCTGCCGTCGGGCGAGTACTTCGTCGCGTTGTCGAGCAGCGCCCACATGACCTGCTCGAAGCGATCGGGGTCACCCACGGCGAGGTGGCCGGCACCATCGGTCCGGAGCGAGAACGGGCGCTCGACGCGGAGCGCGTTCCAGGTCCGCTCCACGAGCGGCTCGACCCGGAAGACGTCGCTGCGTGGCGTGATGGCGCCCGCCTCGAGGCGCGAGGCGACGAGCAGCTGGGCCACCATCCGGCGCAGCCGGTCGGCCTGGTGCGCGATCGTCTCGAGGTCGCGCCCCGCGGCCCCATCGAGGTTCGGGGCGGAACGCACCTCGTCGGCCAGGGCACGGATGCTGGTCAGCGGCGTCTGGAGGTCGTGGCTCACCCCGCGCAGGAAGTCCGCCTGGACCGATGCCATCCGGTTGATCTCGGCGGCCTGTGACCGCACCCGCTCATAGAGGAGCGCGTGCTCGATGGCGGCGCCGGCGTGCTGGCCGAGGAGGCTCAGCAGCTCGAGCTCCGCCCGCGACGGGGCCGCGCGACCCTCCCACGGCGCGACGAGGATGGCGCGCAGCTCGGCGGCGCCGGCAACGTCCGCGGTCACGAAGGCCCCCCAGGGCCCGGTCGCGAGCTGGGCGCCGAGTGCCGGGTCGTCCGGCAGCTCGACGGTCGATGCCCAGCGATGGACCTCCTCGATCTCCTCCGGCGGCGCATCCCGCTCCACGCCGTACACGCCGGGCGGCAGGATCGCCTCGTCGTCGGACCGCAGGATGGCGAGGGTCCAGGTCGGATCGCCGGTGACCGTCCGCGCCGCGCGGACCATGGAGCGCGCGACCGCGGCCGCATCCTCGGTGATCGGGGCGGCGCGGCTCGAGGCGGCGAGCTCGGCGATCTGCCGGTTTCGCTCGTCGAGCGCGCCGGCGAGGCGTGCCTGGGCGCCGCCCTCGTCGGCGGACGCGTCCGTCCGACGGCCGTGCTGTGCGATGGCGATCATCTGGTCCGCCTCCGCGCCGAGGATCCGGGAGCCGCCGACCGCGACGACCGCCGCCCACAGGACGGTGACCGCCGCCGCCACGAGCAGCGTCGTGCCCATCCCGTAGCGCGCGATGAGGTCGCCGGCCACGACGTCGGCGATCGCGAAGGCCACGAGCGGCGGCAGCGCGACGGCGACGAGGAAGCCGAGGAGGCGGAGGAACCAGCGCTCCCCCATCACCCGACCGGCTCGCCCGGAGCGGAGGCGAGCCGATACCCGATGCCGCGCTCGGTGAGCAGGTAGCGCGGCCGGTCCGGATCGGTCTCGAGCTTCCGCCGCAGCCGGCGCACCGTGACCCATACGTAGGACGGGTCGGCGCCATCGGCCTCCGACCAGACACGCTCGAGGATCGTCTCGGTCGGCACCACGCGGTCGAGCGAGGCGATGAGGAGCTGGAGGAGCCGGGTCTCCACCGGGGTGAGGGCGTGCGTGCCGGCAACGGTCACGAGCTGCCGCTTCGAGAGGTCGATCGCGACCTCGCCGCCGTCCAGCGTCACCTCGTGGCGGCCGGCCGCGGTGCGGCGCATGACGCGCTGGACGCGCGCGACGAGCTCGTCCGGATCGAACGGCTTCGTGATGTAATCCTCGGCGTACTCCTCGAGCGCGCGCACCTTCGATTCGGAGGCGTCCACCGAGCTGAGGACGATGATCGGCAAGTCGGCGATGCGCTTCACGCGCCGTGCGAGCTCGAAGCCGTCCATGCCGGGCATCATGAGGTCGATGACGAGGAGCGCCGGCCAGCCGCGCTCGAGCGCCGCGAGGGCGCCGACGCCCGATGGGGCGGTGCGAACGTCGAAGCCCTCGCGCGTCAGGCGACGAGCGAGGGCCGACAGCAGGGTGGCGTCGTCATCGACCAGCAGGACGGCGGGCCGGATGAGCGGTGTCATTGCGCCTCGCTAGAGCCCCGAATTGCCTCCCATGACGGTCACGATCGCCGGACCGAGGATGACGATGAAGATCGTCGGGAAGATGCAGCCAACCATGGGGAAGAGCATCTTGACCGGAGCCTTCGCGGCGGCCTCCTCCGCCCGCTGGCGGCGCAGGATGCGCAGCTGCTGCGACTGGATCTGGAGGACCTTCGCGATCGGCACGCCGAGCTGCTCGGCCTGCACGATGGCGCCGATGAAGTTCGCGACCGGAGGGGCGTCGGCACGCTTCACGATGTCACGCAGCGACTCGCGCCGAGTGCGGCCCATCCGGACCTCGGCGAGCGCCTGGCGGAACTCGTCGACGAGCGGCCCGTCCATCTTCTCGACCACCTTGGCGAGCGCGGCATCGAAGCCGAGGCCGGCCTCCACCGAGATCGTGAGAAGGTCGAGTGCGTCGGGAAGCTGGAGGACCATCGCCAGCGAGCGCGCCCGGATGCGGCGGCCGAGCCAGAACTCCGGTGCCATGAATCCGATGCCGATGCCGAGCAGGCCCATGAGGAAGCCGATCGCCGGCTCCTGGAGGAGCAGCGTGCCGACGATGAAGAGAATGATCGCGAACACGATCCCCGAGAGGATTTTCACGCCCATCCAGTCCGCGCCGCGCAGGCCCCCGGGATACCCGGCCTTCTCGAGCTTCGCGTCGGTGCGGGCGATGACGCCGCCCTGGTCGCCGCGCCGGCCGAACCTGCTCAGGCGCTTGATGAGCGGTCGCATCGTCCGCTCGTAGAAGGGCTGCTGGAGCTCGTATTCCTCGAGCGTCTTGGGCTGGACGACGAGCTGCGAGAGGCGCGCCTGGACGGCGTCCTGGCCCGGTCGTGCGGCCACGCCGTAGGTGATGAGCAGGACCGCGACTGCGGCGACGATGGCGATGAGGATCTCGGGTTGCATGGCAATCAGACCTTGATGTCGACGATGCGGCGGATGAACAGGTAGCCGAAGCCCATGCTGATGAGGCCGATCGCGAAGAAGATCACGCCCATCGGGAGCCCGAACAGCTCCGGCGGCTTGTTGAGCATGGCGCTGATGTAGCTGGGGCTGATGAGGAAGAGGATGCCGGCGAGGCCGATCGGCAGCAGGGTGATGACGTAGCCGCTGTAACGCTGCATGGCGGTCAGGGTCTGGATCTCGCCCTGGATGCGGAGCCGCTCGCGGATCGTGAACGCGATCGAGTCGAGGATGGTGGCGAGGTTGCCGCCGACCTGCGACTGGATGTTGATGGCGGTGACCATGAGCTCGAGGTCCTCGCTCGCCACGCGGCGGGCGAGGTTGTTGAGGGCGGGCTGGAGTGCCATGCCGAGGCTCATCTCACGGACCACCCGTTCGAACTCCTCGCTGATCGGCGGCTGCGCCTCGCGCGTCACGAGCTCGATGCCCTGGAGGAACGACGAGCCCGCGCGGAGCGAGTTGGCCAGCAGCGTGATCGTGTCCGGCAGCTGGTCCTTGAACGCCTGGAGGCGCTTCGCCTGGCGTCGCCGCAGGTAGAAGCGCGGGAAGTAGAGCCCGACGATCGCGGCGCCCACGAGCGCCACCGGGTTCTGGAGGCCGGAGAAGATGAAGCCGAGGATGAACGCCGCCGCGACGAAGAAGACCGGCGACATCGCCCAGAACAGGATGTACTCGGCCGGACGCAGCTTCAGGTCGGCACGCGCCAGCTCGGTGGAGAGGCGGGTGTTGAAGTCCTGGCCCTCGATGACCCGCGACAGGCCGGCGACGACCGACGACTCGCGGACCGAGTCGTCAACCGTCGTCTCGCCCTGCGCCGACGCGTAACGCTCGAGGCGGCTCGCAACCGTGCCGGTGCCGCCGGACATGGCGACGCCCACCGCGATGATGAGGACCGCGAGCGCGGCGACGGCCGCGATGATGATCGGCATCGGTTGCTTCTCTCGCTCCTAGAACGGTGAGCCGAAGACGTTCGGCGGCAGGTGGATGCCTGACGTCTCGAACTTCTCGACGAACTTGGGCCGGATGCCGGTCGGGCGCAGCCGGCCCTGGATCTTGCCCTCGAGGACACCCGTCTGCTCGAACACGAAGATGTCCTGCATGACGATCACGTCGCCCTCCATGCCCTGGACCTCGGTGATGTTCGTGATCTTGCGGGCCCCGTCCTTGAGGCGATTCTGGTGCACGATCAGGTCGACCGCCGACGAGATCTGCTCCCGGATGGCGCGCAGTGGCAGGTCCATGCCGGCCATGAGCACCATCGTTTCGAGGCGGGAGAGCATGTCGCGCGGAGCGTTCGCGTGGCCGGTGCTCATGCTGCCATCGTGGCCGGTGTTCATGGCCTGCAGCATGTCGAGTGCCTCGCCCGAGCGGCACTCCCCGACGATGATGCGGTCGGGGCGCATGCGCAGGGCATTGCGGACGAGCTCGCGGATCGGGATCGCGCCCTTGCCCTCGATGTTCGAGGGGCGCGCCTCGAGCGTGATCACGTGCTCCTGGCGGAGCTGGAGCTCGGCGGCGTCCTCGATGGTCACGATCCGCTCGTCGTCGGGGATGAACGAGGAGAGGATGTTGAGCATCGTGGTCTTGCCGGAGCCGGTGCCGCCGGAGACGAAGATGTTGAGGCGCGCCTGGACGCAGGCCTCGAGGAACTCGAACATCTCCGGCGTCGCGGTGCCGAAGCGGACGAGGTCCTCGACCGTGAACGGCGATGCCGCGAACTTCCGGACGGTGATGACGGGGCCGACGAGGCTGATGGGCGGGATGATGGCGTTCACGCGCGAGCCGTCCACCAGGCGGGCGTCGACCATCGGGCTCGACTCGTCGACGCGGCGGCCGATCGGCGCGATGATGCGCTGGATGATCTTCATGACGTGCTCGTCGTTCTGGAACGTCACGTTCGTGAGCTCCAGGCGACCGTCACGTTCGATGTAGACCTGCTGCGGGCCGTTGACCATCACCTCGGTGACGGTCTCGTCCCGCAGGAGTGGCTCGAGCGGGCCGAGGCCCAGGATCTCGTCGGTGATCTGCTCGAGCATCCGCACCCGCTCGGCGCGGGTGAGGGCGAGGCCCTCCTCGTCGGCGATCTTGCCGAACAGCTGCTCGATCTGGCGCCGCACCTCGACCTGGTTCGTGAGGTCGAGCTTCGGGTCCAGCTCGTTGATGAGCCGGTTCTGGACGCGGTACTTCGCCTCGCGGAACGACTCGCGTGCGGGGAGGGATCCGAGGAAGCCGCGACCGGGGCCGGCCGAGGGGGTGGGTGAGCTCGGTGGCGTCGCCGGCGCGATCGGCGCGGGAGCGCTCGCCTGCTGCGCAGGCGGAGTCGGCCCTGCCGGGGCGGGGACGGACGGCGTGTTCGGGTTCTCGGTGGCCCCCTCAGCGGGCCGAGCCCGCTCGATCCTCTTGAGCAATGACATGGTGGCGGCGGTCCTTCCCCTTAGCGTCGGGCGAAGAGGCCCTTGCGGGGCTTCTCCGTGGTGGTGGCGGTGGCGGGCTCGCCCACGAGGGTGCGCGCGAGCCGGATGATGTCGCGCGAGAGCGCGGCGTCCGGATGGGATACGACGAATGGCACGCCCCGATTCACCGCGAGGACGGCGAGCCGCCCATCGGAGACCACCGTTCCATCGATCGGTCGCCGGATGGAGGCCTCGACGTCGGAGATGCGGATCCCCTGGGACGAGTCGGATCGGTTGATGACGAGCCGCAGCTTGCGGCGGTCGTACTCGAGCTGGTCCGCGACCTCGAGGAAGAGGCGGACGTTCTTGATGGTCGTGATCTCGAGCGCGGACAGGACGACGATCTGGTCGGCCGCGTCCATGACGCCGAGGGAGTGATCGGTCAGGCTCGGCGGGAGGTCGACCACCACCCAGTCGTGGGACTGGCGCAGGAGGTCGACGATCTTCCGCAGGTAGACCGCCGTGATCAGGTCGGCGCCTTCGGGGGACGGAGGCGCGAGCAGGACCCGGATGCCGGCCGAGTGGTCGATGACCACCGAGTTCAGCAGGTCCGCGTCCGGCTCGCCACCGTTGATCGCGTCGAGGACGGACCGATTCTTCGGGTTCAGGTTCAGCAGCACCCCGATATCGCCGAACTGGAGGTTCGCGTCGACGAGGCAGATGCGTC
>JBBQMC010000008.1:0-28484 GCA_038328565.1 Candidatus Limnocylindria bacterium
CTCGGGCGCATCGGTCCCGCCGGAGGTGGCGGTCGCGGCACGCAACATCAGCGAGGGCGGGCTGCTGGCCGACATGGTGGCCTACAGCCCCGACATGGACACCGAGCTGCGGCAGGAACTGCTCGAGACGATCGACGTCCCGGAGCGACTGCGCAAGGTCGGCGCCTTCCTCGCCAAGCAGATCGAGGTCCTCGAGCTGAAGGGCCGCATCCAGTCCGAGGTCAAGTCCGAGATGGACAAGACCCAGCGCGAGTACATCCTGCGCGAGCAGATGAAGGCGATCCAGAAGGAGCTGGGCGAGGACGACCCGGCGATCGCCGAGGCCGGCGAGCTGCGCACCCGGGTCGAGGAGTCGGCGATGCCCGACGAGGTGAAGGAGAAGGCCCTCAAGGAGGTGGACCGCATGGCCCGCATCCCGTCGGCCTCGCCCGAGCAGGGCGTCATCCGCACGTATGTTGACTGGCTCGTCAGCCTGCCCTGGGGCGTCGACACCGATGACAACCTCGACCTCGCCGACGCGGAGCGGATCCTCAACGATGATCACTACGGCCTCGAGAAGCCGAAGGAGCGGATCACCGAGTACATGGCCGTGCGCAAGCTGGCCGACAAGATCCGCAGCCCCATCCTGCTCTTCGTCGGTCCGCCCGGCGTCGGCAAGACGAGCCTCGGCAAGAGCATCGCGAAGGCGATGGGTCGCAAGTTCGTCCGCATGAGCCTCGGGGGCATCCACGACGAGGCGGAGATCCGCGGCCATCGGCGAACGTACATCGGCGCCCTGCCCGGCCGCGTCATCCAGAGCATCAAGACCGCCGGCAGCGCGAACCCGGTGTTCATGCTCGACGAGATCGACAAGGTGGGCATGGACTTCCGCGGCGATCCCTCGAGCGCGTTGCTCGAGGTCCTCGACCCGGAGCAGAACAACACATTCCAGGACAACTACCTGGAGGTGCCGTTCGACCTGTCGAAGGTGCTCTTCATCGCCACCGCCAACATGCTCGACACGATCCCGCCGGCGCTGCGCGACCGGATGGAGGTCATCCAGCTCCCCGGCTACACGCAGCTCGAGAAGCTCGGCATCGCGCAGCGCTTCCTCGTCCCGAAGCAGGTCGAGGCGCACGGCCTGACCGATGCGAACCTGACCCTCACCGAGGGGGCGCTCATCCGCCTCATCCAGGCCTTCACGAAGGAGGCAGGGGTGCGCAACCTCGAGCGCGAGATCGCGAACGTCGCCCGCAAGGTGGCGCGCAAGGTGGCCGACGACGCCACCGTGCAGGTCACGGTCGTTCCCGAGGCACTCGAAGACTACCTCGGACCCGCTCGCTTCGAATACGGCGAGCTCGAGGCGGAGGACACGATCGGGATGGTGACCGGCCTCGTCGTCAGCGACGCGGGCGGCGACATCGTCCAGGTCGAGGCGACGCGGATGGACGGCAAGGACGACTTCATCCTCACCGGCCAGCTCGGCAGCGTGATGCAGGAGTCGGCGCGTGCCGGCCTCAGCTACGTCCGGGCCCGGGCACGGGAGCTGGGGATCGACCCCGCCTCGTTCGAGAAGCAGACGATCCACATCCACGTGCCGGCGGGGGCGACCCCGAAGGACGGCCCGAGCGCCGGCGTCACCATGGCGACCGCCATGGCCAGCCTCCTCTCCAGCCGGCCGGTGCGTCGTGACCTCGCCATGACCGGCGAGATCACCCTTCGTGGCCGCGTCCTGCCGATCGGCGGGCTGAAGTCGAAGCTCCTCGCCGCGCATCTCGCCGGCGTGAAGACCGTGCTCATCCCGCATCGGAACGAGAAGGACCTCGTCGACGTGCCGGAGGAGGTGCGGACGCAGCTGCGGATCGTGCCCGTCGAGACGATGGACCAGGTCCTGGCCGAGGCCCTCATCGATGCGCCGCGGCCGGCGGCCCGCATCAAGGCGGAGCGCGACCAGCGCCAGCGTCGGGCGACCGCGCGGCCACGTCGACCGCGGAAGCCGGCGACGGAGGCCCCCGTGGCCGCCGAGCCGGTCACGCGCCGGCAGCCACAGCCACCGGCCGGCACCGCCTAGCCGGTTCGGGGCGAGAACGCGTCCAGATGGAGTACAAGGACTATTACGCGATCCTGGGCGTCCCGAAGTCGGCGACGCAGGCCGAGATCAAGAAGGCCTATCGCAAGCTGGCCCGCGAGCTCCATCCGGACACCAACAGGGACCCCGACGCCGAGCGGCGCTTCAAGGAGGCGAACGAGGCGCATGCCGTCCTGTCGGACCCCGAGAAGCGCAAGCAGTACGACGAGCTCGGCTCGAACTGGCAGGCATACGAGCAGGCCGGATTCGACCCGAACCAGGCCTCGAGCTGGGGCGGATTCGGCGGCGCCCCCGGCGGGACGCGGTGGACCTACCGCACCGTGTCACCCGACGAGATGGGCGGCGGGTTCAGTGATTTCTTCCGCGCCTTCTTCGAGACCGATGCCGGCGGCTTCGCCACCGGGCGCCCCGGCTCGGCCGGCGGGTTCGAGGACCTCTACGACCTCGGCGGACGCGGGCCGGCCCAGCGGACCGTGACCCGCGCGCCCGCCGCAACCGGCGAGGCGGGGATCACCCTGGCGGAGGCGATGCGCGGCACGACGCGCATGGTCGAGGTCGGCGGTCGCCGGCTCGAGGTGAAGATCCCGGCCGGCGTCAGCGATGGCGCGAAGATCAAGCTGCGCGGCGGAGTGCGGGCGAATGGCGGCGCGGCCGGCGACCTCGTGATCACCGTCCGCATCGCGCCGGATCCGCAGTTCGAGCGAAAGGGCGCTGACCTCCACACCGAGCTGCCACTGGCCCTGTCCGAGGCGCTCCTCGGCGCGGAAGTGCCCGTCCGGACGCCGACCGGCAGGGTGAAGCTGCGCATCCGACCGAACACCCAGAACGGGCAGCAGATCCACGTTCCCGGGCGCGGCATGCCGAAGCGCGGCGGCGAGAAGGGGGACCTCGTGGTCACGGCGCGCGTCGTGCTGCCGAAGCTCGACGACGTGGCCCGCGCCGACTTCGCCGAGTTCGCGACGGCGCATCCGCAGCCGGAGCCGCGGAGGTAGCGCCGATGCGCATCGAACGCTTCACGACCCGCGCGCGCGAGGCCATCGTCGATGCCCAGGCGCTCGCCGAGCGCGACGGCAATCCGCAGCTCGAGGCCGCGCACCTCGCGCTCGTCGTCGTCGAGCAAGCTGACGGCGTGGTGCCGGCCGTGCTCGAGCGGATGGGCATCGGTCAGGCGTCCGTGGCGGACGCGCTCCGGGCCGAGCTCGCAAAGCTCCCGAAGGTGCAGGGGGAGGCCGCCCAGCTGACCCTCGGCAACGAGGCGCGCCGCGTCCTCTCGGATGCGCATCCCATCGCGGAGCGGATGCACGACGACTACGTCTCGACAGAGCATCTCCTGCTCGCCATCCTTGACGTCGGCGACTCGAGCGCCGCGCGGGCGTTCGCCGCCGCCGGCGCCACGCCGGCCGGCGTCCTCGAGGCGCTCACCCAGATCCGAGGGAACCAGCGCGTGACCAGCGAGAACCCCGAGGCGACCTACGAGGCGCTCGACAAGTACGGGCGCGACCTGACCGATCTCGCCCGGCGCGGCGTCCTCGACCCGGTGATCGGCCGTGACGAGGAGATCCGGCGCGTCATCCAGGTCCTCAGCCGCCGCACCAAGAACAACCCGGTGCTCATCGGCGAGCCGGGTGTCGGGAAGACGGCGATCGTCGAGGGCCTGGCCCAGCGCATCGTGCGCGGCGACGTCCCTGACGGCCTGCGCGACCGGCGGGTCGTGGCTCTCGACCTCGGCGCGCTCATCGCCGGCGCGAAGTACCGCGGCGAGTTCGAGGAGCGCCTGAAGGCCGTGCTCAAGGAGGTCACCGAGTCGGAGGGGCAGATCGTCCTGTTCATCGACGAGCTCCATACCGTCGTCGGCGCCGGTGCGAGCGAGGGCGCGATGGATGCCTCGAACCTCCTGAAGCCCATGCTGGCGCGCGGCGAGCTCCACTGCATCGGTGCCACGACGCTCGACGAGTACCGCAAGCACATCGAGAAGGACGCCGCGCTCGAGCGTCGCTTCCAGCCGGTCATCGTCGACCAGCCGAACGTCGAGGACACGATCAGCATCCTCCGCGGCCTGCGGGAACGCTACGAGATCCACCACGGCGTCCGGATCACCGACTCCGCCCTCGTGGCCGCGGCGGTGCTGAGCAATCGCTACATCACCGAGCGCTTCCTGCCGGACAAGGCGATCGACCTCGTCGACGAGGCCGCGTCCCGGCTTCGGATGGAGATGGACTCGATGCCCGCCGAGCTCGACGAGATCGAGCGGCGCCGGATGCAGCTCGAGATCGAGCGCGAGGCGCTGCGCAAGGAGAAGGACGCGGCGAGCAGGGCGCGGCTCGAGGCGCTCGAGCGCGAGCTCGCGGACCTCCGCGAGCGCGGCGACGTCATGAAGTCGAGCTGGGAGCGCGAGAAGGAGGTCGTCGCGGGCATCCGCGGCACCCGCGAGGAGCTGGAGCGGCTCACGCCGGAGATCGAGGCCGCCGAGCGCGCGGCCGACTACGCGCGGGCCGCCGAGCTCAAGTACGGCCGCGCCAACGAGCTGACCGCGCAGCTCGCCGACCAGGAGGAGCAGCTCAAGGCGCTGAAGGCGGGCGGCTCGCTGCTCCTGAAGGAGGAGGTCGATGCGGACGACATCGCCGAGGTCGTCGCGCGCTGGACCGGCGTCCCCGTCTCACGCCTGATGGAGGGCGAGGCGGAGAAGCTGCTGCGCATGGAGGATCGGCTCCACGCACGTCTCATCGGCCAGGACGAGGCCGTGATGGCCGTGTCCGACGCCATCCGTCGGGCTCGTGCCGGCCTGAAGGACCCGAAGGGGCCTATCGGCTCGTTCATCTTCCTCGGACCCACCGGGGTCGGGAAGACCGAGCTCGCCCGCGCCCTGGCCGAGTTCCTCTTTGACGACGAGAACGCCATGGTCCGCATCGACATGAGCGAGTACATGGAGAAGTTCGCCGTCAGCCGCCTCGTGGGCGCCCCGCCCGGCTACGTCGGCTACGAGGAGGGCGGCCAGCTCACCGAGGCGGTCCGCCGCCGGCCGTACCAGGTCGTCCTCTTCGATGAGATCGAGAAGGCGCACCCCGACGTCTTCAACGTCCTGCTCCAGCTCCTCGACGACGGGCGGCTGACCGATGCCCAGGGCCACACGGTCGACTTCAAGAACACGGTCATCATCATGACCAGCAACATCGGCTCAGCGGCACTGATCGAGGCCGGCGACCGCGGCGCCGCCGCCTTCGACGAGGCGGCGGCGCGGGTCCGCGACCAACTGCGCGACCACTTCCGGCCCGAGTTTCTCAACCGCATCGACGAGGTGATCGTGTTCCGGCCGCTCGACGAGGCGCAGCTGCGCGAGATCGTCGGCCTGCTCGTCGCCGGCCTCGGGCGACGCGTCGCGGAGGCGGGACTCACCCTCGACGTGACCGATGCCGCGCTCGGGCTCCTCGCGCGCGAGGGCTATGACCCAGTCTACGGCGCCCGGCCCCTGCGGCGCGCCATCCAGCGCGAGCTCGAGAATCCGCTCGCACGGCACATGCTCGCCGGCGAGTTCCAACCCGGGACGACGGTGGTCGTCGACGCGGCCGACGGCGCCCTGACCTTCAACGGCGTCGCGGAGGCGGCCCGTGCGCCGCGCGCGCTGCCGACGCCGGGCGGCTCGACGACGGTCAACTGACCCGGGCTCGCCCGGTCAGGTCCCGTCAGCGATGCTTGCGGCGACGCCCGGCAGGCGTTGGCCGCGGCCGCTCCCGTGCATCGCGGCGCGGAGGCGGAACGTAGCGCTGGCGACGGATCTCGTCATTCGACTCGGCGATGAGCGGCGGGAAGCGGGCGAACGCGGCGTACGCGGCGATCACCATCCCCGGCACGATGACGAGCAGGATCAGCAGCAGCGGCACGTGGATGATCACGAGCAGCGGGACGATGCCCCACGTCGCGACGATCGCCCAGAAGACCCACTCGTGGAGCGCCAGGATCGTCGGGTAGCGGCGGTAGCGCCGCTGCGCGGTGTTGTAGATCACGATCGCGCCGGCCACGATGAGCAGCGCCCCGACCCACAGCAGCGTGAAGAGGTCGGGGAACGAGAACGTGTCGACGGACTGGAAGAGCATCCCCATAGCGGGCGGAGTATAGCGGCCGATCCGGCGCGCCGCGATCGTGGCCCTCTCGATGGTCCGATCATGGCCTCGACCGCTGCCGCGTGCCTATAATCGGTCCCCCGACGCACCGTCACCGAACCCGCCCACACTCCATCGAACCACAGCGAGGTTGTCGATTGCGCGCCCTCCTCTCCGTCTCGGACCGTGAAGGGATCGTCGAGCTCGCTCGCGGGCTCGTCGACGCGAAGATCGAGTGTTTCGCCACCGATGGCACGCGCGCCCACCTCACCGAGCAGGGCATTCCCGGCGTGCGGCCGGTCGCCGACCTGACCGAGACGAACGAGATCCTGGGCGGGCGCGTCAAGACCCTCCACCCCTCGATCTTCGCCGGCCTCCTCGCCCGCCGCGACCAGCCGGATCACCTCGCCCAGCTGGCGGAGCACGGGATCGAGCAGATCGACCTCGTCGTCGTCAACCTCTACCCGTTCGCCGACACGGTGGGGACGCCGGACGCGACCCTCGACGCGGCGCTGGAGCAGATCGACATCGGCGGCGTGGCCCTGCTCCGGGCCGCGGCGAAGAACTTCCCGGGCGTGGCCGCGGTGAGCAGCCCCACCCAGTACGCATCGGTCCTGCGAGACCTCAAGGCCACCGGATCGGTCAGCCCCGAGACGCGGCAGAAGCTCGCCGCGGAGGCGTTCGCCCTGACCGCTGCGTACGACGCGCAGATTGCCAGCTACCTCAACGCGCAGGCGGGGATGCTGTTCCCGAGCCGCCTGACGATGGTGGTCGAGAAGAAGGCCGACCTGCGCTATGGCGAGAACCCGCACCAGGTCGGCGCCTTCTACGCCGATCCGGGCCAGCGGCGCACCTCGATCAGCCGCGCGCACCAGATCGCGGGCAAGGACCTCTCGTTCAACAACCTGCTCGACCTCGACGCGGCGTGGGCGATCGCGAGCGACTTCAAGACGCCCACGGTCTGCATCGTGAAGCACGGCAATCCGTGCGGCCTGGCCAGCGTGGTCGACCTCGCGGAGGCGTTCCGGCTCGCCCTGGAGGGCGACAGCGTGAGCGCGTACGGCGGGATCATCGGTGCCAACCGGACCGTGGACGAGCAGGCGGCACGCGCGATCCGGCCAGGCTTCTTCGAGGCGATCGTCGCGCCGGCGTACACGCCCGAGGCGCTGGAGATCCTGCGGACGAAGAAGGGCTTCGAGATCATCGAGGTGCCGCCGAACGACGCGGACGGCCCGGAGATGGGGATCGGCAACTTCGACTTCAAGCGGATCGGCGGCGGGCTGCTGGTCCAGACGTTCGACAACCTGGAGGAGGATCGGAACAAGCTCCAGGTCGTGACGCAGCGCCGTCCGACGCTCGAGGAGCTCACCGACCTGCTGTTCGCGTGGCGCGCGGTGCGCCACGTGAAGTCCAACGCCATCGTGCTGGCGAAGAAGCACGCCATGATCGGGATGGGCGCCGGGCAGCCGTCGCGGGTCGTGAGCGTCGAGGTGGCGCTCCGCAAGGCCGGCGAGCGGGCCCCGCTCTCCGTCATGGCGTCCGACGCCTATTTCCCGTTCCCCGACGGCATCCAGATCGCGGCACAGGCCGGCGTGACCGCCATCATCCAGCCCGGCGGCAGCATCCGCGACGAGATGGCGATCGAGGTCGCCGACCGTCACCACATGGCGATGGTCTTCACCGGCCGCCGCCACTTCCGGCATTAGACCGATGGAGCCCTGGCACCGATGGACAAGCTGATTAGCGTCGAAGCGGTCGCGGCCACCGAGGCCGGCGCGATCGCCGCGGCACGGCTCATGGGACGCGGCGACCGCGATGGCGCCGACATGGCCGCGGTCGAGGCGATGCGCCGCGCCATGGAGGAGTCGGACATCAGCGGCACCATCGTCATCGGCGAGGGCGAGCGCGACGAGGCGCCCATGCTCTACATCGGCGAGAAGGTGGGCAACCCCGAGGCGGCGACGCACGTCGACATCGCGGTCGATCCGCTCGAGGGCACGAACCTCGTGGCGACGGGCTCCCCGAACGCCACCGCCGTCCTCGCCGCGGCGGAGCCGGGCGGGCTCATGCACGCGCCGGACACCTATCTCCAGAAGCTCATCGTCGGCGCGTCGGCGGCCGGCAAGGTGAGCATCGACGATCCCGTCGCGAAAACTGTCCAGACCATCGCGGACTCGCTCGGCCGCAACGTCTGGGACATCACGATCGTCATCCTCGACCGCCCGCGCCACGAGGGGCTGATCACCGAGGTCCGGGCAGCCGGGGCGCGCATCAAGCTCATCTCGGACGGTGACCTGACCGCGGGCATCAACGCCTCGGTCTCCGGTACCGGCATCCACGCCGTGATGGGGACCGGCGGCGCGCCGGAGGGCGTGCTGGCCGCCGCCGCCCTCAAGTGCCTCGGTGGGGAGATCCAGGGTAAGTTCGCGTGGCGCTCCGACGAGGAGAAGGAGCGTGCGCGGCGCATGGGCGTCGACGTCGACGACACGGAGCGCGTCTACTTCACGAACGATTTGGCACCCGGCGACAACGTCGTGTTCTGCGCCACGGGCGTGACCGACGGCGAGCTGCTCCGCGGCGTTCGCTTCTTCGGCGGCGGGGCGCGGACCCACTCGGTGGTGATGAGCTACAGCCGCGGGATGGTCCGCTTCCTCGACACGGTCCACATGTGGGATCACCACAACCCGCCGAAGGTTCGCCTCTAGGCTAGTTGGACGTCCTCCACCCCGCGGAGGGAGCCTGCGGGTCGGCCCAGTCCGCCTCGCCAACGCGTCGCACGTCCTGGTCCGCCACGGTCGCCAGCAGGTCGGCGACGGTCACGTCGCGCCGGACGTCGGCGCAGCCGCGCCAGGGCCGCAGGCCCGGATCCAGCTCGGCGAGTGGCTCGAGCGCAAACCGCCGCTCGTGAAGCCGCGGATGCGGCACGATCAGCGGCAGCTCCACGTCCTCGACGCAACGTCCGTCGAGCGAGAGGATGTCGAGGTCGAGCGCGCGCGGCCCGAACCGCACGCCCTGCGGATCACGCCCCAGCGCATGCTCGAGGCGCTTGAGCTCGAAGAGGAGCTGCGCGGCGGTGAGATCGGTCTGGAGCTCGACCGTGGCGTTCGTGAACTCCGGCTGGTCGACGAAGTCGCGTGGGGCCGAGGCGTAGAGGCTCGAGGCGCGAAGCAGGTCGCCGATCGTGCGCAGCTGGCGGGCGGCGGCGGCGAACGTCGCGCGCACGTCCCCGACGTTGCCACCGAGACCGATGAAGGCGCGCATGCACTCCGCATGCTACCGGGTCGGCGCTGTGTCACAGGCCGCGCGTCGCGCGGCTCCAGGCGGCATGTCGACCCGTACGCGATTGCCGGCCGTCGCGCTGAACGCCCTCATCCTCGCCGGCTGCCCCGCGGCTCAGGTCCACATCGGTCCGTGACACGTGGCCGATAAGGCGTCGATAATCGCCTCCCCCTAGAGTGGCGGGCCACGGAGCAGCCAGCGCGGGCAGAAGGGATCCGAGCGTGCCGGAGCCAGAGATCGCCAACGTCTACCCGCTCGTTCATAACAAGGTCCTGTCGCCCCATTTCGTCAACCCCACGCTCCGGCGCGGGCGGCTCATCGACTGGCTGAACGAGCACGCGAGCGGCCGAGCCATGGTCATCGCGGCGGATGCGGGCTACGGCAAGACGACGCTCATCTGGCAGTGGGAGCGCGAGGTTCCCTTCGACTGCTATTGGTACAAGCTGGACCGCAACGACCGTGACTGGTCGCTCCAGATCAGCTACCTCATCGAGGCGGTCAGCCAGCGCCATGAGGGGTTCGGGCGCCGCACGAACTCCATCCTCCAGCAGATCGGCGCCGCATCGGCCACCGGTCGGGCGACGGTGACGGCGTACCTCATCAGCGAGCTGAACGAGCGAATTCGCGAGCCCGCGACGTTTATCGTGGACGACTGGCAGTTCGTGGCGAGCGTCACTGAGGTCCGCGCCTTCTGGAACCAGATGCTCCGTGACGCGCCGGCGAACTGCCGCTTCCTGTTCCTCGCGCGTGCAAAGCCGCAGCTCCAGTTCGCGCGCTTCACCACCCACGCCGGCTATGCCGAGCTGCGGACCGATGCGCTGCGCTTCAACGAGGAGGAGATTCGCCTCCTCTTCGATGAGGTCTACCGAGATCCGCTCGACCCGCAGGAGCTCATCGAGATCGAGCGACGCACGGAGGGCTGGGCCGCGAGCCTCCAGCTCATCGAGGTCTCGTTGCGGGAGCGAAAGACGCGCGAGGAGCGGCGCGCCTTCATCGAGTCGATCACCGCAACCCGCGACAGCGACCTCTTCAACTTCCTGGCCGAAGAGGTGCTCGACCAGCAGACCGATCAGACCCGCAACTTCCTGCTCTGCACGTCGATCCTGACCCAGATCACCCCGGAGCTCGCCGAGCGCATGACGGGCGTGCTCGATGGCCGCAAGCTCCTGAACGAGCTCGAGCAGCGCGGCCTGTTCACGTATCGCCTCGACCCGGAGACCATCCGCTACCGGTACCACGGCCTGTTCCGCGACTTCCTCGAGCGCTGCCTGAAGCATGAACGGACCGAGGCGGAGGTCGTCGGCCTCCACATCCATGCAGCCTCGTACTACGAGACGACCTCGCAATGGCCCGATGCCATCCACCACTACCTCGCGGCCGGGCTCACCTCCCAGGCGTCTCGCCTCATCGCGCGCTACGGCGAGGACGTCGTCGCCGGCGGTCGCCTCGGTCTCGTCGACGAATGGCTCCAGCAGATCCCCCAGGACGCCATCCGCTCCAACGCGCGCCTCTCCCTGCTCTGGGGTGAGACGCTCGGCATGCGCGGCGACTGGAAGCCGGCGCTCATCACGCTGGAGCGTGCCCGCAAGTTCTTCCACCGCAAGGGCGACGCGCGCATGGAAGCCCTGAGCTGCGTAAAGCTGAGCAACGTCCTGACGGCGCACGGGGAGCTCAATCGAGCTGCATCAATTGCCGAAGAGGGCCTTTCGCTCGTTCCAGACGACGCGGATGATGTGCGCCTCCGACTGGAGGGTAACCTCGCCGTAACTAGGACCTGGCTGGAGGCCGGCCTCCCCGGGGTCGCGCGCGTCTGCCGGCGCATAGCGATCCAGGCCTCCCGGCGGGGCTGGGACCACTTCGTCGCCATCGCTCGCCACAACGTCGGATTGCTCGATCGCCGGATGGGCCGCCTTGCAGAGAGCCGCCGCAACTTGGAGTTGGCGGCCGCCTTCTGGGAGGAGCTCGGCAAGAATCCACATTCCGACAATTCTGAGTTGGTCCAGACCCTCCTCGGTTTGGGTGACGTGGACGCCGCCGAGACTTATGCGGAACGAGCACTCCGCAACACGGCGCCATGGCAGAGACCATTCGCGGAAGCTGTCATTTCCCGGGCGTCAATCGATCTCTATCGCGGCGACTTCGCCGGCGCGCGCGGACGCCTAGAACCGCTCTTGGACGATCCGGACTGGATGGGTGCTCTCTCCGGTACAGCGCGTGCGACCCTGATCGAGGCCTACTACCTCGAGGGCAGCGCTCGCCAGGACGTCGAGCAGGCTGAGCGAATCTTGGTCGAGTTGCCGTCAGACCCTCGGGACGAGCCCGCAAATGCGGTTACGGATGCGATTGCCGCACATCTCCTGGGCAAATGCCGTGGCGCATGCTCGCGCGTGCACGCCCGATTGGACTATTGGAGTGCGAAGGGGGCGACCAGGGACCGACAGATCAACGAGGTCCGCTTAGCCGTCCTAAAGATCGACCATGACCCGGCAGAGGCTGCCACAACGGCTATTTCAGCCCTCAGCGGAATACCCGATTCTCAAACCCTTCGGTTCGTGCGCCATTGGATCCGACGACTGCTGCCGGTCCTGCCGACGCTCGTCGCGGGGATGGGCGGCGCAGTCCAAGTCGAGCGTCTTCTTCAGGCCGATCCAGAATTCTGGCGCGACCATGTCGCCCGGATCTTGCCGCTAATGGACCGGGCCCCGAGGCAGATCGCAATTGCGCAGCTAGGCCGATTCCCATCGAAGTCATTGGTGCAGGTGCTGGCCGAGGTTGAGGGCGAGGACGTTGCGGACCTGCGCCGGTCACTGATCCAGGCTCAAGCGGCGCGCGTTTTCGTGCGGACGTTCGGCCGGATGCAGATACACCGCGGATCGTGGGACGCATCTCCAGACGTCATCGGGCGGCAACGTAGCCGGCTTCTTCTGGGTCTTCTGATCGCCTACCAGAACAGATCATTGACGCGCGACGCGGTGCTGGAAGTTCTCTGGCCTGAGTCGTCGGCGAGCGCCGCAACGAACAGCCTGAACCAGACCGTCTATATGCTCCGCCGCTCTTTCGAACCCAATTACCGCGATGGAGAGACTCCTCCCTACATCGAGTCGACGGCGGCCTGGTCTCCCTCCAACCAAATCTCGTCGCTACGGATCTGGACGAATTCCGGCGCCTCGGCGCGCGCGTTCGCGACTCAACTTCGCCCCACATCGTGCGGGATGCGATCGAGCGAATGGTGGGACTGATTCGCGGTGAGTTCCTTGCGGACCTGCGGTACGAAGATTGGGTCGGGAGAGTCCAACCTCAGATACATGCCGAAGTTCGCCACACGCTTCTGCCGCTAGCGACCGTCGGAAGTTCGGCGATAGGCGACGACCTCGCGATTCGGGCGGCGTCGGCGCTTATCTCCCTAGACGAATTCGACGAGCAAGCCTACCTCGCGATTGCAGAACGGCTGTCGTCGTCAGGGCGACGAATCGCGGCACGGGAGGTGATAACTCGATATGCGAGGAAGCTTCGCGCTGAGCTGGACGAGCCACCATCAGCTGACCTAGCTGGCGCCCTAAAGCAGTTTGGCGTGCCCATGTCCATTCATATTTGACCACCGTGGCTAGACAGACGCGCACCTATTGACTTCGAGCCAGCCAGGACGTAGAGTTGCCTGCGTACTAGTACTTTGGTTCTTCCGGAGCGCTAGTCAACTATACGTGGGATGCGTCGATCCTCCGGCTGAACGTGGGCACTTGGGCCGGCAGGGGAGCATGTAGTGCAACCGACCGTTCCGCAACCGGAGTGTGTCGGTTGTATCCATCACTGCTATTAGAAGAGGGCACCTTCTGATGAGCAAGAACTCAGCTCGGGGCTGGTAGTCCCAGGATAGGAGGCTCCCGTGAGAATTCATGGGTCCCGTCTACTGGCTCTACTGACCTCACTCGCCGGGCTAGCAATGCTAGCGCTGGCGGGAGGAGCATCAGTCCGGGCTTGGTAGGCACGCGTGCTACCATCGCGACGCTAGTCGAATCTGACATGACGCCGCGTTGACTGCACGCCTCCGCCTCTTCATCTTCGCAACCGCGGCCGTCGCGACCATCTGTGTCGCGGCGGCCATTCTGTTCTTCCCACTTGGACCAGTAATCGTCGATTGGCGCGGGCTGGCGTTCTGGAGTGGGATGACGTTCGTCGCGAGCGCACTCCCCGTGCGCATGCCTCGGGGAACTCTGTTGTCCTCGAGCTTCGCCACGTTGATGGCAGCGCTTCTCTTGGGCGGCCCGTTCGCGGCAGTAGTAGTGGCCATCGTCGGGACGTTCGATACACGCGAAATTCGCGGCCGCGTTCCATGGTATGGGATGCTGAACGACCATTCGATCTTTGCCATTGCCGCATTTTGCGCAGGCCTGTTCTTCGTGGTCGCGCGGCATTTCTGGGATCAGGCGGTAGGCCCGAATCCGATCTTCGACTTCTTCGTCTTTTTGATCGCCTCAGGCGTCTACTACGCCATTAATACGGTCCTGGCGGTTGGCGTCGTTCACCTACGATCAGGCGTTCCCTTCACGACCATTTGGCTTCAAGACATCCGTGGAATCACAGCCAGCCTTTTCGCTCTGGCTCCGCTCGCGTGGTTAATGGCGCAGATCTTCCAGCTCCCGAACGGGGTGGGCTGGTGGGCGACCCCGCTCTTCGTGGTTCCGCTCTTCACGACGCGCCTGGCGTACAGCCGGTACGTCGAGACACGCGAGCTGTTCGAGCAGACGATCGCGGCGCTCGCGAACGCGGTCGACGCGCGCGATCGGTATACGCGTGGCCACAGCAACCGGGTGAGCCACATCTCCGAGGCGATGTGCCGCGTCATGCACCTGCCGGAGGACGAGGTCGAGCGCATCAAGTGGGCGGGGCTGCTCCACGATATCGGCAAGATCGGCATCCGCGACAACATCCTCCTCAAGGAGGGGCCGCTCACGCGTGAGGAGCGGGTGCTCATGAACCAGCATCCGACGATCGGGGCGGAGATCGTGGCGCCGGCGAGCCAGCTCTCCAAGGAGGCGCCGCTCATCCGCGCGCACCACGAGTGGATCAACGGGTCCGGCTACCCGGACGGCCTCGAGGCGCTCGACATCCCGCTCGGCGCCCGGATCATGACCATCGCGGATGCGTACGAGGCGATGACGAGCTCACGCCCGTATCGCAAGACGCCGCTCACCCATGCGCAGGCGGTCGAGCAGCTTGAGAAGTTCTCCGGCATCCAGTTCGACCCGGAGATCGTACCGATCCTCGTGGGCCTTGACCGCGAGACGCTGGACCGGCGCGGCTCCGCCGACGACGCCCTGCCGACCATGCTCCACCAGGAAGACCCGCGCGACGCGCCAGTCGCGCAACGACCCGTGCTCGCCTCCGACGATGTTCCTTAGCGCCATCGCGCTGGCGATCATCGCCGGCGCGCTGGCGGGGGGCGGCATTCCCCGCATCGGTGACCTCAGGCTGCGCTGGATCTGGCTGCTCGGCCTCGCGCTGGCGCTGCGGATCGTGGCGGTCAACCTCCACGACCCGTCCAATGGCGGCACGTCGACCATCGCGGGGATCGCCTTCACCGGGGTGTACGTCCTCCTCTTCGCCTGGCTGTGGGGGAACTGGCAGGTGCCCGGGCTCCAGGTCGCCTCGATCGGCATCGGCCTCAATGCGCTGGCGGTGATCCTCAACCGTGGCCTCATGCCGGTCTGGTCCGGCGCCTTCAATGCCGCGGGCTTCAACGCCTCCGCGCTTGCGCGCGACCCGTTCCACGAGCTCATGGCCACCGGCTCGGTGAGCACGTTCATCGCCCGCGGCGGCCTGTTCGGCGACGTCATCCCCATCCCGCTGCCGCTCATCCGCGACGTGGTGAGTATCGGCGACGTGCTGCTGGCGCTCGGCATCATGTGGGCGATCGTCTACGCCATGACCCGCGTCGACGCGCCGGTGCGCGCCGGCGTGCAGCTGGGCGCGACTCCCATCCGCGCCTCGCCGGCAGACCAGTTCGGTGCGGGCGTGGGCTACGCCCAGACCGGTGCGGCCTCGGCCACCCAGCCTCGGCCGCGCGCGGGCACGGGTCGCGCGCAGTCGCCCTACCTCGTCCTCGCCCGCAACCGGAACTTCTCGCTGCTCTGGATGGCGCAGCTCGTGTCGTTCTTCGGCGATCGCGTCCACCAGCTGGCGCTCGCCTTCATCGTGGCGCCCTACGGCGGCCTCCAGGTTGGCTTCACGTTCCTCGCCACCGTGCTGCCGAACGTGTTCCTCGGCCCGCTGGCCGGCGCGCTCGTCGACCGCTGGGACCGCCGCGTGACGATGATCGTGTGCGACGTCGTCCGCGCCGGGCTCGTCGCCCTCGTTCCGCTGGCGCTGATGGTGAACATCATCCTCGTCTACATCCTCGCCTTCCTCGTGGCGACCGTGAGCATCCTGTTCCGGCCGGCGAAGAACGCGATCGTGCCCCGCATCGTGGAGGAGGACGAGCTCGTCACCGCCAACTCCGCCTCGACCGTGAACGAGACGATCGCGGACCTGCTCGGCTACCCGGTCGCCGGCGTGCTCGTCGCGTCGCTCTCGACGCTCGTGGGTGCCGCGTTCGTCATCGACGCGGCCACCTACGTCGTCTCGGCGGTGCTGCTCATCGGCATGACGCTCCCGTCGGAATGGCCGGCGCGTGCACCATTCCGGCCGTCCGTCATCTGGGGCGAGATGGCCGAGGGCTGGCAGTTCCTGACCCGCCAGGCGGACCTGTTCTCGAACACGATCGTGAGCAGCGCGGCGCAGGTCGCGGTGGGGGTCGAGATCGTGTGCAGCATCCTCTACGCCAAGGACGTGCTGGATAAGCACACGCTGCCGTACCCGCAGAACTACTCGCTGCTGATGGCGGCCATCGCACTCGGCAGCGTGCTCGGCGGCGTCGTCATCGGTCAGGTGGGCAACGACCTGCGCAAGGGGCCGCTCACGATCATCGGCTTCGTGGGGATGGGGATCACGTTCATCCTCGCCGGCCTCGTGAGCAGCCCGTACCTGGCGATCGCGTGCTTCTTCCTCATTGGCGCCACGAACATGGTCTGGCTGATCCCCACGATCACGCTCTTCCAGGAGCGCACCCCGCAGCGCCTGATGGGGCGCGTCGTCAGCACGCGGCAGGCGCTCGTGTTCGGGGTCATGGCAGCCGCGATGGGCGTCTCCGGCTGGCTGGCCGGCATCATCGGCTCGGCCACCGTCCTCATGCTCGGCGGGGTCGTCTGCGCACTGGCCGGACTGGCCGGCGCGTTCGTGCCCGCCATGCGCCGGGCGCGCTGATCGGCTACCCTTCGCGGCGCCGATGGGAGTACTGCTCGACGCAGCCGTCATCCTGCTCGCCCTGCTCGTCAGCGGGTCGCTGGCCCTCCTGGCCTGGACGCTGGCGGTAACCGGCCGGGACGCCGTCCGCGCGGAGCGGGCACGCGTGGCTGCTGCGCGGACGAGCCTGGCGTCGACGGAAACGACGATGCGCGAGCGACTCGCGACGGCCGACGCGAGGTTGCGCGACGTGAATGACCGGATGCGACCGAAGGGAGACCAATGACCGACGAGCAGACCCCGCGCGAGGCGCGACCGTCCCGCGCCCCGGGCTATCGCGGTGCGCTCCCTCCGCGCCACGACCGCCTTGCTCGGCCATGGGTCGCCGCCGTCATCGTCGCCTTCCTGCTCATGCTCGTCCTGGCCGGGCTCGGCATCCCGAGCCGGCTGCTTCCCGCCCCGTCGGTCGTGCCGATCCCGTCGATCCCGTTCCCGTCGGCGAGCGGGTCGGGCGTGCCCGTCAGCGTGGCGCCGAGCCCCTCGTGACGCTGGGGCGTGGCTGGGCCTGCCCCCCTTGTACGGTTAGCGGACACTCCGTATACTGCGAGAGCTGCCGCGCCTCGTCACGAGGCCGCATCCAGCGCCCCGAATGAATCCGAGGATCATCATTGGCTGAGGCACGCTCCGTGCTCGTCGTCGACGACGACGCCGATATCCGCGCTCTGCTGAAGGACCTCCTCGCCGAGGAGGGCTACACCGTCAAGCTGGCAGCAAGCGGGGAAGCCGCACTCGCCGAGATCGAGAAGCGCGTCCCGGACCTCGTGATGATGGACGTGAAGCTCCCTGACCAGGACGGGCTGGCGGTCCTCAAGCAGCTCAAGAAGGCGCACGGCGAGCTCGAGGTCATCGTCATGACCGCGTTCGGCGGCAGCTCCACGGCCATCACGGCGATGGAGCACGGCGCCTACGACTACGTCACGAAGCCGTTCGAGGTCGATGACCTGCTCGCCACCCTGCGGCGCGTCTTCGAGCACGCGGACATGGCATCCGAGGTCTCGGCGCTGCGGCTCGAGCTCGGGAAGAGCGCGGCCGAGCGGGAGCGCATCGTCGGCTCGTCGCGGCCGATGCTCGAGGTCTACAAGCTCATCGGCAAGGTCGCGTCCTCGGACGCCACCGTGCTGATCACCGGCGAGAGCGGAACCGGCAAGGAGCTCGTGGCCGAGGCACTCCATCGGGCCAGCAAGCGCAATCCGTACCCGATGGTGAAGGTGTCGTGCGCGGCCCTGCCCGAGTCGCTGCTCGAGACGGAGCTGTTCGGGCATGAGAAGGGCTCGTTCACCGGCGCGATGGCGATGCGCAAGGGCCGCTTCGAGATGGCGAACAAGGGCACGATCTTCCTCGACGAGATCGGCGAGATGACGCTCGGCACGCAGACGAAGCTGCTTCGCATCCTCCAGGAGCGCGAGTTCGAACGGATCGGCTCGAACACGCCGATCAAGATCGACATCCGCGTCGTCACTGCCACGAACCGCAACCTGGCCACCGAGGTCGAGAAGAGCCGCTTCCGCGAGGACCTCTACTACCGCCTGAACGTCGTCCACATCCACATGCCGCCGCTGCGCGATCGCAAGGAGGACATCCCGGCCCTCGTCGAGCACTTCCTGGTGAAGTACCGATACGAGCCGGGCGCCATCCCGACGACGATCTCCGAGGAGGCGCTCGAGCGGCTGACCGATTACGACTGGCCGGGCAACGTGCGCGAGCTCGAGAACGCGGTCGAGCGCGCCGTCGTCCTGTCCCGCGGCAACGTCATCACCGCCGAGCACCTTCCCTTCGGCGACCACCGCGAGGCCAAGGACCGCGCCCGCCTCGAGGAGCGCTCGAAGCGGCGCGCCGAGGAGGCCGAGGACGAGGAGGCGGGCAGCATGGCCGAGGCGGCGACCGCGGCTGGATCGGGCGCGTCGAATGGCTCGAACCGCTCCAAGGGCGCCGGCGCGTCCTTCAAGGACGCGGTCGCCGAGCTCGAGAAGCGACTCATCGCGGAGGCTTTGGACCGCTCGAACGGCAACCGCACGAAGGCCGCCGACGAGCTGGGCATCTACCGCCGCCTGCTCTACGACAAGATCAAGGAATACGGGCTCGAGTAGGCCTGAGGAAAAGGAGCGGTGCGATGACTTCAGACCTCCGCGTGCTCGTTGAGCAGGGCCTCAAGGGCAAGCGCACGGTGGCGCACGCCGCCGACTGGCCCGGGCTCGAACGGGGCGGGCGGGACGAGGACGCCGCGATCGCCAAGCTCCGCGACTACATCCCGCGCTACCGCCGGGTCGCCGAGCGCGCGGGCCTGGGCAAGGAGCTCCCCGACGACCCGAAGCTCACCGTGATCGGCCAGTACACCGGCACCGGCTCGACCGACTTCTGGGGCATCTCCTTCGCCCCGTCCGAGCTGGATCGAGTGCCGTTCGACGAGGCGACCTTCGAGCGGGGCGTGAGGTTGCTGCGCGCCGCGTGGGCCGAGTTTGACGAGATTGCCGCACGCGTCTCCGCGGACCTGCGCCCCGGCCCGCGCGGCGGCGGGCGGGACCGGGATCGCATCATCCGCCACGTCCGGGCCACGGAGGGCGGTGACTTCTCGAAGCGGGTGAAGGTGCCGACTGAGCTCGAGGAGCTGTCGACCCCGAAGAAACGAGCCGCCCACCGAGATCGGTACGTGGACGCGATGCGTGCCTGGTATGCCGCGGGTCAGCCGCTCGGCAACTGGACGATCCCGTACCTGCTGCGCCACACGGCGTACCACACGCTCGACCACGCCTGGGAGATGGAGGACCGGGACCTCACGAGCGAGGCTACCGCGAGCTGAACGCACGAGCGGGCGGCGCAAAAACGCGCCGGAGAGGGCGCGAACGCGGCCGATGGTATCCTTCTTGCGATCATCGATCGCACCCACGCACCTTGAGGAAACAACGCGCATGTTCAGCCGCGTGCGAATTGCCATTCGGTTCTTCTTCATGGGCCTTGCCGTCGGCATCCTGCTGGCCCCGCGCAGCGGAGCGCAGACGCGTCAGCTCGTCCGCGCCAAGGCGGACCAGCTCCTGAACGACGTGCTCGACGCAGCGACCATCGGCACCGTCGACGACGGATCCGCGCGCGCGGCGGCGAGCGCCACCGACGACGCCGTCGGGGATGGCGAGGCAGATGCCGCCCCGCGACCGCGGAACGGACGCAGCCGGAGCCGGGCGCCGAGCGCCGCCCAGGCGTGACGGCACGGGCCCAGCCGCGTGCGCTGGCGCCCCTTTCCTCGGCGACCTGACCCGCGCGGGGGAAACGGGACCGATGCCGCGGCGCGGCACCGGATGGTCGAGGAGCAGATCCGTGCGCGCGGCATCGCCAACACCGAGCTCCTTCGCGCGCTGAGCGTCGTCCCGCGTCATCGGTTCGTGGGGGCCGAGGAGACGAGCGCCGCGTACAGCGACCGCGCCCTGGGCATCGGCTCGGGGCAGACGATCTCTCAGCCTTACGTCGTGGCGGCCATGACCCAGGCCGCGGCGCCGCCGCGTGGCTGGCGTGGTGCCCACGTCCTGGAGGTGGGAACGGGGAGCGGCTACCAATCCGCCGTGCTCGCCGAGCTCGGCGCCGACGTCACCAGCATCGAGCGCCACGACGCGCTCGCCGCGGCGGCATCCGCGCGCCTGCGGGCCACCGGCTACGGGGAGCGGGTGCGGGTCGTGGTCGGTGACGGGACGCAGGGCCTGCCGGACGCGGCGCCGTTCGATGCCATTCTCGTCACCGCGGGCGGGCCGGCGATCCCGCCGCCGTTGATCGAGCAGCTCGGGCGGGACGGCGGGCGCCTCGTCATGCCGGTCGGCACGCGCGAGGGGCAGATGCTCACCATCGTCGAGCGACGCGGCGACGAGGTCACGATGCGGCAGATCGAGCGCGTCGTCTTCGTGCCGCTCATCGGCGAGCACGGGTTCGAGGCATCGGCCCGCGACGACTGATCGGGCCCTGGCGAGCAAGCGCTGGCACGCGGGATGCTTCTCCAGCTCCTCTGGCGCTCGCAAACCGCGCAGTCGCCAACACTCGAATGGAGGAATCCTTCGCATGACCTACCGTGACGAACGGGTCGCGAGCGATGACACCGGCGTCGTGGAGCGCGAGCGTGTTGTCGAGCGCGAGGTTCCCGTGGCGGCCACCCCGGTCGCTCCGGCCAACGCGGTGAACGTGAATTCCGCCGGCTACGCGACCGCCAGCCCGGGGCCGCTCTACTACGTGCGCCGACTCGTGATCCTCATCTTCGGGATCATCCTGGCCATCATCGCCATCCGCTTCATCCTGCTCGCCCTCGGCGCGAACGCCGACAACGGGCTCGTGAGCGGCATCTACAACATCTCCGAGTGGTTCGTGGCGCCGTTCCGCGGCGTGTTCAACCTCAACCAGTACTCGCCGAACGGTGTTTCCGTGTTCGACGTCAGCGCCATCGTGGCGTTCTTCGGCTGGCTGCTGATCGAGATCCTGCTGCTCGCGATCCTGCGGGTCGGGGACAGCTCGCGCCGCGTCGCCGCCTAGCGCCGGTCGCGCATTCCGGCCGTCACCCGGCGGCCATTCGCTCCGGCTTGTGTGGCCGGTCCCTTCTCGGGAGGGGCCGGCCGCTCGTTGCCCGCCGTCGCGACTGATGGAGGCGCCTGGCCTAGCGGGGCGGCACCTCGAGGGCGCCGCGGTCGCGAGGGTGGGTGAGCCGGCGACCCGCACCTGACGGCTCGTCCGGACCGATGCCGACCGTGGGGCGCACGCCGGCGCGCGCCAGCTCCTCCTCATAGACCGATTCCACCTGCCGCACCATGGCGTCGATGCTGAAGCGCGCCTCCACCGTCCGGCGGCCGGCGGCGCCGAGCGTGGCGCGCAGCTCCGGCGAACGTGCCAGGCGGATGAGGGCTTCCGCGATGGCGGCGGGGGTGGCCGTCGGCACGAGCAGGCCGTCGACGCCGTCGGTGATGACCTCGGGGATCCCGCCGACCGCCGACGCGACGACCGGAACCCCGCGCGCCATCGCCTCGAGGATGCTGATCCCCTGCGCCTCGCGCAGCGACGGCAGGACCGCGACCGAGAGGTCCGCGGTGAGCGCCGCGATGTCCTCGCGGCGGCCGGTCAGCACCACCCGCTCGCGCGCCGCGGGCGGCAGCGCGGCCACCTGGGCGGCGAGCGCCTCGTGCTGCGAACCCTCGCCGACGATCAGCAGCCACGCGTCCGGTACCGACGCCAGGATCGCGGGCATGGCCTCGACCAGGAACCGATGGCCCTTCTCCGCCTCGAGCCTCGCGACGACCCCCATCACGAAGGCTGCGCGCGGGATGTGCAGCTGGTCGCGCAGCGTGCATGCCGGCGTGGGGCTGGAGAAGCGCGACAGGTCGACCCCGGTGGGAATGACGCTGAACTGTGCGCCGTCGCGGCCCTCGCAGCGAACCTTGTGCTCGATGCTCGCCGACGGGACGATCAACCGGTCCATGCGCGGCGTCAGCCGCGCCAGCTCGGCCTGGTCGCCCGTCGAGCGCACGCGCGATGAATGGACGGTGGCCATGATCACCGGCGTGGCGGCCGCGACCGCGGCACGGGTGCCGACGACCTCGGCGCGGAACATGTGGGCGTGGACGAGGTCGATCTCGTTGCGGCGCAGCCAGGCGGCGAGCTCGCGGATGGCGAGCTCGTCATCGGTCTCGTCGAGGACGTCGACGGTGATGCCGAGGCGACGGAGGCGCGCGACCGCCGAGCCCGCCGACAGGGACAGGGCGCGGACGTCGTAGCGGGTGCGGTCGAGGCGCAGGAGGAGGCCGGTGTAGCTCTCCTGCGCACCGCCGTTGCCGCCGGTGGCGAGCAGCTGGAGGATCCGCGGGCGGTCATGACCACGGGACCGATGCGTCCGCCGGGTCCGGCGGTACTCGGCGCCGCCGATGGCACCTTCGTGGTCCGGCGCTCGGCGCCGCGTGGAGGTCATGGAACGGCCATCGTAGGAATGGGCGCTTTGAAAGTCAAAGCAGGTCTCGGGGCCCTAGCCGGCGCGCGCGAGGTCGTCCTCGGCTGCGGCCAGGCGTCGTGCAAGCGCGTCGCGGGAGAAGAGCTGCTCGAGCACCATCTCGGTCGCCCCCACCACGCCCGCCAGCGCGCCGAGCGATGAGCGGCGGATGACGAGCTCGCGCGTCGCGAGGGAGAGCGACCTGCGCTGCACCGTCTCGCGGATGACCGCCAGCAGCTCGTCCCCGCTCAGCGCGACGCCACCACCGATGACGACGAGCGATGGATTGAAGAAGTTGACGAGGCTGGCGAGCATGAGCCCGATCCGCTCGCCGGCACCCCGCAGCAGGCCGATCGAGTAGGCGTCGCCGAACGAGGCGGCCCGCGCGATGTCTTCGGCGGTGACTCGACCGTGCTGGTCGAGCGCGACGCGGAGGCGCTCGCTCATCTGCGCACGCGCGCCGAGCTCGCCGTCGCGGGCGAGGGCCGCTCCGCCCGCGATCGCCTCGAGGCAGCCCACGTTGCCGCAGCGGCAGATAGTGGTGGGGGCGTCGAGCACCTGGATGTGGCCCACGTCGCCCGCCGCGCCCTGGGCTCCGCGGTGAAGCCGCGCGTTCGAGATGATGCCCGCCCCGATGCCGGTGCCGATCTTCACCACGATCACGTTGTCGTGGCCGACCGCGATCCCGGAGCGCCACTCGCCGAGCGCCAGGATGTTCACGTCGTTGTCGACCCACACCGGGGCGCCGTAGCGGTCCGCGAGACGCTCGCGGACCGGGTAGCCGTCCCAGCCGGGCATGATCGGTGGCGAAACCGGTCGGCCGGACAGGAACTCGACCGGGCCCGGCACCCCGAGCCCCACGCCCCACAGCGGCCCAGGCACGTCTCGCGTCGCCCCGACCAGCTCGGCGAAGAGCTCCTCGATCCGCGCCAGGCAACGCTCCGGTCCGGCGCCGACGTCCGCGGGTTCGTCGCGATGAGCCAGGATGCGGCTGTCCAGGTCGGTGATCGCCACGTCGATGCTCGTCGCGCCGAGGTCGCCGACGAGGAGGTGACCCGCGTCCGCGCGAAACCGCACCCGTCGCGGAGGCCGGCCGCCGGTGCTCGGTCCAACCTCGGCATCCGCGATGAGCCCGAGGCGTCGAAGCTCGCCGAGACGCTGCGCCACCACCGCGCGGCTCAGCCCGGTGGTCGACACGAGCTCCGGACCGGACTGCGAGCCACCGCCCCGGATCGCGTCGAGGATCGCTACGAGCGAGCCGACCGGCTCGTCGGGATGGCGGGTGGCGTCCGCCGGCAGGGCTTCCATCCGCCCGATCATACGGCCTCGGCGGCCGCCAGCCGAGCGAGCCACGGGACTTCTGTCATTGACAAGCGAAAGTATGATGCGCAGGTGCCGATATGCCTTCGTCCGCCGTTCACGCGCCGCGCCGAATCATCTGGACCTCCGGATGATCGCGGTGCCGGCAGGTGAGGGCGCCGGCGGAGATCGGCGCTGCGGTCATCGGCAGCGGCTTCATCGGCACCGTGCACATCGAGGCGCTCCGCCGTCTCGGCGTCCAGGTGCTCGGCCTCCTCGGCTCGACCCCGGAACGGGGCACGGCGAGCGCCGCGCGGCTCGGCGTCCCACACGCATATCCCAGCCTCGTGGAGCTGCTGCGTGACGACCGCGTCGAGGTCGTCCACGTGACGAGCCCGAACCACCTTCACCACCCGCAGGTGCGCGAGATCCTCGCCGCCGGCCGCCACGTCGTGTGCGAGAAGCCGCTGGCGCTGACATCGGAGCAGTCGAGCCAGCTGGTGGAGCTCGCCGCCTCGAGCGGACGCGTGAACGCGGTCAACTTCAACATTCGCTTCTACCCGCTCAACCACCACGTCCGTGAGCTCGTCGCGGACGGTCAGCTGGGGGACGTGCGCCTGGTGAGCGGCCGCTATTTCCAGGACTGGCTGCTGCTCGAGACGGACTGGAACTGGCGCCTCGAGCCGGAGCTCGGCGGGTCGCTGCGGGCGGTGGGCGACATCGGTTCGCATTGGCTCGACCTGCTGGCCTTCGCGACCGGCCTGCGGATCACCGAGGTCATGGCGGACCTCCACACCTTCATCCCGCGCCGACGCCAACCGTCGGGTGCGGTCGAGACGTTCGGCATCGATCGCGATGCGGATGCCGTCGAACGCGAGATCGGGACCGAGGACATCGCCACGGTGCTCGTTCGCTTCGAGAACGGCGCACGCGGCACGGTCGCGATCAGCCAGCTGAGCCCCGGACGCAAGAACTCGCTGGCCTACGAGATCGACGGCGCCCAGGCCGCGGTGGCGTGGGACTCCGAGCAGCCCGATCAGCTCTGGATCGGCCATCGCGATGCTGCCAACGAGATCCTGCTGCGCAACCCGGCGCTCATGGGCGCGGCGGGGCAGTCAGCCACGTTCCTGCCGGCCGGCCACGTTGAAGGCTTCGCCGACACGTTCCGCGCCCTGTTCCGCGCCGTCTACGCGGACGTGGGGAGCGACGGCGCTGCGGAGCGCCCCGGGTATCCCACGTTCGTCGACGGCCACGATGAGATGCTCGTCGGCGACGCGATCGCGGCCAGTGCGCGCGATGCGGCGTGGACGCGCGTCGCGAGGTCGGCATGATATCGGCCCACGTGGAGGACGCATCCGAATGAAGCTCGGCTTTCTCACCGCCCCGTTCCCGGACACGCCGCTTGAGCAGGTCGCCGCGTGGGCCGGGGAGCAGGGATTCGAGAGCCTCGAGATCGCGTGTTGGCCGCCGTCCCGCGGACCGAGCCGCCGCTACGCGGGGACGAGCCACATCGACGTCACCGACCTCTCGGACGCTCGCGCCTCCGAGATCGTGGACGAGGTGGCGTCCCACGGCCTCACGATCTCCGGCCTCGGGTACTACCCGAACCCCATGCATCCGGATCGAGAGACGCGCGAGGCGACGATCGCGCACCAGAAGCTCGTGATCGAGGCGGCGGCGAAGATGAAGGTCCCGTTCTTCAACACCTTCATGGGCGGCGACGCCTCGCTCCACGTCGATGCGAACTGGGCGCGGGCGCTCGAGATTTGGCCGCCGATCGTCGAGCACGCCCAGGATCACGGCGTGAAGGTCACGATCGAGAACTGCCCGATGATCTTCACCGACGACGAGTGGCCGGCCGGCAACAACCTCGCCTGGTCGCCGTACATCTGGCGCAGGATCATCGAGACGTGGGGCGACGTCATCGGCCTGAATTACGACCCGTCGCACCTCGTGTGGCTGATGATCGACCAGGAGCGCTTCATCCGCGAGTTCGGGCCGCACATCCTCCACGTCCAGGCGAAGGACGTGGAGATCAACCGCGACGGGCTGTATGAACGCGGATCGCTGTCCGGGGGTATCGGCTGGCAGGTACCCCGTCTGCCGGGACTCGGTGAGGCGCCCTGGTCGCGCATCTTCGCCGCGCTCTATCGCGCGGGCTACGACGGCGACATCATCATCGAGCACGAGGACCGTGACTTCGAAGGGACCGAGGAGCTCGTGAAGCGCGGCTTCCTCATCGCCCGCGACATCCTCCGGCCATACATCAAGTGAGGCCCATGGCGACGACCCTCCCGACCTACACCGTCGACACGATCACCGAGCAGCAGCTGGCCAAGACGATCGATCACTCGCTGCTGAAGCCGGAGCTGGACGATGCGTTCATCGAGGCCGGATGCCGGCTCGCGGCCGAGTACCACGTCGCATCGGTCTGCGTCCGGCCGGTCGACGTCGCACGGGCGCGCGCCATCCTCGAGGGGAGCGACGTCGCGGTCGGGACGGTGGTGGGCTTCCCGCACGGATCCTCCACGACCGCGACGAAGGTCTTCGAGGCACGGGACGCGGTCGCGAATGGGGCTGTCGAGCTCGACATGGTCATCCAGATCGGTGCATTGCGCTCCGGCCGCGACGAGGATATGCGGCGTGACATCGCGGCGGTGGTCGAGGTCGCTCGAGAGTCCGGGGCGCTCGTGAAGGTGATCCTCGAGAACGCCTACCTGACCGACGACGAGAAGGAGCGCGGCTCGCGGCTCGCCGAGGCGGCGGGAGCGGACTTCGTGAAGACCTCCACCGGCTATGCTCCGACCGGCGCCACGCACGAGGACCTGGCGCTCATGCGGCGGGTCACCTCGCCGCACGTGCAGATCAAGGCGGCGGGGGGCGTCCGGACGCTCGACGACCTCATCGCGGTCATGAATCTCGGCGTCACCCGGATCGGGGCGACCCAGACGAAGCCGATCCTCGACGACTTCCGCGCGCGACGCTCTGGAAACGGCCGGCCCGCGACCAAGGGCAGCGAAGAGACGGGGGCCTACTGACGTGCGCGGCACGTCGCGAGATCGACAGCATGCCCGGCACGTCGCCACCGCGATCGACCGGCGAGGAGGTGGGTGACGGAACGAGGCGCACTAACGAACCCGGTAGCGAACGGCCTTTTCCCGGTGGGTGACGGTCACAACACGAAGGAGTCTGGTTCATGAGGGAGCTCAGGACGATGCGCGGCTTTGGCGCGCTCGCGGCGCTGGCGATCATCGTCAGCGCCTGCTCAAACGGAGGCACCGGCAACACGAGCAGCAGCACCGGCAGCAGCAGCTCGGCGTCCGCGTCGGCGGGCGGTAACTACGCGATCGGCTATTCCAACGGCGGCGGCGTCGGCAACGGCTTCCGCGAGGAGCAGGTCTGCACCGCAAGGCAGAGGCGCTTGCCTCCGGCCAGGTCAGCGACCTGACGACGATCCATCGCAACACCGATGCTGCGGGCCAGCTGTCCGACCTCCGCGACCTGGTCGCCGCCGGCGTGGATGCGATCGTGTTCAACCCGAACGACTCGAAGGCGCTCAACCCGGCGCTGGAGGAGGCGAAGGCCGCCGGCATCATCACGGTGTCGGTCGACGCCTACGTCACCAACCCGGACACCTACAACCTGTACAACAACCAGGTGAAGTACGCGGAGCTCGGCGCCAAGTGGCTGTTCGATCAGCTGGGCGGCACCGGGACCGTCTACTACATGCGCGGTCTGGCGGGCCATCCGGCCGACAGCGATCGCGACATCGGCTTCAAGAACGTCCTGAAGGACTATCCCAACATCAAGGTCGTCCCGAATGAGGACGGCGTCTTCACCGGTTGGGACCCGACCACGACCACCAACCTCATCAACGACTTCATCTCCAGCGGCGACTACGACACGATCGACGGCATCTGGACGTCCGGCATGGACTCCCAGGTCGTCGACGCGGTCAAGGCCGCCGGCAAGAAGTACGTCCCGATCGTGGGTGCCGATCTCGGCGCGTTCGTGGCGCAGCTGCTGGACGACCAGAAGTACCCCGGTCTCAAGGGTGCCGCGGTGACGAACACGGCCGCCGTCGGCGGCGCGGGCGTCGCCCTTGCGCTCAAGCTGCTCAACGGCGAGTCGGTCACGACCGATCCATCGGCGTCGCAGCCGAACACGGTGCTCCTCGATCCAGTCCTCGCCGACAACACGTCGGCGGACGGCAAGACCATGCTCCAGTCGTGGCAGGTCGACGGCCTGGATCCGCTGTGGCCACTCGGCCTCCAGATCAAGGACTACACGACCTATACCCCGGAGCAGGCGGTCGCCTGCAAGGGGCCGGGCGAGTAGCCCTCCACCCCGAAGCGGGGCTGCCGGCCGCCGCCGGCCCCCCCCCGCCAATCCCGCACCCATCCCCCCGGGGACGCGCCGTGCCACCACCGCGGCGCCCACCCCCCCCGCGACCCCGCCA